>NZ_CP067977.1:904500-1206000 GCF_016656965.1 Brevundimonas vitisensis
ATCAATCATTGACGACGGGGTCCTGACCACCTGGTTGCTCAACAGTGCATCGGCCGCCCAGCTTGGTCTCGTGTCGACAGGCCATGCGTCGCGAGGGGCCGCTGGTCCTGCTGGCGTCGCGGGTCATAATATGCACCTGGAGCCGGGTGAACGGGATCAGGCCGCGCTGATGGCCGACGCCGGCTCCGGCCTGTTGATCACTTCCATGTTCGGCCCTTCGCTCAACGCCAATACCGGAGACTGGTCGGCGGGGGTGTCGGGCTTCTGGTTCGAAAACGGGCAGATCGCCTGGCCGGTCAGCGAGATCACGGTCGCGGGCAAGCTGACCGAACTGTGGCTGCGGATGGAGCGCGGATCGGACCTGGAGTTCCGTGGTGGCTTCAACGTGCCCTCCTTGATGTTCGATGCGGTGGCTATCGCTGGAAAATGAATGCCCTGGCTGACGATCTTGATCTGATACGCGAAGCTGCCATCGCCGCCGGTGCCCTGGCCGTGGCCGAGCGGGAGGCCGGGCTGAAGATTTGGTCCAAGTCCGGGGGTTCTCCCGTCACCAGTGCCGATCTGGCCGTCGATGCCTTTCTGAAGGATCGTCTGCTGGGCGCGCGCCCCGACTATGGCTGGCTGTCGGAAGAGACACCGGACGGCGCAGAGCGGCTGTCGAAAGCGCGCGTTTTCGTGGTCGATCCGATCGACGGGACTGTCGCCTTCATGAAGGGAAAGCCCTGGTGGTGCGTGCCCATCGCGGTTGTGGAAGACGGGCGTCCGGTCGCGGCGGTCATCCATGCCCCGATGCTGAACGAGACCTTCGAGGCGACCCTGGGCGGGGGCGCGCGCCTGAACGGCAGAGCCATTGCCGCCTCGGACGCCGATACGCTGGATGACGCCGCCGTCCTGGCCGACGCCCGGCTGATGGAAGGACCGCAATGGCCCGAGCCCTGGCCGGAGATGCGCTTCGAGAAGCGGAACGCCCTGGCCTATCGCATGGCCCTCGTGGCAGCAGGCGCCTTCGACGCGACTATAGCCCTGACGCCGAAGTGGGACTGGGACGTGTGTGCCGGCGCTCTTATCGCCGAGGAGGCTGGAGCCAGGGTCAGCGATCACCACGGCCGGTCTTGGGTTTTCAACCGCCCGGACCCTCGCCAGGCCAGCCTTGTCTGCTCGGCGCCGGCGCTGCACCCGTTGATCCTTCGCCGCACAGGGCCTATCCCGCTGGCCCCATAGCCCGTCCCCCCCCTTTTTGAGAGACCCTGCCATGTCAGACGCCCCCAAGATGGACGATCCCCAACTGCTTCACCTCGTGATCGGCGGAGAGCTGCGTCACCTGGATGCCCCGGTATTTCGCGATCTGTCCAAGGTCGAGTTCGTCGGTGCCTTTCCGAACTATGAGGAGGCCCGCAAGGCGTGGAAGGCCCGCGCCCAGGCCACCGTCGACAATGCCCACATGCGCTATTTCATCCTTCATGCGCACCGGATGATCGACCCTCGCGGCGACGCCAGCCACGGCTGAGCGGGAACGGCCCGTTTGCAAGGACGCTTTGCAGATGGGATTGAAACCGCAGGAGACGTGACATGGCCCCCACTCTGATCGTCCTGGCCCTGATCGCGATGGGGGTCGGCATTGTGTTGTGGGCCACGCGTCGCAGGCCGGCCCGTCCCGTTGAGCAACGTCTGGACCAGGACACGGCCTGGAACGACCCGGTTACATCGCAAGGGGATGCGCCGCAGACCCCTGTGCAGCCCCCTCAGTCCCCGTTTCCCCCTGCCGACCCTTCGGAGCCACGCCAGTGACTGTATTCGGAACGACGCTGGACACCATGGGAGTGTTCAGCCTGGTCAGCATGCTGACCCTGCTGGTCTATTGGATGTTCGTGCTACGCGACGAGAAGCGCTGGCTGTCATGGTTCCGCAGCTGGGAGGCCGATCGCAAGGCCCGCCGTCTGGCCGAAGAGGCATCCGAGGGCGCCCCGCCGCCGCATCCATCGTCGCGCAAGGGGCCCTGGGGCTGACCTCTATTCCCGGCGAAGGATCTTGTCCGTCAGGACCGTGCCCCACCATCCGGCCTTGAACTCTGCACGAATAGCTTTGGGGTCATAGGCCGCACTGTCGATCCAGTCGATGAAGCTCACGCCGGTCGGCTCCACCTCGGCGATGTATTTTTCCAGCATGAAGTCCAGCACGCCGGTCAGACCTTCGCGGTGGTGCAGGTATTTCTTGGACAGCTGTTCGATGGCTACCGAAATGGGCTCGCCCAGGTGAAAATGGCGATACAGGACCGCCATCATCCCGGCACGGTCCGCGCCCGACTTGCAATGGATCAGAACCGGGTATTCGATCTGTCGGAAAAGGTCGCGCGCCCGGTGGATGCGGTCGCGCCCCGGGGCGTCGCGCGAGTCGAGCGGCGCATCAATCAGGGTCAGTCCCAATCGGGCGCAGGCATCCTTTTCCAGCGCATAATAGCTTTCGTCCCGCGCCCCGCGCAGGTTGATCACCGTGCGGATCCCCTTGGCCTTCCACGCCTCCAGCTGCCGGGGTGAAGGCTGGTTGGTTCGCACCAGGTCCGGTCCGAGCCAATGGGCGTTGGAAAAGGCGAGACGCAGAAAGGCGTGATCGGTCCAGAAATAATCCCAGTGGGCCTTGAAACGCCCCCAGGGTGTCGAGAGATCGAACCGCGTCATGGCGGGGCAGATAGCCCATCGGCACGCAGGCGTCATCTGGTCCGTTCAACGGCGGGCAACACCGCGATTCAGCGTCATCTCCCGTCCACGCCGCGCTTGACTTGGCCCGCGTCACGTCCGACCGAAGGGCCATGACGACCACGCCTGCCGCCCACGAAGAAAAGGAACCGTTGCGCCCGCTGCTGCTGCGGATCTGGCGCGACTACCTGTCCACGCGAAAGGCGCGGCTGTTCACCTCCATGCTGTGCGCGGCGGTTGCCGGCGGGATGGCGGCGCTGACGCTGAAACTGCTGGAACCGGCCATCGACGGCCTGTTCGTCAACGTCGACAGCCCGTTCAGCCTGTGGGGCGTCATCGACATCCCGCCAGGCCAGGGGATGATCTATATTCCGATCGTCATCGTGCTGGTGGGCCTGGTCTGGACGGTTGCGTCGCTGGGACAGGCCGCGCTGGTCAACCGCCTGGGTCACGGCATTGTCGGCGACATCCAGATACGCCTGTTCGGCGCCATGATCCGCGCCGACCTGGCCCGGCTACGCAGCCAGCACTCGGGCGCCTTTGTCTCCAGTGTCCTGTTCGATGCCAACCTGGTGCGAGAGGCGTTCACCAACGGGGTGGTCAACTACACCCAGCACAGCCTGACGCTGATTGCCGTTCTGGTCTCGATGGCCTTCATCGACTGGCAGCTGACGGCGATCGTCCTGTTGGGCGTTCCCCTGGTCAGCCTAATCCTGCGCCGGTTTTCCAAGCGCACGCGCAAGGCCACGCGCGGAGCCATGACCGAGACCGAGAACCTGTCCACCGCGCTGATGGAAAACCTGGACGGGGTCCGCCTGATCAAGATCGAAAACCGTGAGGCGGCCGAGGAGGCCCGCGTCGGCGCGGTCGTTGCCCGGCGTCAGCGGCACATCATCAAATCGGCCGACAGCCGCGCCTTTGCCGGTCCGTTCAGCAATTTGGTGTCCATGATCGTCGTCGCGGCGGTGATGGCCTATGCCGGATGGCGCGCGCGGGACGGGGCGATGACGGTGGGGGCGTTTGCCGCCTTCATCGGTCTGCTGATGGCTGCCGGCCAGTCGCTGCGTCAGGTGACCAATCTGCAGACGGTCATGAGCGAGGGCCTGACGGCGGCCCAGCGCCTGTTCCGCGCCCTGGATATCGAGCCCGAGATCCGCGAGGCTCCCGATGCCGTGCGCCTGCTGCCCGGCCGAGCCACGGTGGCCTTCGAACATGTCTCGTTCGCCTATGGCACAGACCGCGCCGAGCCCACGCTTTCGGACGTCTCCCTGACGGTCCAGGCGGGCGAGACGGTGGCCCTGGTCGGCCCGTCCGGTGGCGGAAAGAGCAGCCTGCTCAGTCTCTTGCCGCGCTTCTACGACGTTACGGCAGGCACCGTCCGGATCAATGGGCACGACATCCGCCAGGTGCGGCTGCACGATCTCCGCGACCAGATTGCCCTGGTCACTCAGGAGCCTTTCCTGTTCGACGACACGGTCGCGGCGAACATCGCCTATGGGCGCCCCGGCACGTCAGAGGCGGACATTGTCGAGGCGGCGCGCTCGGCCGCTGCGCACGACTTCATTCAGGACCTGCCCGAGGGCTATGTCACCCGTGTCGGAGAGGCTGGGATGCGACTGTCAGGCGGGCAGCGCCAGCGCATCGCCATCGCCCGCGCCTTCCTGAAGGATGCCCCCATTCTGTTGCTGGACGAGGCCACCAGCGCCCTGGACACCGAGAGCGAAGCCCTAGTTCAGGCGGCCCTGGAGCGGCTGATGGCCGGTCGCGCCACCCTGATGATCGCCCACCGCCTGTCCACCGTGCGCCGGGCGGACCGGATTCATGTGATCTCTGCCGGCCGGATCGTAGAGACCGGCACGCATGAGGCGCTGACGGCCCAGGACGGCCTGTATGCCCGTCTGGCCCGCGCTCAATCCCTGGACGGAGAGCCTGCACCAAGCGTGGAGACCGTGGCATGAGACCGCTGCACAATCCTGTCATCCAGGCCATTCTGGCCTGGATCATCGCGGTGTGGCTTCGCTTCTGTTTCGCCACCATCCGCTGGACGCGCGAGAACGAGCATCTGGCCGAGGAAGTCTGGGCTCAGGGCGGAGGCGTGCTGGTGGCCTTCTGGCATTGCCGCGGTCCCCTGTCTGCGGCCAGCTGGCCCCAAGATCGCGCCACGCCGGCAAAGGCCCTGGTGTCGCTCAGCCGCGACGGACAGTTCATGACGCGCGCCATCGGACATCTGGGCTTTCCGGCCATTCGCGGATCTTCGGCCAAGAAGGGCGACGGCGCTGGTGAAAGAGGCGGTGCCATCGCGGTGCGCGAGATCCTGCGTCAACTGAAGGTGGGCGGGGTCGCCCTGTCGCCCGATGGCCCGCGCGGCCCCGCCAACCAGATGGGCCAGGGCCTGCCCGTCATGGCCAAGCTGTCCGGCGCGCCGGTCCTGATGCTGGGAATCTCCTGCTATCCCGCGTTCCGCCTCAAGACCTGGGATCGCAACATCATCCCGCGGCCCTTTGGCCGGGGGGCGATCGTCTGGGATCGCGTCGATTATCCCAAGGGGGCCGATCCGGAACAGGTCGCGCTGGATTGGACGGCACGCCTGAATGCGGTCGAGGCGAGGGCCGACGCGATCACGGGCCTGACGTGAGCCTGGCGCTCAAGGCCTATCGACTGGCGACCCGCCTGTTCGAGCCGCTGGCACCGCGGCTGCTGGACGCCCGCGTGAAACAGGGCAAGGAGGACGCTCGGCGCGTGGATGAGCGTCTGGGTATTGCCGGTGTCGCCCGCCCGGACGGCGCGCTGATCTGGCTGCACGGTGTCAGTGTGGGCGAGACGCTGTCGCTGTTGCCGGTGGTGGAGCGAGCCAGGGCCGCCCGGCCCGACCTTGCGATCCTGGTGACGTCCGGCACCCTGACCTCGGCCCAGATCCTGTCGCGTCGCCTGCCACCGGGCGTGATCCATCAGTTCGCCCCGATCGACGGTCCGGCTGCGACCGCCGCCTTCCTGGACCACTGGCGGCCGTCACTCGGCGTCTTTGTCGAGAGCGAGCTGTGGCCCAATCTGATCCTGGCGGCGCGTGACCGCGGCATTCCTCTGGCTCTGGCCAGCGCCCGCATCACGCAAAAGAGCTCCGACGGCTGGGCCCGCTTTCCGGCCGCCGCGCGTCAGCTGCTGGGCGCGTTCGACCGCATCCTGCCTCAGGATGCTGCATCGGCGGCGCGTCTGCAGAGTCTGGGCGGACGGGTCGATGGCGAGGTGAACCTGAAGCTTGCGGGTGGCCCCCTGCCCCATGACGCGGCAGCCTTCACAGCGCTCAGCGCCGCCATCGGCGACCGGCCCGTGGTCGTGGCCGCCAGCACGCACGAGGGCGAAGAGCTGGCTCTGGTCCGCGCCCTGGACCATCTGGCCGACCGCCTGTGCCTGATCCTTGTGCCCCGCCATCCCGAGCGGGCGGCGGCCATCGCCCAGGCCCTGACACGCGATGGCTATGCCCATGCCCAAAGATCGCTGGGTCAGCCTCTGACGGGCGAAACAGATCTCTATATCGCCGACACCCTGGGCGAGATGGGCCTGTTCCTGCGTCTGGCCGATGTCGTCGTCATGGGCGGGTCTTTCGGCCCGGCCTTGGGGCTGGATCCCGTTGGTGGGCACAATCCGTTGGAACCTGCACGGCTGAGCAAGCCCACGGTCGCCGGGCCAGACTGCAGCAACTGGGCCTCGGTCACCCATTCGCTGGTTCAGGCCGGTGGTCTGGCCATCGCCGCCTCCCTCAGCGATCTGCCGGGGCTTGTCGCACCGCTGCTGGCCGACCCGGCTCTGGCCCGCGCCATGGGCGAAAACGGTCGGCGGGCTGCGGCCGAGGCCGGCTCCGGGGTCGATGTCCTGTGGACGGCCATCAGCCCCCTGTTGCCCGCCGCCCCCGCCAGGAAGGCACGCCAATGAAGCTGTCGACGCCGCGTTGGTGGTACAGGCGCGATCGAAACCATGCGCCGATGACCCGGCTGCTGCTGAAGCCGCTGTCCTGGATCTGGGCTGGCGTTACGGCCCGCCGCATTGCCCGAACCCTCCCCACCGATGCGAGGGTGCCTGTCATCTCGATCGGCAATCTGACGGTCGGCGGATCGGGCAAGACGCCGGTCGCGCGCGAGGTTCTGCGCCTGCTGAACGCGAGCGGCCTTGCAGCCCATGGCCTTTCGCGCGGCTATGGCGGCACGCTGGCCGGACCGGTGCGTGTCGATCCGTCCGTACATACGGCCCTGGACGTCGGCGACGAGCCCATCATGCTGGCTCAGGACGCTTCGATGTGGGTTGCGCGCGATCGAGTCGCAGGCGCGCGCGCAGCGGCCCAGAACGGGGCTCAGATCGTCGTGCTGGACGACGGCCATCAAAACCCGATCCTGAAGAAGCACCTCAACCTGATCGTCGTGGATGGCGAGACGCGCCACGACGAATGGCCTTTCGGAGACGGCTCCGTCTTCCCGTCCGGCCCGATGCGCGAGCCCTTGCGGGCCGGGCTGGCGCGGGCCGATGCGGTGGTCATCCTGCTGCCTGCCGATCTGGAGGCGGCCGACCCTGACCTGACCGCCACCTTCGCGCCCCTGCCGGTCTTCATTGCCCGGCTGAAGGCTGACGCCCCGCCACCATCAGGGCCGCAGGTCGGTTTTGCCGGCATCGCCAAACCGTGGAAGGTCGAGCGGGCCCTGATCGCTGCTGGATGCGATCTCGTCGACTTCGTGCCCTTTCCTGACCATGCGGCCTATTCGGAACCCGACCTGGAGCTTCTGGCTCAGAGGTCCGCGCTGTTCGAGGCCGGGCTGGTCACGACGGAAAAGGATTGGGTTCGGCTGCCCCCCGAGTGGCGAGCGAGGGTCGCCGTCTGGCCGGTTCGGGCGATATTCGACGACGAGGCGGCCCTCAACGCCCTGCTTCAGTCGGCGCGGTAGATCACACCGCCCCTCATCACAAAGGTGACGCGCTCCAGTTCGGTGACGTCGCTGAGGGGGTCGCCAGCGACCGCGATCAGGTCGGCCGGCATGCCCGGCGCGATCCGGCCCGCTTCGTTCGAAATCCGCAGATGTTCGGCAGCGCCGACCGTGGCGGCCTGAATTGCCTCCAGAGGCGTCAGCCCCGCCTGGACCAGCAGGGCGAATTCCTGGGCATTGTCTCCGTGAGCCGAGACGCCGCTGTCGGTTCCAAAGGCAATGCGCACACCGCCATCATGGGCCCGCCCGGCCATGGCCAGCATCCGCGGCCCTGCCTCCAGCGCCTTGGCGGTCTGGGCCGGGGTGAAGAAGTTGTCCGGACCCGACGCCACCCGCGCCACATAGTCCCCGGCCAGCAGGGTCGGCACCAGCCAGGCGCCGCTCTGGCGCATCAAGCGGATCGATTCAGCGTCCAGATAGGTGCCATGCTCGATGGAGTCCCCGCCCGCTCGCAGGAAGGCGTTGATGCCGTCCGCGCCATGGGCATGGGCGGTGACCTGACGGCCCATGCGATGGGCAACCTCGACGATGGCGGCCAGCTCCGCATCCGTGAACTGCTGCCCCAGGCCAGCGGCCGTGTTGGACAGGACGCCGCCCGTCGAGGTGATCTTGATGATGTCCGCACCGGAACGCACCTGCGTCCGGACCGCACGCATGCAGTCATCAGGCCCCGAGCACACCGATTCCGGTGACAGAATGTGCAGCACGTCGTCGCGATAGCCGTTGGCGTCGCCGTGCCCGCCATGGACCGAAACTGAGGAGCCCGACGCGATCACGCGCGGCCCCACCACGTCGCCGCGTGCGATGCCGGCCCTCAAGGCGAAGACTGCCTCGTTCGGTCCGCCAAGGTCGGCCACGGTCGTGAAGCCGGCCATCAGGGTGCGACGCGCATATCCTGCACCGATCATCGCGCGGTCGGCGTCGGTCCGGGTGACGACATCCAGCCGCCCGGTGGGGCTCTGCTGGCTGGTCAGATGGACATGGCTGTCGATCAGTCCGGGCAGGACGAAACGGTCGCGCAGATCGACGACCTGCCCCTCCCCGACGAAGCCGTCGCGGATTTCGACCACCTGGTTCCCTGTGATCACAATAGTTTTATTGCGTAGCACAACGCCGTTCGACGGATCCGCAAGCAGCTGACCCACTTGAACGAACTGCGTTCGTGCCTCGGGCGAAACGGCAGGCTGCGAGGGGGTTTGCTGGGCCTGGCTCGCCGTTGCGAACAGGCCGAACACAGCAAGGGCCAGGGTCAGGGTCTTCATGGTCGCCTCCCGGAACAAGGCTTGCACCATAACGACCGGACCGATTCCGCCAAGGCTCAGGTTGAAACGCCGGTCCGGTTTTGAAACAAACGGTCACCTGTGGTGAAACCGCGCGAAGGGCGTCGCATGCGGCTATCGAGACGAGGACTGATACTGGGCGGTTCGGCCATGCTGGCCGGATGTTCTTCGGGCGCTGTCGCCACCGTGCAAGCGGCCGGAACGACCCCGCAAGTCGCGGTGCAGCCGCGCCCGCCGATGATCGTCACTACCGCCGGTCCAGAAATCCCGCCGCCGCTGGATCCCAATAATCTGGTTCGCAAGGATCTGATGGAGCGGGCCATGGCGGCCCTGGATATCCACCACCGCCGGGTTCCCCTGCGCGACCGAATGTATCTGGTGGACTTCAAGCGCCACTCGGGTGAGCCGCGACTGTATGAAGTCGATCTTGTCGCGGGCCGGGTGACAGCCCTGCGGACCAGCCACGGACGCGGTTCCGATCCGGCGCATACCGGATATGCCGCCGACTTCTCGAACACACCCGACAGCTACATGTCCTCGATCGGGGCGTTCGCCACCGCCGGGGCCAGCTGGGGCCCGCAGCAGGGCCCCAACATTCTTCTCGATGGCCTCGAGTATTCGAACGACAAGGCCCGCGAGCGCGCCATCATCGTGCACGGCGCCGACTATGCCGATCCCGACTTCCTGGCCCGAGAGGGCAAGCTGGGCCGGTCGTACGGCTGCTTCTCGGTCGCGCATGCAGACCTGCCCAGCCTGCGCGAGCGGATGGGCGAAGGCCGCCTGCTGTTCGCCTTCGCCTGAGCCGCCTAGCGTCTATTCGTTGCCGTGGGCGGCTTCGTTGATGACCTGTGACGGCATGGAAGAGAAATCCACGCTGACCGGCTTGGCCGCCTTCAACTGAAACGTCCTGATGACGTGCTCCAGGCGGCGACGCACTTCGCGTTCGGCCTCGCTCTTTCCATCCAGTTCCAGCGGGGCCAAGCAGAAGTCGATGATGGCCTGGGGGCGGTTCAGCGGTTCCATGTCGGTCTTTCCTGCAAAATCGGCAGTCGGGAAGCACCGCCGAGTCCGATCGGAATCAAACACGCCGAACTCTGGATTGATACAGAAAAGCGCAGGGTCGCCGGCCGATCCTATGGAGCGTCCTGAAGCACGGCCATCAGGCCCGGTACGAAAAGCTGCGCCCCGGCCAGGCTGGGGTGGGTGCCATCGAAATACAGCAGGCCGCGGTTCGGCTCATAGATGCGGCAGCGTGCAGCATCGCAGAACAGGTCCGCCGGATCCACGACCGTGATGCCGCGCGGCGCGGCAAAGGCGCGGATATGGGATGCCACGGCACCCGTCGCCCGATCGTGGTCGGCTCGCGCCATGCCGAGGCTTTCTGGATCGCGCCCGAACCGCAGCGCCAGTCCCGCCTCCGACGGAGGGTCGAAGTCGTAGGAGGGAATGGGCAGGATGATGACCACCTGCTTGCCCGCCTTTCGCAACTGATCTGCCGCGGCCAGCATGGTGTCAGGCATGCCCGAGGTCGGGTCGGCTGCGTGCCCCACATAGTGGGCCATCAGGATCACGGTCCGCAGGTCCGGGTCTGCGGTGATCGCGGCCATGATCTGGCGGTTATGGTCACCGCAGTTGTCGGTGCGGTCACTTACCTCGGCGGGACAGCCCGAGGCGGTGATGGAGCGCAGCGCCTGCCCTCGCTCACCCAAGGCCCGGCCCAGAACAGGAGCCAGTTCGGCCCCGATGCTGTCGCTCCAGATGGCCACGGCCGGTGCCGACCCGGCAGCGCCGTAACGGCAGGTCTCGGCATAGGGCAGCGTCCCGTTCGACCGCTTGTGACACCGATCGCGATCGGGGTTGTAGTTCTGGGCGGCGGCGAAAAGGGCCTGCTCCGGCGCGGCGAACCGCTGGGGCACACCGTTCAGATTATAGACGACGACGCAGATCAGGATGGAAGCCGTGGTCGCGGCCAGGGCCGGCCACCAGACCGGCTTGATGCGGCCATCCAGCCAGGGTTCCTCGACATAGCGCCGCGACACCCAGGCCAGACCGAAAGACAGCACCACCGCCGTCGCCGTCACCCAGGGCGACAGACCAAACGCCAGATGCCCATAGACCAGCAGCGGCCAGTGCCAGAGATAGAGGGAGTAGGACATGTCCCCCACCACGACCAGAGGCCGCGCCTCCAGCAGCCGGTTCGCCTGACCGCCCGTGGCCACCAGCATCGCCGCCGTACCCAGACACGGCATCAGGGCCCACAGCCCCGGAAATGGCGTCGTGTCGCTGAGCACCAACAGACTGACGGCAATCGCCGCGAACCCCAGCCAGGACAGCACCTGGCGCATCGGCTGACGCGGCCGGACGTATCGCACCACGCCGACGCACAGGGCTCCGATCAGCAGCTCCACGGCCCGGGCGAAGGGATGATAGAAGGCCTTGACCGGATCATTGGCCACATAGTCCTGGGCCACGTACAGCGAGACCAGGGCCAGTATCAGCAGCACCGGCCAGAGCAGCCGCCGCGCGAACCGGTGCACTGCCAGGAGCAGCGGCGGAAACAGCAGATAGAACTGCTCCTCAACCCCCAGGGACCAGGTGTGCAGCAGGGGCCGCAGCGCCGCATCCGGGTCGAAGTATCCGCTGATACGGATGAAGGCGAGATTGGAGACGAACAGGTTGGTGAAGAACTGCGTCAGCGCCAGCTCGGTCAGGGCGGTCGGCGACAGCAGGATCAGCCCGCAGATCATCGAAAACGCCAGCACCGGGAACAGGGCCGGAAACAGCCGCCGGATCCGGCGCTTGTAAAAGCCGGTCAGCGAGAACTGCCGCTGATCCAGTTCGCGCATCAGGATGCCGGTGATCAGGAAGCCCGACAGCACGAAGAAGACATCGACCCCGACGAAACCGCCCGGCAACAGCCCCGCCCAGGCGTGGTGGATGACCACGGCCAGCACGGCAACCGCCCGCAGACCCTGGATGTCAGCCCTGCGGTGATGGATGGGCGATGCCAGGTTCGATTCTGCGCTCATGGGCTTGTGCCTAACACGCCGTTGCGAGGCGGCGAACGAGGGAATGCCAGGGGCTTGCTCTGGGCTGCGATGGACTTCACCGGCCGAAACTGGCAATTCCAGCCCTCAGTCCGCGCAGTCTGGAACAGGTATTGCCATGTCCGCCGCCCATGCCGCCCCCGACGTCGCCCAGTCCACGCAGGGCCACGCGCCCGAATATCAGGGACCGCTGCTGAACCTGGCGGCGCTGGATGCCACGCCGTCCAGTTCCGAACCCTATCAGCACGTCCTGGTCGGCGACATGCTGTTCCCCGGCGCTGCCGAGGCACTGGCCGCCGCCTATCCGGACATTACCGTCAACGGCTACATCACGGTCGAGCCCGAGGCGCTGTCGCCCCTGTTCAAGCAGTTGGACGCCGAGCTGAAGGGGCCGGAACTGACCGAAGCCCTGTCGCGCAAATTCGGCCGCGACATGCATGCCTATCCGCGTCTTGTGACCATGCACCGCTGGTCCCACGGCAAGGAAGGCCACATCCACACCGATTCAGAGCGCAAGGTCATGACCATGCTGCTGTATCTGAACGAGAGCTGGGACAAGACCCAGGGGGGCAGCCTGCGCGTCCTTTATGACGGCAAGAATTTCGAGCCCTATGCGCTGGAAGTGCCGCCGCTGAACGGCACGGTGTTCGCCTTCACGCGCTCGGACAACTCCTGGCATGGTCACCGGCCCTTCGTCGGGGAACGCCGGGTGATCCAGGTGACCTGGCTTCGTGATGCCGACGCCCTGGAACGCAAGTCTTCGAACAACAGCTTCCATCAGAAGCTGAAGCGCTTGTTCACCGGCAAGAAGGCCAAGCCCGAACCGATGATGTGACGGCGGCGACCGCGCTCAGCGGCGTGCCATCGCCCGCTGTGCCGCCGCCAGTTCTTCGGCCATGACCTGACGCAGACGCTCGGGAGCGACGATCGTGACCTGATCGCCCCAGGTGAACAGGTGCCAGGCCAGTTCGCGCATCCCACTGGCGGTGAACCGCACCACGACGCCGCCGTCAGCTTGATCTTCCAGCACCTGTGTCGGGTGCCAGCGCCAGCCCCTGGCCTCACCCGCCCCCGCTGCATCCACGCGCAGAACGACGTCTTCGACCTGATCCTGATAGATGCCGAAGGACCGGTTGGCGAAAACGGCCAGGTCGAACTCTTGCGGCGGCGAGGCGACCCCATCGCCGGGTTCGACCGCACTCATCCGATCCAGTCGGAACGTCTGGATCTTGGCCGTTTCGCGGTCCGCCGCGACCAGATAGTTGGCCCGGCCGAACATCAGGCCGCAGGGGGCCACGCTGCGCCGCCGCGCCTCGGCTCCCGGCCGGCTGTAGGTGAAGTCCAGCGGCCGACCGGCCAGGATCGCATTGCGAATCCCGCTCAGCACCGCTTCATCCGCCGACGGGCGCGGCCCAGCCTGGATGGCGATCGTCTCGGCGCGGACCAGGGCCTCCAGATCCGGGGCCAGCCGGTTCAGGGTGGTGGACCGCATCGCCGCCTTGATCTTGCGCTCCAATCCCTCCAGCGCCGTCGCCCGCGCCTGTTCGCCTGACGCCCTCAGGCCCTGCGCCGCCTTTGACAGTTCGACCAGCTCGCCCGTGGTCGGGGCCTGTTCGAAGGCCGACAGTCCCCCACGGATGCGCCAGCGCTTGTTGGGGGGATCGGAGACTTCCTCCGCCGCTGGGAACAGCATCAGGACGGCATCCCGCATCCGTTCAGCCGTGCGACGCCCGACGTCCATTTCACGCGCCATCTCGTCCAGCGTCAGGCCCTCGGCGCTGGCCGCCAGGCGCCGGGCCAGTTCGATAACCATGACCGCCTTGTCGTGCCGCATGCCCTGCCCGTCCCGATACGTCCGAAACTGTCGTAACGGGGCTGCATAACACGATCACCGAGACGGCACATCGATTTCAGGAGACTTTCATGGCTTCCGCCTTCGCCCCCCACGCCTCCATCGCCGCCAGCCGCTATCTGATCGTCCCTTGCGAGGCCGAGGGCCATACCGACCTGGCCATCATCTGGGATCGGCTGGAAGAACAGGTGGTGGACGTCATCACCGCCGCCGCCGCCCGCTATGTCGAGGAAGACGCCCTGTGGGACGAGTATCATGCGGCACCTCAGCCGATGGCCGACTTCCGCATGGCGGCCTGATCTAAGGCGTTCGGCTTGCCGGCCTGGTCAGGCGGTCCACCAGCCTCTGTGCCGGACGCTCGACGCCATGGTGGGCCAGGATGGCGAGGCCGACGATGCCGACGAACAGGGCCACAGCGAACAGGTCGTTGATCCACACCGATCCGAAGTCGATCCGCCGTCCGCCGGGCATCCAGTCCAGCTTTCGCGCCGCGATCAGCAGCACCACCAGCACGAACATGTGCACCATATATATGGCGAACGACCAGCGCCCCAGGGTGACCAGCGGCCGGGTGTCCAACAGCCGCGACAGGGCACCGTCCTCGCCCGCGAACACCCAGACGACCCCCACGAACAATACGGTCGCCCAGACCGCGACCGGACCCTGGGCCCAGGCGATGAAGGCGGCAATCGCCACGACCGTGACCACCTCCAGCGCGGTGGCCGCATGGCCTTTCAGCCGGGGAATGGCCGTCCACACCCCCTGAAGCAGACAGCCCAGAAAGAACCCATAGACGGCGCGCGGAAAGGCATAGTCATAGGTGGTGTTCATCCAGCGCGGGGCCTGGGTCGCGACCAGCACCGCACCGATCACGGCCATAACCGCGCCGACGACCCGCCATACGCCGCGCTCTCGCCACGGCACGAACAGGACCAGGGCCGCGAACACGACATAGCAGGCCACTTCGACGCTCAGCGTCCAGGCCGGGCCGTTCCACGTCAGATAGGGATGAATATTCAGCGCCTGGATCAGAAGCAGGTTGGTGAAGATCGACGTCACCGACCGGTCCCGCGTGAACGGGGTGGCGGCATCGATATCGAACCACAGCCGTGCCAGCTCCAATCCGATGAAGGCCGCCAGCATCAGGACATGCAGCGGCCACACCCGCCCCAGCCGCCGCACCATGAACCGCCCCGCGTCACGCGGCGTCTTCAGCCGACCGGCATAGGCATGGGCGATGACGAAGCCCGACAGCACAAAGAAATAGTCGACGAACAGATAGCCGTGCTGAACCAGGCCCCAGTCCCGCCAATGGCTGGCCACCGGCATGTGGAACATCACCACCAGCACCGCACAGACCCCACGCAGGGAATCCAGCGCCTCGAACCGGCGGGCGTGTGGGACGGCGATCTTGGGTTCGGCGACAGGGTTCACGACCGCGTGATAGCGCCGCCAAACCCGTGGCGATAGAGGCTCAGTCTTCGGACGGATACCTGGCGCGCATCAGGGCCACCGATTGCTCCGCCAACTCGCGCAGGACATCCATGTCGATGTCCGCCAACCGTTTCACATAGACGCACGAGACGCTGGTCTTGTGCTTGCCCAGCCGGGCCAGCAGCTCGGCGTGTTCGTCGAAGCCCGAGATGAAATACAGCGTCAGGTTCGCCTTGCGCGGCGAAAAGCCAATCCGCATCCAATCGCCCGGCTTTCCTGCCGCATTGCGATAGGTATATCGCCCGAAGCCGACGATCGCAGGGCCCCACATCACCGGTGGTTCGCCCGTGACCTCGGCCATCAGATCGCACACGACCTGGGCATCGGCCCGGCGCTGGGGCGGTTCGACGGCGGCCAGGAAATCGGCGACGCTGGCATCGTTCGCCTGGGTCTTCAGCTCGGCCATGTCAGTTCACCTCCGGCTCCCAGCCCTCGGGGGCCATTTCGAACGCTTCGAACACAAACCCTGGCGCCACGGTGCATCCGGTCAGGCTCCAGTCGCCCAGAGGCCGCGCCGCCTGCCAGGCCCCCGCCGGAACCACCGCCTGCGGCCGCTGCCCACCGGCCAGATCGGCACCCAGGATCACCGTCCGCACGCCGCCCGCATCGGCGATCCTCAGCTCCAGCGGCTCGCCCATATAGTGGTGCCAGATCTCGGTCGCATCGACCATGTGCCAGTGGGACGCCTCGCCCGCCGCCAGCAGATAGTAGATCGAGGTCCCCACCGAGCGCCCCTGCTCCTCGCGCGGGTCCCTGAACATCTCGCGATAATGTCCGCCCTCCGGATGGGGCGTCAGCTGCAGCAGATTGATGATCTCGGCAGGGGTGAGCATGGGTTTGCGGATTCGGTCCTGTTTTGACCGGTGAAGACTGGCGAATGTCGCGCCTTAGCCCAAGCGTTTTCGGCAAGGGCTCTCCTAATGCGCGATCCGAATTGCGGTCGGGTGGTCAGACAACCGGCCATGGGTGACAGGCCGCCGTCAGCCGGCGGCGGGCGGTATGCGGACCGGTCTGGGCGGGCCGGGAGCCAGGGGCACCCTGACGCAGCCGCCGTCGGCCATCGAGGTGCCGGGCGCGCACACGATGTGCTCCTGCGGCATGGGCGAAGGCTGTGCAAACAGCTGTCGGACGAAGGCCTGATCCGCCTGAGGAAAACGGGAAACGACGTTGTCCACACACGCCTGAGAGCGATGTTCGATAAGCCGCGGCAGGGTCGAGAACTGACGCATCGCCACCAGCCATTGCGCCTGGGACAGCTCGCCTATCCCCGCGCCGCGCACACCGCCCAGGCGGAGACGGCGACCGTCACTCGGGACAAGATGGAAAACCGGAAGATCGATCAGATCGTCGGCGCGTACGCTGCGTGGCCGACGCACCATGCGGCATTCGACGACGAGGGCACGAAGACTGTCGCGGGGCAGCGTCTCCAGCGGTCGAAACACACCCTCTCGAAGGATCACACCGTCCGGGAACAGCGCCATGCCGGGTCGCGAGGCAAGATAGCTTGAGGCCAGGGAAACGACCGCAATCAAGGCCACCCCGGGGTAGCCCAGCCACCAGCGCGGGCGGTCTCCCTTGCGGGTCTGATCCGCGACGAAGCCGGCGACGATGGCCCACATGGCGCAGACGCCGAAGGTCCAGAAAACCAGATCCGTAGGAACAGCCCACCAGACCAGCGGGGCCTCCGGCAAGTCGCGCCTGAACCACGCACCGTCACCCCACCATTGAAGGGCTCCATGCATCACCCCGAGGATGGCGACGATCAGGCCCGACGCATGCAGCAGACGCGCACGGCGAGCGGCGGAAGCGCGGGTCATGCGACGCTCACAGCATGCCGAGCGAGCGCAGCCACTGCTCGACCTGTCCCGGCCATTCGCGCGTGATCGGATCGGCGGTGGCGCGCAGCCCGAAGGCGTGGCCGCCCCTGGCATAGAGGCGCAGGTCGACCGGCACACCAGCGTCGTTCAGCGCCAGAGCATATGCCATTGGGTGACGAACGTCGTCGACCGGATCATCCATGGCATGAAGGATCAGTGTCGGGGGCGCGTTCGGGCTGATGTCCACCCAGGGCGCCAGTTCCAGCTCATTGCGCCGGCGGCCACTGTCCAGCACGCGGGCCGTATAGGCGACGATGGCGAAATCCGGCCGGGGCGATTGCCGGTCCGCTGCATCGGTCAGCGGATAGGTGCGCGCCTGGGTATTGCTCATGTTCGTCACCAGATAGGCACCGGCAGAAAAGCCGATGACGCCGATCCTGTTCGGATCGATGCCATAGTCATCCGCCTGCTCGCGCAGCAGTCCCATCGCGCGCTGGGCGTCTTCCAGACCCAGCAGGATGTCCGGTCGCCGCTGGCGGCCGTTCTCCCTCGGCCACACCTGCGGTGTCCGGTATTTCAGCACCACGCAGGTCATGCCCTGCCGGACGACCCAGTCGCAGATTTCGGTGCCTTCCAAATCCATCGCCACGGCGTAAAACCCGCCGCCGGGCAACACCAGCATCGCGGCCCCTGTATTGCGCCCCTTCGGCCGATAGATCGTCATGGTCGGCCGGGTGACATAGGTGGCCCAGTGCCACTTCCGCCCGCCCACGGTCGGCGAACCGTTCCCCGTCGCCTCAGGCCGATCGCCGCTGTCCGGCTTGGCCAGAGGGACGTTGGCGGGCCAGAGCGGGATCTGGGTCCCGTCGGCGTCTGGTTGCCACACGCCTTCGCGTTCGACCTTGGGCACGTCGACGCGGACGGAGGGCCCAGGGATGGGGTTGGCCGGTCCAACCTGCCCGGTGCGGTCAGGTTCGCCGACTGGACCGGCTTCGCCACAGGCGGCACCCGCCATGCAGATCACGAGGAGTAGATGCGAGAAAGGTCGTCGCAGCATGATCAACGCGCTTCCCCCAAGCAATGCCTACCGTCACAGCCCCTTCACGATCCCCTCGACCATCTTCTTGGCGTCGGCGAACAGCATCATGGTGTTGTCGCGGAAGAACAGCTCATTCTCGACCCCGGCATAGCCACTGCCCATGCCGCGCTTGATGAACAGGACGGTGCCGGCCTTTTCGACGTCCAGGATCGGCATGCCATAGATGGCGCTGGTCGGGTCGGTCTTGGCGGCGGGATTGGTGACGTCGTTGGCGCCGATGACGAAGGCCACGTCGGCGGATGAGAACTCGCTGTTGATGTCCTCCAGTTCGAACACCTCGTCATAGGGGACGTTGGCTTCGGCCAGCAGGACGTTCATGTGGCCGGGCATGCGGCCGGCGACGGGGTGGATGGCGTATTTCACCTCGACCCCCTCCTCCTTCAGCTTGTCGGCCATTTCGCGCAGCGCATGCTGGGCCTGGGCCACGGCCATGCCATAGCCGGGCACGATGATGACCTTGGAGGCATTCTTCATGATAAAGGCGGCGTCCTCGGCACTGCCCTGCTTGACCGGGCGCGTCTCCTTGGCCCCGCCGCCCGCCGCGGCCGTCTCGCCGCCGAACCCGCCCAGGATCACGCTGACAAAGCTGCGGTTCATGCCCTTGCACATGATGTAGCTCAGGATCGCGCCCGACGACCCGACCAGGGCCCCGGTGATGATCAGGGCGATGTTCTCCAGGGTGAAGCCCAGCGCCGCCGCCGCCCAGCCGGAATAGGAGTTCAGCATCGACACCACGACGGGCATGTCGGCCCCGCCGATGGGAATGATCAGGGTCGCACCCAGGATCAGGGCGATCAGGAACACCCCCCAGAAGGCCCAGACAGCCGTGCCGCCAGATCCGATCATGATCCCGATCAGGAAGATCAGACCCAGGGCCAGGCCGATGTTGATCAGGTGCCGCGCCGGCAGGATGATCGGAGCCCCGCTCATGTTGCCGTTCAGCTTGGCAAAGGCGATGACCGAGCCGGTGAAGGTGATAGCCCCGATGGCGACGCCCAGCGACAGTTCCACGATCGACAGCACCTTGATGCCGCCCAGCCCGTCCGAAATGCCGAAGGCATCGGGGGCATAGACGGCGCCGATCGCCACCAGACAGGCCGCCATGCCGACCAGGCTGTGGAAGGCGGCGACCAGTTGCGGCATGTCGGTCATGGCCACGCGCTTGGCGATCAGGGCCCCTGCCCCACCGCCGACGATCACCCCGCCCGCAATCAGGCCCAGTGTCAGCGGATCCAGCGCCTCGCTGGCCCACAGCGTCAGCAGGGTGACCGCGATGGCCACGCCCATGCCGATCATGCCGAAGGTATTGCCCTGACGGCTCGTCTCGGGGCTGGACAGCCCCCGCAGGCTCAGGATGAACAGGACGCCGGAGACCAGATAGGCCAGGGCCGCGATGGATGCGTTCATGTGGTCAGGTCCCCCAGCAGTCGGTCGAAATCGGTAGTCTGGATGATTGGCAGTTCACGACCGCCCCTCCGGCGGGCAGGCGGTGCGGGCCAGGCGCCACAGGGCGGCGGTGATGAACAGGGGCCCGACGAAGACCATGGCCCAGTCGAACACGCTCATGGCCCGCTCCTGCACCACGATCCGCGTCAGGATGGAGGCGAAGATCAGCACCACGCCGCAGTCGCTGAAGCGCAGCCGCTTGATCGGATCCTTTTCCCGCACCCAGGTCCACAGCCACATGGCCATGCCCAGACCCGTGGCGATCCACGAGGCGAACAGCGCGAGCTGGGCAGGCTGAAAGCTCATGACGCGGGGGTAGCCTCGACCGGCTTGGCGGGCCGTTCCTTCTTCTTGTACATCGCCAGCATCCGCCGGGTGACCATGAAGCCGCCGAAGATGTTGACCGAGGCCAGGGTGACCGCTGCCACGCCCGCGCCCTTGGCGATCCAGGCGTTGGGGCCCGCGACATCCTGCGACACCGCCGCCGCCGCGATCAGCCCACCGACGATGATGACGCTGGAAATGGCATTGGTCACCGCCATCAGCGGCGTGTGCAGGGCCGGCGTCACGCTCCAGACGACATAGTAGCCGACGAAGATCGCCAGCACGAAGATGGCCAGCCGGAAGATGGTGGGATCGACGTGTTCCATCAGGCACCTCTGTTTTGAATGCGCTCGTCAATGCTTAGCAAGACGAGCAAAACTCCACCTTGCACGACAACGGCCGCTGCCCTGCTCAGCAGTGTTAAGATTGTCGAGATCGGATCACCATTCACGGTGATGCTAGGGGGCGACATGAGCCCAACCTCGCGAAGACCCGAAATCAGCACCAAGACGAGGCCAAGAAAGATCAAACACCAAGCGATAGCCTGTAAAAACTGGCGTAAATTCTCGGAAAGCATCAGTGCAGCCCCTCATGCACCACTGCCCCGCCATGGGTGACGACGGCGGCCTTAAGGATCTCGTCTTCCAGGTCCAGGGCCACGGCCCCGTCCTTGATCAGCAGGCCCGCGAAGGCGACCAGATTCTTGGCATAGAGGGCGCTGGCATCGGCGGCGATCCGGCCGGGCAGGTTGGTATGGCCTACGATCTGGACGCCGTTCGGGGTGGTGATGACCTCGCCCGCCCGAGCTCCCTCGACATTGCCGCCTGCCTCGACGGCCAGGTCAATCAGGACCGAACCCGGCTTCATGGTCGCCACCTGATCGGCGGTGACCAGGACGGGCGCGGCCCGGCCGGGGATCAGGGCGGTGGTGATGACCACATCCTGCTTTTTGATGTGTTCGCCGGTCAGGGCCGCCTGCTTGGCCTGATATTCGGCGCTCATCGGCTTGGCATAGCCACCGGCGGTCTGGGCGTTTTTGAACTCCTCGTCCTCGACGGCCAGGAATTTCGCGCCCAGCGATTCGACCTGCTCCTTGGTCGCGGGCCGCACGTCGGTGGCGGTGACGACGGCCCCCAGACGCCGCGCCGTGGCAATGGCCTGAAGGCCCGCAACGCCCACGCCCATGACGAAGACCTTGGCCGGGGCGACCGTGCCCGCCGCCGTCATCATCATTGGGAAGCCCTTGCCATAGGCATAGGCCCCCTCGATCACCGCCCGGTATCCGGCCAGATTGGCCTGGGACGACAGGGCGTCCATAACCTGGGCCCGGGTGATCCGGGGCACGAATTCCATGGCAAAGGCGGTGACGCCCGCGCTGGCCAGGGTCGCGACGGTCTCCTTGTCGCGCCAGGCATCCAGAAGGGCGACCACGATCGCGCCGGGCTTCAGCGCGCTGGTTTCCTGAGCCGTCGGCCCGCGCACCTTCAACAGAATGTCCGCCCCGGCCAGCACGCTGGCGATATCGGCGGCGACGGTCGCCCCGGCGGCGGCATAGTCGGCGTCGGGGATGGACGATCCGGTTCCCGTCCCGGCCTCGACCGTGACGGTCGCGCCCATGGACACGAACTTCTTCACCGTCTCCGGCGTGAGGGCACATCGCGTTTCGCCGTCTCGGCGCTCGCGGGTCACGGCAATGGCAAAGGCCAAGCGAATCTCCCCGTTCCTGTCATCAGGATCGGATCGACGTTAGGCGGAACGGGGGTGTCAGGTCAAAGCGGATAGGCGATGAAACGCATGATCCGTGCTCTGACGGCGGCCTCGCGGCGGCCGGGATGGAATCAATGCGCGGCGGGCTTGGACTTCAGCGCGAAAAATCCGATCACGGCAAAGACGACGGCCGCTCCGGCCCCCATCACGAAGCTGCCGCCCGGCTGGAACCACAGCGTCAGGAACAGCAGGACGGCACCCACGGCCAGCGAGCCCCACTTGGCCAGGTTCATGAACAGCGCATAGGTCGATTCCTGCTCGCCGATGGCCTGGCTGCCGCGCAGATAGGCTTGGGCGTCCTGATCGGCGGGCTTGTGCGGGTCGGCCATGGGAGAGGTTCCGGTCTGGGAAGGCAATTGAAGTCGGTCGTCTTATAGCGATGCAGGCAAAAGGCTCAAGCGGTCCTCAACCGTCGATCAGTCCCTGGATGGTGGTGGCCACCCGCTCGCACATCCGCTCGCATTCTTCGGGGCTCAGGCCAAAGCCGCCCCCCATGTCCCGGCTGACCGACATGCCCATCATCATGCCCGCCACCATTCGCGCCCGGACAATGGCGTCTTCGCCGCCGATCCACTCGGCAAAGGGGATGAAGAATCGGTCGGCCGAAGAGCGCTGCACGACCTCGGCCGCCTTGGGCGAGCCGATGGACCGCAGCATGATGGCGAATAGCCGCAGCTTTTCCTCATTGGGTGCGCCATAGACCAGCTCGTGCGCCATCCGGCGGCCGAAATCGGCGCGGTCGCCCTCCATCAGGTCGGACTTGTTGGTGCAGCTGTCGAGCACGGCCGAGAACAGCTCTTCCTTCGAGCCGAAATAGCGCGAGATCAGAGCCGGATCGACGCCGACGTCACGCGCCACGTCGCGGATGCCGACCTCTTCATAGCTTGCAGCCGCGAACCGGCGATTCGCCGCCTCGAGAATGGCTGTGCGCGTGGCAAGCGCGTTCCTGGGTCGCGGGCCGCAAACCGGCAACAATTCGATCTCCGTGGATAATGTCCCCAGACTTCATATGGCTTTGTCATCCGCTGTTGACAAGCGGAGCCTTCATCACCATTAAGTCACCAAGCGTTGACTAACGGCCTCCTCCCCGATCGCCTTGGTCTCGCTCGACAGGGAATCCGCCCGACAGGGAGTTGTACGCCGATGCGCGTGCTGAAGACATTTGCCGTGTCCGTCATGCTGACGGCCGCGCTTTACGGCTGTTCGCAATCCGAGGCCCAGGCCCCAGCGCCCAGTGCGCCCGCCGTCTCCGTCGCTGTGCCTCTGGTGCAGCAGGTGGTGGACTGGGACGACTTCGTCGGCCGGTTCGAGGCCACCCAAACGGTCGACGTCCGCGCCCGCGTCGGCGGCTATGTGCAACAGGTTCACTTCCGTGACGGCCAGTATGTGCGCCGCGGCCAGCTGCTGTTCAGCCTGGACCCCCGCCCGGCCCAGGCCGCCCTCGCCGCCGCCCGGGCCCAGCTGGCCCAGGCCCAGGCCCAGGTCGATCTGGCCCGCACCGAACTGGCGCGGTCGGAGGCCCTGTTTGCGTCCCAGGCCGTGTCCCAGGCCGAGGTGGATCAGCGCCGCGGGGCTGTCCTGACGGCCGAGGCCGCCATCGCCGGTGCCCAGGCCAACGTCCGCGCCCGCCAGCTGGATCTGGAGTTCACCCGCGTCACCGCCCCGGTGTCCGGCACGGTCTCGGATCGCCGCATCGATGCGGGCAATCTGGTTGCCGGCGGATCGTCGGCCGGCGACGTCCTGACCACCATCGTTTCGGCCGCACCGATCTATTTCGTCTTTGAAGGCTCCGAGGCCCTGCTGCTGAAATATCAGCGCGACGCCCGCAACGGTTCCGCCGCCCCGGTGCGCATCCGCCTGCAGGACGAGGGCGAGTATCGCTGGTCCGGCACGCTGGACTTTACCGACAACGCCCTGGACCCCGCCTCGGGCACCATCCGCCTGCGCGCCGTGGTGGCCAATAGCGACGGCTTCCTGAAGCCCGGCCTGTTCGGTCATGCCCGCGTCGCCGGCGGCACCCCCTATCAGGCCATGCTGGTCCCCGACGCCGCCATCGGCACCGATCAGGCGCGCAAGGTCGTCTATGTCGTCGCCGCCGACGGCAGTGTGACGCCGCGCCCGGTGGTTCTGGGCCCCCTGGCCGACGGCCTGCGGGTTATCCGCTCGGGCATCGCGCCGACCGACCGCGTCATCGTCAACGGTCTGCAACGGGTCATGCCGGGTCAGAAGGTCAATCCGACCGTGGTCCGCATCACGCCCCAGCCGCGCACGGACCAGGCACCCGTGACCACCGCACCGCCTGCCGCCACCGCAACCGCGGCGGGCGCTCTGCCCTCGGGCGACTGATCGACAGGACCGGCGCAACGCCATGAACATTTCGCGCTTCTTCATCGACCGGCCGATCTTCGCGGCCGTGGTCGCGGTCTTCATCACCCTGATCGGGGTCTTCGCCTATCCGCTGCTGCCGCTGTCGCAGTATCCGGAGATCGCGCCGCCGACGATCACCATCACGACCGCCTATTCCGGCGCCTCGGCCGAAACCCTGGCCGAGACCGTCGCCGCCCCCATCGAGCAGGAGGTGAACGGCGTCGAGGGGATGCTCTACATCTCCTCCTCCTCGACCTCGGACGGCGTGGTGGCGATCACCGTGACCTTCCAACCGGGCACCGATCTGGATGCCGCCCAGGTGCTGGTCCAGAACCGGGTTGCCCTGGCCGAACCGCGCCTCCCGGCCCAGGTCCGTCAGGTCGGGGTGACGGTGAACAAACAGGAGTCAGGCTTCCTGATGATCCTGGGGCTGACCTCACCCGACGGCAGCCTGAACAACGACTATGTCGGCAACTATGCCAACTCGACCCTGCGTGACCGCCTGCTGCGCATCGAGGGCGTGGGCAGTGTCCAGGTCTTCGGCGGCGGCAACTATTCGATGCGCGTCTGGATCGACCCGGCCAAGGCCGCTGCGCGCGGCCTGAACGCCTCGGACATCACCGGTGCCCTGGCGGCCCAGAATATCCAGGCCGCTGCCGGCTCGATCGGTCAGCCGCCCTTCACCACCAGCGCCTCCGCCTTCCAGCAGCCGATCGAAGTCCAGGGCCGTCTGTCGACGCCCGAGGAGTTCGCCGACATCGTCATCAAGACCGATGCTGAAGGCCGCACGACCCGCATCCGCGACGTCGCCCGCGTCGAGCTTGGCGCTCAGGACTATGGCATCGAAGGCTATTTCGACGGCGAACGCGGCGTCGGCATCGCCGTCGTCCAGCAGCCGGGGGCCAACGCCCTGGGCACCGCCGAGCGCGTGCTGGAAGAGGTCGAGAATTTCAAGGCCGAGGCTCCGGCCGGGATGCAGATCTCGGTTCCCTACAACCCCACCGAATTCGTCGCCGCCTCTGTGGAGTCGGTCCAGCACACCCTGATCGAGGCCATCATCCTGGTGGTTCTGGTCGTGCTCGTCTTCCTTCAGACCTGGCGAGCGGCCGTCATCCCGATCGTCGCCATCCCGATCGCCCTGGTCGCCACCTTCGCGGTGCAGCTGGCCCTGGGCTATTCGATCAACTCGCTTTCGCTGCTGGCCCTGGTGCTGGCGGTGGGCATCGTGGTCGATGACGCCATCGTCGTGGTCGAGAACGTGGAGCGCTATGTCCGCGAGGGCCTGACGCCCAAGGAGGCAGCCTACAAGTCCATGCAGGAGGTATCGGGGGCCCTGATCGCCATCGGCCTGGTGCTGGTGTCGGTGTTCATCCCGACCATGTTCGTGCCGGGAATTCCCGGGATCTTCTATCGCCAGTTCGCCGTGACCATCGCCTCGGCGACGGTGGTGTCGCTGTTCGTCTCGCTGACGCTCTCACCGGCCATGGCTGCTCTGCTGCTGAAGCCGCATGTGCATCATGACGAGACCGCGCCGCGCAAGACGGGCCTGTTCAACCAGGCGAAATACTATGGCGGCTGGGCGGGTCGGAAGTTCAACGAGGGCTTCGACTGGCTGTCGGACCGCTATGGCCGTCTGACCGCGCGTCTGGTCCGCATGGTGATGATGGTGCTGATCGTCTACGTCGGCCTGCTGGGCCTGACGGCCTGGCGCCTGATCGACACACCGTCCGGCTTCATTCCGGATCAGGATCAGGGATTCCTGATCGGCGTCGTTCAACTGCCCGCCGGGGCCTCGCTGGAACGCACCAAGGCCGTGATGGAACGCGCCCGCGTCATCATCGAGGGCACCGAGGGCGTGGACGGCACCGTCGCTTTTGCCGGTCTGGACGGCACCAGCTTCTCGTTCGGATCCAATGCCGCCACCCTGTTCGTGCGCCTGAACGACTATAGTGACCGCGAGACGCGCGAGACCTCGGCGACCGCGCTGGCCGGGGCCATCACCGGTGCCACGGCCGGCATCGAGGACGCCAACATCTTCGTCATCGCCCCGCCCGCGGTTCAGGGTCTGGGCACCGGCAACGGCTTTGCCATGATGATCCAGGATCGCTCCGGCGCGGGCTATGTCCCGCTGGAAGGGGCCACCTTTGCCATGATGGGTGCTGCTGCCCAGGTCCCGGATCAGGTGCAGCAGGTCTTCTCGACCTACAACACCGCTTCGCCCCGCGTCGAAGCCGATGTGGACCGCGACCGCGCCCTGATGATGGGGGTCCAGCCCAGCGACATCTTCTCGACCATGGGAATCTATCTGGGTTCGTCCTACGTCAACGACTTCAACCTGCTGGGCCGGACGTTCCGCGTCACCGCCCAGGCCGAGCCCGCCTATCGCGACGACATGGCCGACATCGCCAATCTGAAGGTGCGCTCTGCCGCCGGGGCCATGGTTCCGATCGGCTCGGTGGCTACCCTGAACGAGACGACGGGTCCGTCGCGGATCGTCCGCTACAACCTGTTCCCCGCAGCCGAACTGCAGGGGCAGGCCGCTCCCGGCGTTTCGTCCGGCACCGCCCTGACGCACATGGAGGCCATCGCCGCCCAGGCTCTGCCGCAAGGCTTCTCGTATGAATGGACGGGCCTGGCCTATCAGGAGAAACAGGCTGCCGGGGGTGCGACGATCATCTTCGTCATCGCCGTGCTGCTGGTCTTCCTGGTGCTGGCGGCCCAGTACGAAGCCTTCACGCTGCCGCTGGCGGTCATCCTGATCGTGCCGATGTGTCTGCTGGCGGCCATGCTGGGGGTCAACGCCCTGGGTCTGGACAACAACATCCTGGTTCAGGTCGGACTGGTCGTCCTGATCGCCCTGGCGGCCAAGAACGCCATCTTGATCGTGGAGTTCGCCAAGCAGCAGGAAGAGCACGGGATGAACCGCTGGGATGCCGCGGTCGAGGCCGCCCGCATCCGCCTGCGTCCGATCCTGATGACCTCCTTCGCCTTCATCCTGGGCGTTCTGCCCCTGGTGCTGGCGCATGGAGCCGGGGCCGAGATGCGCCAGTCCCTGGGCGCGGCCGTGTTCTTCGGCATGATCGGGGTGACCATCTTCGGCCTGGTCTTCACGCCGGTCTTCTATGTGATCTGCCGTGGCCTGGCCGAGCGCCTGAACCGGGGGCCCGATACCCCCCGCCAGACGCCCGCCGTGCCGACTTCCTTCGACCCCGACGCGCCGGTCACGGCCGCCCGCAGCGGAGACTCCTGATGCTGTACCCTTCCCTTTCGGAGCCTGTCCGCAGGCTTCGTCCGTTCCTGACCGTAACGGCCGCCGCGTCTGTTCTGGCGGCCTGCGCGGTCGGGCCGAAGGCGCCCGATGCGACCCTTCCCCTGTCCGCGTCGGGTGCCTTCATCGGGGCTTCACAGACCGCTGCGGTCAGCCCGGCCGAGGCTCGCGACGACTGGTGGCGTCTGTATGACGACGCGATCCTGGACACCCTGGTCGCCCAGGCCCTGGCCGAAAACAACGAGCTGGAGGTTGCGGCCGCCAACCTGAGGGCTGTCCGGGCCTCGCTGTCGGAATCGCGCGCCGGTCGCCTGCCGTCGACCCAGATCACGGGCGCGGGCAACTATGGTCGTGCCTCGGCCGCCACTGTGCCCGGTGCCGCGCCCGGCCAGGCCCTGGACGAGGGCGAGACCTATGACGTCGGTCTGGACGTCAGCTATGAGATCGACCTGTTCGGCCGGGTCGGTTCGGCCATCCGTGCCGCCCGCGCCGACACCGAGGCGGCCGAGGCGGCCCTGGACGTCGTACGCGTCACGGTCGCGGCCGAGACGGCACGGGCCTATGCCGACATTTGCGCCGCCAATGTTCAGTTGGCCGTCGCCGAGCGTTCGCTGGATCTCCAGAACGAGACGGTCGACCTGACCCAGCGCCTGCTGGACAATGGTGCCGGGACAGCCCTGCAGACGTCACAGGCCCGCTCCGCCGCCGCGACGACCGCCGCCACCCTGCCGCCCCTGCGGGCCCAGCGGGACGCCGCCCTGTTCCGCCTGGCCACCCTGACCGGGGTTGCCCCGGCCGATGTGAACCCGGCGGCTCGCACCTGTGCCGTCATGCCGACGCTGGCCCAGCCGATCCCGGTCGGCGACGGTGCCGCCCTGCTGGCCCGTCGCCCCGACGTTCGCCGGGCGGAGCGCAACCTTCAGGCGGCGGCCGCGCGCGTCAACGTTGCCACAGCCGCGCTCTATCCCAGCATCAGCCTGGGTGGATCGTTCGGCTCGACGGCGCTGGACGCCGCAGACCTGGGCGAGGATTCGAACTTCCGCTTCAGTGTCGGCCCGCTGATCAGCTGGTCCTTCCCCAACATCGCCGTGGCTCGTGCCCGGATCGAGGCAGCGGACGCCAACAGCCAGGCGGCCCTTGCGACCTTCGACCAGACCGTGCTGGTGGCCCTGCAGGAAACCGAGACGGCCCTGTCGGCCTATGCCAACGAACTGGACCGCGCCGCCGCCCTGACCACCGCGCGGGACGAGGCCGCCAATGCCGCGCGCATCGCACGCCTGCGTTTCGACGCCGGGGCCGACAGCTTCCTGGCCGTGCTGGATGCCCAGCGCACCCTGGTCCAGGCCGAAGCTGCCCTGGCCGCCTCCCAGGCCCTGGTCGCCACCTACCAGATCACCCTGTTCAAGGCCCTGGCCGGGGGCTGGACCGGCGAGTGACGCTTCGGACACGGCTGCCGATCCCGCAATCAGCAGCCGTGTCCGCCCTGGTGCCGTCCTCGACCGATCGGATCGGTCATGTCCCCTCGCCTCCGGGCCGGGATTGAGGCAAAAGGCCCGCCATGCTCGACCATATCGAATCCCTCGCCCGCAATGCTCGTTCCTGGCCCTTCGAACAGGCCCGCAATCTGCTGGCCCATGTTCTGAAACACCGGCTGGCAACCAGCGCCGAGCATGAACTGGCCACCAGCCTGATTGCCGCCGACAAGACGGACGAGGCTCTGGCCGCCCTGCCCGCCCTGGCCCGGCCGGTGGTGTTCGAGACGGGCTATGGTCCGTCCGGCCTGCCGCACATGGGCACCTTCGGCGAGGTGGCGCGCACGACCATGGTGCGCAACGCCTTTCGGGCACTGACCGGGGATCACTGGCCGACCCGGCTGGTCGCCTTTTCCGACGACATGGACGGCCTGCGAAAGGTGCCCGACGGCATCCCCAATCCGCAGATGCTGGCCGAAGATCTGCACAAGCCCCTGACCACGGTGCGCGACCCGTTCGGGACTCACGACAGCTTCGGCGCGCACAACAATGCCCGGCTGCGCGCCTTTCTGGACAGCTTCGGCTTCGACTACGAATTCCTGTCCTCGACCGAACAGTATCGGTCCGGGCGGTTCGACGACACCTTGCTGACCCTGCTGGAGCGGTTCGACGCCATCCAGGCCATCATGCTGCCGACCCTGGGCCCTGAGCGGCGCGAAACCTATTCGCCCTTCCTGCCGATCAGCCCGATCACCGGTCACGTCCTTCAGGTCCCGACCCTGGAGCGGAACGTGTCCAAGGGCACCATCGTCTTCGACGACCCCGCCGGGGGCCGCACCGAACTGCCCGTCACCGGCGGCCATGTGAAGCTTCAGTGGAAGCCCGATTGGGCCATGCGCTGGACGGCTCTGGGCGTCGATTACGAGATGAGCGGCAAGGATCTGATCGAGAGCGTCCGCGAAAGCGGCAAGATCTGTCGTGCTCTGGGCGGGGTGCCGCCGGAAGGCTTCAACTTCGAGCTCTTCCTCGACATCGAGGGCAAGAAGATTTCCAAATCCAAGGGCAATGGCCTGACCATGGAAGAGTGGCTGCGCTACGGCACGCCCGAGAGCCTGTCCTGGTATATGTTCCAGTCGCCCAAGTCCGCCAAGTCGCTGCATTTCAACGTGATCCCGCGCGCGATCGACGACTATCTGGCCTTCATCGAAGCCTATAAGACGCAGGAGCCGGCCAAGCAGATCGACAATGCCGTCTGGTCGATCCACGCGGGCAATCCGCCGACCCATACCTCGCCGGTGTCGTTTGCCCTGCTGCTGAACCTGGTCGGCGTTGCCAATGCCTCGACCAAGGAACAGCTGTGGGCCTATTTCGCCAAATACCTGCCCGAGGCGACACCGCAGAACGAGCCCCTGCTGGATCAGTTGATGGAGCGGGCGCTCAACTACTACGAAGACTTCGTCAAGCCGACCAAGGCCTACCGCCTGCCTGACGACAAGGAAAAGGCGGCCCTGCTGGACCTGGCCACCCGTCTGTCCGCCCTGCCGGGCGACACCACCGACGGCGAGGTCATCCAGGCCGAAGTCTATGCCGTGGGCAAGGAGCACGGGTTCGAACCTCTGCGCGCCTGGTTCGGTGCCCTGTATGAGGTGCTGCTGGGCGCATCGCAGGGGCCGCGCTTCGGCTCGTTCGCAGCTATCTATGGCCTGCCCCAGACCATTGCCCTGATCCAGGCGGGGGCAGAGGGACGCCTGGCCGGGGACGCTGCTGCATAGCGCCACTCGACTGATGCCGTCATTCCGGGGCGCTCGAACAGCCAACCCAGAATGACGATGTCTTTGTTCGGCCTCAAGTAGAGAGCGACCGCGCGGCGAGCGATAGCCCGCCTCAAGAAAGATGAACCCAACATAACGACCTGTTCACGGGAGCCTTCAGACAGGTTGGCGCATTATTCCGGCCTCGACGCACTTCGAGACCAGGAGATTTTGTGATGTCCAAGACCACGTTTTCAGCTCTCGCTACGGCCGCCGCCCTGGGTGCCGCCGCCATGGCCATGCCATCTGCCGCTTCGGCCCAGTCGAACGGCATCACCAACTGCGATGCGCCGGGTGGCCGTCAGCAAGCCGGTGCCGCGATCGGCGCCGTCCTGGGCGGCCTGATCGGCAGCCAGGTGTCGGACAATGAGCGCACCCTTGGCGCCGTGGTCGGTGCCGGTGCCGGTGCTGCCGCCGGCTCTTACATCGGCTGCCGCCAGCAGCGTGAGCGCGCCAACCAGAACTATGGTCAGGTGGCGTCCAACACCTATCGGGCCACGTCCAACCTGCGTGTCCGTTCAGGCCCGTCGACGCGTTACTCTCAGATCGGCAGCCTGTCCGCCGGCCAAACCTTCCGCGTTCGTGGGTCGGAAGGCGAATGGGTCCAGCTGGATAACGGCGGCTGGGTGAGCGCCCACTACGTCGCGCCGTACTGAACCCCGGCATAGACCGACAGATCAGGCCGCCTCTTCGGGGGCGGCCTTTTTGTTGATTGGAGCCGTTACTGACTGACCCACACGATCCGCCCCATCCATACGATGTCGCGGCGTGAAAGGGTTCGCGGTTCATAGGCGGGGTTGATCGAGTTCAGCACGATGGCCGTCCGCGTCATCGACCCCAGTTCCTTGGCCAGGGTCTCGCCGCCACTGGTCCGTACAACGACCCGATCACCCTTGCGGACGTCGACAGCCTCGCGGTCCACGATGACCTTGTCGCCCTGTCGATAGAGCGGCACCATCGAATCTCCGGCGATTTCTAGGCTGAGCAGGGACGGCTTGGGGCTGGGTAAAGCTGTCTGTTCCCACCCCTCGCCGACAGGCAGACCGGAATCGTCGAAAAACCCGTCCTTTCCGGCCTGGGCCATGCCGAGGAGAGGCACCGTCCCCGGCTGATTTGGCGCGTCATGAGCCAGGGCCGCGAACTCGCCGAGCGAAAGCCCGGTGGCTTCCAGGATGCGGGTCAGGCTCTCGGTTGACGGCCAACGCGGCCGTGCTGGCGTGCCGGAACCGAACCGCTTCGACGGATTGAAACTGGTGGCATCCAGCCCAGCCTTGAGCGCCAGCCCCGAGGCACTCAGTCCCTGCAGACGCGCCAGGCCGTCGATCGCCGTCCAGAGCTGGGCATGGGAAAGGGGCAAGGTAAGCCGATCAAAGCTGATTCGATCGGACCTTAGCGGACAGGATTAGGAATTTCCACCTACTCGATGCCACCGGCGCGGCGTTCTTGCCAGGCCCAGAAGGTGCCGATCGCGATCGAAGTCAGGATGCCGTATGCGGCCAGGTTGATGGCCAGATAAACAGATGCCAGGGGAGGACGGACGTCGGTCAGTGCCATCACGTGACTGGTTACGACCAAAAGTTGAGCTGCCGCCGCCCACACGGACCATGCCCGTCGCGCCCGCCAAACCAGGGCAGCAAGCACCCCCAGCATCAGGATATCCAGCGCGAACATGCCCCATTGAACGCCATAGAGCTGGCTGTCGTTCTGGACCAACAGCGACGCAAACCAGCCCAGCCCATAGGCACCGGCTCCGATCCGTTCGGGCTCGTCCCCTTTCAGGAAGGCAAAAGCCACCACACTGACTGTGACGACTGCACCGACCTGGGACGAAAGGGTGTCCAACATCAAAATCGCCCCCGAGCTGAAAGCTCGAGGGCGATCCTGCATTGAATCTGCGGAAACCGGAATGTCCCGGCCCGCACATTACGTCGAATTCAGGAAGCGACGCGAAGACGACCGACGGGGGGGCCTTCGGGGCGCTCCCACTCGTGGTCCGGCTTGTCGACCGGTCCAACGGCATAGGTGCCCCATCCCATGCGGCGGTGATCCTTCTGGAGCTCCGCATGGCAGGCCACGATGGCGGTACGGGCGGCCGACAGGGCGGCGATCGCCTCCATGGCCTTGGCTTGCGATTCGGCACCCGCGACGGGCGAAACCGACAGAGCGGCGCGCGCGCCGATCATGGCCTGGACGAGCGTGGTAGCCTGAGTGATCGCTGCGTCGACAGCGTTTTCAGTTGCGTAGAGATCGCCAGCAACGCTCGCGATAACAGTAGCCCGATCCATAGAAACCCTCCCACATAAACAGGTAGGGATTCCTTAACACACTTCGGCGTCGCCCGTTAGGGATTTATTAAGAATTTGGGCAATTCCGCCCACCGGCGGGCGGTCCTCGGGCTTGTCGACCGGACCGACGGCCAGGGTGTCCAGACCCAGTTTGCGCGCCAGCGCCGACAGACTGTTGTGAGTCTGCACCAGATGCGAACGCGCCTCCGCCAGGGACCCGATTGCAGCGGCGGCCCCCTCGAACACCTTCTGACCGGTCACCGCCGACAAATAGGCCTCCGCCCGTGCGGCAGGCAGCATGGCCGTGAGTGCAGCGGTTTCGGCCAATGCCGTATCGATCGCAGTCTCCGCCGCATACAGCCGGGCCGCCAGTGTCTCGCCGATGATTTGCCGCGTCATAACAACCTCCTCATGGCCAAACGCCACGGGAGAATTCAACCATGAGTAATTTATTTACGCAACTATGACGCGTCTTCATCCATCAGGAAATGCGCACTCAGCGTCGCGATCGGCTGATCGGGATCCTCCTGCCACGCCTGGGCGACCACATGGGCCACGCGGCGACCGGCCTTGTTGATCGTCGCCTCGGCAACGACATCAAGAGGGCGGCCAGAGCGCAGATAGACAACACTGACATTGATCGGTCGGGGCAGTCTCAATCGCGGATAAAGCACCGCCACCTGGGCCACGGCGGTCAGTTCCAGCATGGCGGCCGTCGAGCCGCCATGAAGCGCCGGCAGCAGCGGATCGCCGATCAGGCGATCCTGGAACGGCATGGTGACCCGCAGCTGGCCTTTAGCATCCTGTTCGCCGACAAGACCCAGGAACCGGGCATAGGGGATGGTATCGAGAAGGGCGCTCATCCGGCGCGGCTCCCCTCGCGCGGGGTCAGATTCCGCCCGATCCGGCGATCGGCCGGGTCCGTCACGACATAGGCGGACTGGGCTGCGGCGACCGGGTCGTCGGGACTGTCCTCAAAAGCCCAGGCTCGCACAAAGGCGATCGACCGCGTCAGGCGATAGCAGCGCGCCTCCGCGATCAGATCCCGCCCGGGTTCCGCCGCCCGCATGTAGTCGACCCTCAGGTCCAGGGTCGCGATCGGCTTGAACGCATCCAGGGCCACCCAGACCGCCAGGCCGCCGACGTGGTCCAATAGGGCGGTGACCAGTCCGCCGGACAGCACGCCCGTTTCCGGATCGCCGACCAGATCGGCGCGATAGGGCACCCTGAGCCGCACCCGGTCACCCTCCACGCCCTCGAAGGCAAAGCCCAGGGCATGGGTATGGGCGGACCCCGAGGCGAGTTGGGGCAGGACGGAGGCAAGGGCGGAAGATGTCATCGGGATCGTGCTTATCGAACCGAACGTTCCGTGCAAGCCTCCTTCAACCGCCCCGTTCTGCGCGGCCCACATCGAGTGACCATGATCCGTCCCGAAGACCTGCTGCATCCCACCGTTGCCGGCCTCTATTGTTCGCCGGGGGATTTCTATGTTGACCCGGTCAGGCCCGTCGACCGTGCGGTCATCACCCACGGTCACGCCGATCACGCCCGTGTCGGCCACGGCGCGGTGCTGGCCACCCCCCAGACCCTGGCCATCATGGAGGAACGCTACGGCGAAAACTTCACCGAGCGGCGTCAGGCCTCAGCCTATGGTGAAACCGCTTCGCACAACGGGGTGGAAATCAGACTGATCCCGGCGGGCCATGTCCTGGGATCGGCTCAGGCGGTCATCTCCTGGCAGGGCCTCACGATGACCGTCTCGGGCGATTACAAGCGCAGGCGCGATCCGACGTGCGTCCCGTTCGAACCCGCCCCCTGCCATGTCTTCATTTCGGAGGCGACCTTTGGCCTGCCGGTCTTCACCCATCCACCCGATGCCGAGGAGATCGGTCGACTGGTCCAGTCGCTGGGCCAGTTTCCGCATCGGGCGCACCTGGTCGGGGCATATGCTCTGGGCAAGGCCCAGCGGGTGATCCGCCTGTTGCGCGAGGCAGGCTGGGACCGGCCGATCTATGTTCACGGCGCAATGGAAAGGCTGAACCGCCTCTATCAGCGCGAGGGGATCGACCTGGGGCCCCTGCTCCCCGCGTCTGGTCTGGGGAAGGATGCTCTGGGGGGAGAGGTCGTGGTGGCCCCGCCGTCCGCGATACAGGACCGCTGGGCCCGCCGCTTCGCCGATCCGGTGACGGCCTTTGCCTCGGGCTGGATGGGCGTGCGTGCGCGGGCGCGTCAACGCGGCGTCGAACTGCCGTTGATCATCTCGGACCACGCCGACTGGACCGAACTGACGGACACCTTCACCGAATTGGCCGCCGACGAATACTGGATCACCCACGGTCGCGAGGAAGGCTTGCTGCGCTGGTGCGAAATCAATGGCCGAAAGGGCCGCGCGCTTCGCCTGGTCGGCTACGACGAAGAAGACGACGAGGCGGCCGGTTCGGACCCAGGTCCGGAAAAAGCAGGCTGAACCCGATCAGGCGGCGCGGGTGGCCAATGTGGTCGCAGGCTCGACGACGACCTCGGCCAGGGCGGCATTCATGGCCATGCGCAGGCGCTCCGGCTTGATCGGCTTTTCGACCACGGCGGCCATACCGGTCGCCAGATAGGCTTTGGCATCTTCGGGGTCGGCATTCGCGGTCAGGGCGATGATCGGAATGTCGCGCGCCGGGCCGGTCAGTGCGCGAATGGCCTTGGTTGCCTGGACGCCGTCCATGCGCGGCATCTTGATGTCCATCAGGATCAGATCAAACGGCCGGTCCTGCACAGCCTCAAGGGCGTCGACGCCGTCTTCTGCCGTCTCGGAGGTGCAGCCGAACATTTCGCACAGGGCCTGAGCCACCACGCGGTTGGTCGCATTGTCGTCAACGATCAGGATATGCGGGCTGGATTGCAGGTCGAGGTCGGACAGCGATGCGACGTTGGAGCTGGCATCAGCCTCCAGCGTTGCGCGCGGCGCCACCAGGTCAAAGGCAAACGTGGCGCCCCGCCCTGCATTGTTTTCGGCCCAGATGCTTCCACCCATCCGATCCATGACCTGGCGGCAGATGGCCAGGCCCAGACCCGCCCCGTCGGGACCCGATCCATGGACGAAAGGCTCGAAGATCACATCGACCCGGTCGGCTTCAACCCCGGGGCCGTCGTCGCGGACGCGCGCTTGGATGTGGACGTCATTGCCTTCGCCCCAGGCACGCAGGCTGGCTTCGACCATGCCGTTGCGGGCAAATTTCAGGGCATTGCCGATCAGGTTGTTGAACACCTGCTTCAGGCGGACGCCGTCGACTTGTGCGGCCAGTTCGGTGTCGCCCTCATAGCCGACCATCAGGGTGACGTTGTCCTGGGACGCGCGCGGAGCCCACATGGCCTGAACGTCGTCCATCAGGGCACGCAGTCCGACGGGCTCGGGGCTGAGTTCCAGCTCTCCCGCCTCGGCCCGAGAGAGATCGAGCGCATCCTGGAGGATCCGGATCAGGCTTTCGGAGGAATCCACGATGGTCTGGACATGGGCGTGCGAGGCGGCGTTCAGCGGCTGGCGACGCAGCAGCTCCGCAACGGCCAGGACGCCATTCATGGGCGTCCGCAGCTCGTGGCTCATGATGGCGAGGAATTGGCTCTTGGCGCGAGCCGAGGCCAGGGCCTGGGTGCGGGTGTCGCTCAGGACACGGGCCTGCTCGGCCAGTTCCTGGTTCTGGCGGCGCTGCCGGTCGTTCGAGGCCTGCAGCAGCGAAACTGCCGTGCCGACGCCCCAGTAGCGGCCGCCCCGCGTGACGATGAAGCCGCGCATCAGGGCGCTGGGACCGCCCTTCAGCATGATGTCGCAGAAGGCGTCGATCTCGATGCCGGCCTCGACGATCGCCGGCTCCGCATCCATCAACTTGGTGACCGGCCGATTGGCATAGAGGGCGTGGCCGAACGGACCGGCGATCTTCAGCAGGAAGGCGTTTCTTTCGATAAGACCCACCGGGCGACCGCCATCCACGACCGGAATGACAAGTGTGTCCGGTTCAGCCTGGAAGCGGTTGAAAACCTCGCTTCCGGGTGCGTCTGGAGCGATCGCTTCTGCGCGCTCCGTCAAGCTCTCGATCGTCGGCATACTGGCCGGTACTCCGGTGTTACCGGTGGACAATGCCTGTGAACCGTTTGCGGAACGGTTAAAGCCGAAATTGAAATTTCCCTCAGGGTGACGCGTTTTTGCGTCCCGCGTCCGGCTCGTGTAGAAGGCGCGCCCGAACACGATATCTCGGATCACCCCTTTGCATGCGCGCGGCCCTCGGGCCGACCGCAGGTTTGTCATGAGCGATACCCGAAACGATCTTCTGCCGGTCTCCGCCCTCGTCCTGTTTTCGGGCGGGCAGGACAGCGCCACCTGCCTGGCCTGGGCGCTGAACCGTTTCGCGCGGGTCGAGACCGTCGGTTTCGACTATGGCCAGAGGCACGCGGTAGAGATGCAGGCGCGCATCGCGGTGCGCGATGGCATGGCAGATGTCCTGCCCTTACTGGCCGACCGGCTGGGACCGGATCACGTCGTGGATCTGACAGGCTATGGCCGGATTTCCGAAAGCGCCCTGACGAGCGATCGCGCCATCGGAATGGATGCGCGCGGCCTGCCGAGCACCTTCGTGCCGGGCCGCAACCTGATCTTTCTGACCGCCGCCGCCGCATTGGCCGACCGGCGCGGGCTGGAGGTTCTGGTCGGCGGCATGTGCGAGACCGACTATTCCGGCTATCCCGATTGCCGACGCCAGACGCTGGATGCCCTGTCCACGGCGCTCAGTCTGGGCCTGGATAAGCCCGTGCCGATCGAAACGCCGCTGATGTGGCTCACCAAGGCCCAGACCTGGGCCCTTGCCGACGATCTGGGCGGGTCCGAACTGGTCGAGTTGATCGTCGAGGAAAGCCACACCTGTTACCTGGGCGAACGCTCTCAGCGATACGCCTGGGGCTATGGATGCGGCCACTGCCCCGCCTGCGAACTGCGGGCCCAGGGCTATGAAGCCTGGCGGGCCGGTCAATGACCTATTCGGTCAAGGAAACCTTCCTGACCATCCAGGGAGAAGGCGGCCAGGCCGGGCGACCCGCCGTCTTCCTGCGGTTCGCGGGATGCAATCTGTGGAGCGGTCGCGACCAGGACCGGGCGCAGGCCGTCTGCACCTTCTGTGACACCGACTTCGTTGGCACCGATGGCGATGGCGGGGGAAAATTCCTGTCGGCCCAGGCTCTGGCCGATCATGTCGCGGGTCTCTGGATCGGACGGCCGGGCGATCCAAAGCTGGTCGTGTGCACCGGCGGCGAGCCGCTTCTTCAGCTGGACAAGGACTTGATCGAAACCCTGCATGGCCATGGCTTCCAGATCGCGGTCGAAACCAACGGCACCGTGGCGGCCCCCGAAGGGCTGGACTGGATATGCGTCAGTCCAAAGGCCGACGCCCCGGTTCTTCAGACGACCGGCCAGGAATTGAAGCTGGTCTTTCCCCAGAGCCAGGCGATGCCCGAGCGGTTCGAGCACCTGGCCTTCGAGCGGTTCTGGCTGCAGCCCATGGACGGCCCGGAGCGCGAGGCCAACACCGCCGCCGCCCTCGCCTACTGCCTTTCGCACCCTCAATGGCGCCTCAGCGTCCAGACTCACAAATACATCGGCGTTCGCTAGTCCAACCCATGACCCAGTTCGAAATCACCAAGGCGGCCACCTTCGATGCGGCCCATCATTTTCCGAATGAGCCGGAAGGCAGCCCCTATCGCCGGATGCATGGGCATTCGTTCCAGGTCGAGGCCACGGTTCGCGGCGAAGCGCTTGATCCGGTGCATGGTTGGGTGGCCGACCTCGGGGCGCTGGACACCGCGCTGAAGACGGCTGCCGCCCGACTGGATCATGGCCTGCTGAACGATCACGAAGGGCTGGAGGCCCCCAGTCTGGAACGGCTGTGCCTGTGGTTCGTCGCTCAGCTGCAGCCGGACTGGCCCGGCCTGTGCCGCATCACCGTGGCGCGCCCGACGATCCACGAGCGCTGCACCCTGACGCTGTAATCAGCGAAGCCTAGGCCGCGCCAAGCAGGGTGACGCAGCGGTCGACCTCAGCATTCCAGTCGGCCATCGGCCCCGTGTCGAGGGCGATGGTGCGCGGCTCGACCCGCTGACGCAGGGCCTCCACCTCAGCCGGAGCGGCGGTCGCCCGCCAAGCGTTCAGAGCGGACACACCCGCATTCAGAATCGTCTGCATGGTGGCGAGGTGCGCCTGCTCCTGCGCCGTCAGCGGCCGGCTCTCGGCATATCGGTTCAAGTTCGAGATCTCGGAGGCTGCCACGGAAGCGCAGAGGATGGTCTGATCCAGGTCAGCAGGGTCCTGATGCGGCAGCGGCATGGCCAGCAGGGTCAGGGCAGACAGGGCTGCAATCATCATCGAACACATCCTCAGAAAGCCAACAGCCTATGCCGGTCGCGCGCGTCATGCGACTGACGAGGCCTGACGCTTCAAGCCACAGCCCTGTCGGGATCGTTTCGCGGCACCGCACAGGCTTCTGCCAGGGTCTGGGCCAGCAGGGTCGGATCGATCGGCTTGGTCAGGAAGGCGTGGACCCCCGCCGCGTCCCACGCCGCCCGATGAACGTCCATCGCATTGGCCGTCAGGGCGATCAGGGGCGTGTCCGCGTTAAGGCCGCCCAGGCGGATACGGCGCGAGGCCTCCAGCCCGTCCATCACCGGCATCTGCATATCCATCAGCACCGCGTCGAACCGCTCCAAGGCCGCGGCCTCGACCGCCTCGGCACCGTTCTCGACCAGAGTCAGACGACAGCCGTGCGGCTCCAGCAGAAGCGCCAGAATCCGCCGGTTCACCTCGTGGTCATCCGCCGCCAGAATCGAGCGGCCGCTCAGAGACAGAGGCTCAACATCCTGGCGGAGCGGCTGTTGCGCCGCATCGACGGCCACCTCTACCGGCAGCTCCAGCCGAAAGGTCGAGCCCTGACCAACGATGCTGTCGACCGACAGGTCGCCGCCCATCAGCTGGGCGAGCCGGCGGCTGATCGTTAGGCCCAGGCCCGTGCCGCCGAACCGGCGCGTTGTCCCCGCATCGGCCTGTTCGAAGCTGTTGAAGACCTTGTCCAGGCGGTCTGCCGGAATGCCGACGCCCGTGTCGCGCACCGCAACGCTCAGGCGACTGGTCGCCGGGGCCCACCCCACCGTCACCACCACTTCACCCGCCTCGGTGAACTTCACCGCATTGGACATCAGATTGAACAGAATCTGCTGAAACCGCAGAGGGTCGACCCTGACCACCTCGGGGATGGCAGCTGGAATTTCCAGCCGCAACCGCACCCCATTGGCCATGGCTCGCTGTTCCCATAGCCGGACCAGGGACCGCAGCCGGTCCCGCACATCAATGTCGGCGACCTCCAGCTGCATCTTGCCGGCCTCGATCTTCGAAAAGTCGAGCACGTCGTTCAGCAGGCCCAGCAGGACGTCGCCGGCATCCACCAGCATGGAGACGTGCTCACGCTGTCGCGGATCCAGACGCGTGCGGCGCAACAGATTGGCGGCCGACATGACCGCGTTCATGGGCGTGCGGATTTCGTGGCTGATGACGGCGAGGAAGTCGGACTTGGCCGCGCTGGCGATCTCGGCCCGCTGACCCTGTTCCAGCGCCTCGCGATTGGCCGCTTTCAGGGCGCGCGTCGTCGCCAGGTTCTGACGCACGGCGACGACCAGGTGGGTCAGAAAGAGGATGCAGCCGACCGCCAGCAACAGAGGTTCGAAGCTGCGCGTCAGCACGGCCTCGACCACCGGCAGCCCCAGAAAATACAGGCCATGCATGGCGGCGGCGCTGAGCAGCAGCGGCCGCGAATGGTACATGTGCAGACAGACATGCAGCAGTCCGCCCGCGACCTGGATCATGGCGAACAGCAGGCCCGCCTCGCCCCCGTTGAACCAGAGATAGGTCGCCATGCTGGAATAGACGACGACCGTCAGTGCCGCCGTCAGGCAGCAGAGGGCCTCATAGCCCCGACTGACGACCATATCCGGCCGCTGGCGCAGCGGTCGAAACACGGCCCAATCGATCAGCTGGGTGAAGAGCACGGCCCCGAACCAGACGGCGGGCCAGAGCGACGGTGCCATGAACCAGGCCGTGGTGCCGATGAAGGCTGCCAGGGCGACACGGGTCTTCAGCTCCCGAAACCGGATCTGTGCGACCAAGGCGTAGTCGGCGGTGACCATGATCGAATTCCCCTTCACCGCACCATGATCGACAAAGACGAAGGATTGGTTGCCGAAGGGGCTGACCCGACGCACGATGATCGCTATGGAACGCCGCCGTCCGGCATGCGTTTGCCTGCCTATTCTGGGGGATATCCGATGAAGCGCCTGATCCTCGCCGCCGCCCTGTCCAGCCTGGCTGCCCTGGCAGCCTGTGACGATCCTCGTCCGTCGCAGGACGTCGAAACCTACGAGCCGCCCATGGAGGCACCGGTCGCCCCGCCGGTGGAAGAAACGCCGCCGCCGGCCGTGACGCCGCCGCCCGCGCCGGCCGATAACACGGCCTTGCCGCCCGAGGCGCGCAGTTCCGAGGAATCGGTGCAGCCCGAAAGCGAAACCCTCTTCTACTGACCCGCTGCCCTGCCATGTCGTCGCCACATGCGGCGGCCATGGGCTGACTGCCTCCACCGCCCGCCTGTGAAAGCCATCGTTTGACACCAAGGTCCGCCCTGTTTCTGGTGAGTCTGGCCCTGTGGAGTTCGGGGACGACCGTGGCGATGGCCGACCCGCGCGCCGTGATCCGCGGCGAAATGGATGGTGAACTGCGTCGTCAGATCGAGCGGGCCGTAGGCGAGGTTGACGGCCCCCCTTCCAACCGGTTCGAGGCCCGCCGCCGGGCCCAGGCCGCCGCCGAACTGGCCGAGGCCCTGCTGCGTTCGGAGGGGTACTATCAGCCGACGCTGGAAGACGCCGTTGAAGGGGACGAGACGCCGGTCGCCGTCGTCAGTGTCGTGCCTGGGCCCCGCTTTCTGCTGACTCAGCCGACGATCACCTGGGCTGCTCCGGCGCCGGACACCACCACCGACGGCCTGATTCAGCAGCAGATCGGCCTGAAGCCTGGCGATCCCGGTCGGGCCGTCGACGTCATTGCGGCCGAAGGCCGGATCGTCGCCGGTCTCAGCACCTATGGCTATGCCGATGCCGTGGCACAGCCCCGCAGGGTGGTCGTCGATCATGCCACCTTCACCGTCCAGCCCGAGTTTCGCATCAATTCGGGGCCTCTGGTGCTGATGGATGGCGTGCGCCTGGAGACACGGGGCCGCACCAATCCGGACTGGGTCACCTATTTGATCCCCTGGGAAGTCGGCGACCGCTACGACCCCGAACAGGTGGCCGAGCTGGAACGGCGGCTGCTTGAAACGGGCGTCTATGACGGGGTTGGGGTCGCCCTGGCCCCTGCTGATCAGACAGACGAGGATGGACACCGTCCGGTCATCGTCACCCTGACCGACCGACCGCGCCGGATCCTGGACGCCGGGGTGACCTTCTCAACGGCCGAGGGCTCGGGCGTCGAGTTCATCTGGACCCAGCACAACCGCTTTGGTCGTGCCGACACCCTGCGTTACGAGGCGCGCCTGGCCAATATCGACAGCCGCCTGGGTGTCGATCTCAGTCTGCCGCACTGGCGCCGCCCTGGCCGTACGCTGAAACTGACCACGGCCCTGGTGCATGAGGACACCGACGCCTATCGGCGCAGCGCCCTCGTCGGGGCTGCCGACCTGCAACAGCGCCTGGGGCGGACCTCCTATTTCAGCTATGGCGTGGGGCTGGACGCGGGCCATTACACCGAAAATCGCTTCGACCCTCTGACCCAGTTACCTGTCACCTTCGATCGCGATCTGGTCATCGGAACGGTGCGCGGCAGCGCCTATATGGATCGGTCCAACGACGCCCTGAACCCCACAACCGGCTGGCGCCTTACGGTATCGGCCCAGCCAACAGCCGTGGCCGGCGAGGACACCGTTCTGTTCCTGCGCGCCGAAAGCCAACTGACCGCCTATCTGCCGGTCGAGGACGAGGCAAGGACCGTGCTTGCCGGTCGCGTTCGCGTGGGCACCATCATCGGCGGGGAAGAGCTGACCGTGCCTTCGGACCGGCTGTTCTACTCTGGTGGCGGCGGCTCGGTGCGCGGTTATGAGTATCAGGGCGTAGGCCCGCGCCTGCCTGACAACACGCCGCGCGGCGGACTTTCGCTGTTCGAAGCCTCGGCCGAGGTCCGGCGTGACCTGGGCAATAATTTCGGCGCGGTGGTCTTCGTCGATGCCGGGGCCATCGGCTTTCAGGAGACGCCGGACTTCGGCAATCTGCGCTATGGCGTGGGTGCGGGCGTTCGTTACAACCTGCCCTTCGGCCCGATCCGCGCCGACGTCGCCTTCCCGCTGGACAAGCGCGAAGGTGACGCGGACTTCCAGATCTACATCAGTATCGGCCAGGCGTTTTGACCGACCAGCCCGACATCGTCGAAACGCCGGACACCCCCGCCGAGGTGGAAAGGAAGAAGCGCACGCGTCTGCAGGCGCTGGCGTTCTTTGGCGGTATCGCGGCGGCTGCGATCGTGGCCCTGCTTGTCGTCGCCCTGGTCGGGGGGCGGATGTATCTGCTGTCGGGACCGGGCCGCGAACTGGTCACCGGCTTCTTGGCCGGCAAAAAGATCGGCAGCTATGGCCGGATCAGTGTCGAGGGACTGTCCGGTGACATCTTCGACGACTTCCGCATTGCCCGTGTAACCGTAACCGATGCCGAAGGCGTCTGGCTGGACGCGACCAACGTTCGGGTCGACTGGAGCTATCTGCCGCTGATCGCACGCCGGTTCCATGCGACGGAGATCAGCGCCGACCGTATCCGCCTGATCCGCCGTCCGATCGTTGAGGTCTCCGATGACCCGCCCGGCTCCATGCCGCTGGACATCGACATCGATAAGCTGAGCGCCGACGTAGAACTGCTGGAAGGGTTCAGCCAGGAGTATGGTCGCTGGAAGCTGACCGGCGACGCCAATGTGCCCCGGCGCGGCGACAAGTCGGCTTCGCTGAACGCCTACAGCGTGAACCGGCCGGGCGACTTTCTGCGTATTTCGGCCACTCTGGGCGACAGCATCGATCAGCTCAGGCTGAACCTGCGCGCCAATGAGGCCCAGGGCGGTCCCTTGGCCGGAGCGCTCGGCTATTCGCCCGACGAGCCGTTCTTCGCCACGGCCATCGTCAACGGCGAGGTCATCGACGCGGTCGTGCGGACCGGTGACTTCGTGCCCTTGACCGTCAAGGGCCGGTACAACGGCGATACCGGACTGAAAGTCTCGGGCTATTTCGACTTCAGCGGGTCGGATTTGCTGCAACCGTTCGTCGACAGGATCGGCCGCACGGCCCGGTTCGGCCTCGCCACGGTGCCGTCGAAACGCGAAGGGTATCAGGGCATCGGCTGGCGGCTGATTTCAGACAATCTGAACTCCAATGCCAGCGGCACCCTCCGCGTTTCCGACCGCAGCGTGCCGGACGGTATTCGCATCGAAGTGTCCACGCCCTCGCTGACCCGGCTGGCAGGAACCCCGGTGGCCGGCCCGGCCGCCTATTCCGCCGTTTTCACCGGCAATCAGAGCGACTGGAAGCTGGACGGACAGGTCAGTCTGAATGGTGCGGATCTGGCCAGCTATCGCGCGACCCGTCTGGCGGGTCCGCTGAGCATCGACGTCAATCCGCAGGCCATGAGCGTGCAAGGCGACATTCGAGGCGCGGGAGGCTCGGCCGACGGCATCATCGGGGCGCTGCTCGGAGCCACTCCGCGCGTGCAGTTCGAGGCTGCGCGTCTGGCCGATGGGGCCCTGCTGCTTCGCCGGGTCGAGGCGACCGGCCAGGCGCTCAGTCTGACCGGATCCGGATCACGCAACCTGCTGGGCGGGATGAGCTTCCGAGGACGCGCCGAAATCACCGACGTGGGACGGATCCAGCGCGGCGCGCGCGGCACCTTCGGTGGCCCGATCCAGGCGGCCAGCGCCCGAACCGGCGCCCCTTGGAGACTGTCCTTTGACGGACGGGGCCGCAATCTGGCGATCGGCATGGAAGAGCTGGACCGACTGTTGGGACGCAGCCCGCGCCTGGAGCTGGCGGGTCAGCTGAACGGCGGCCGGATCGAGCTCACGCGCGGCCAGCTGACGGGGGCCGCCGGGCGCGCCTCGGCCAAGGGACTCATCGAAGGCAACGGTCGGCTGCGGCTGGCCCTGGACTGGTCGGCCCAAGGCCCCTTCGGCGTCGGTCCTGTCGCCATCGACGGTGCCATGACCGGAAATGGTGCCCTGACCGGCACCATCGCCCAGCCGCGCGCCGACCTGCGTGCCGCCTTTGCACAGGTCGCGGCCGGGCCGCTGGACCTGACCGGCGTCGATCTGATCCTGAGCTTCCGAAAGGGGGCTGACGCGTCCGACGGGCGGGTCGCGATGACGGCCGGTTCCAACTATGGCCCAGCGCGCGCCTCGGGGAATTTCTATCTGGGCGGCGATCGGCTGCGCCTGACCGACGTCGATCTGGATGCCGGGGGCGTCCAGGCGCGCGGTGCCGTGGCCCTGTCGAACAACTTCCCGTCCAGCGCAGACCTCGCCTTCACGGCGCGGCCCGGGGCCTTCCTGACCTCCGGCCAGGCCGATGGCCGCATCCGCCTGACCGAGGGCGCGGGAAGTGAAACGGCGATCGTCGAGGTCAATGGCCGCAATGTTAAGCTGGCGGGGTCGCCCTATGTGATCCGCACGCTGCGGCTGGACGGACGCGGCACGCTGGCCCGCCTGCCCTTTACCCTGGTCACGGATGTCGGCGGCCCGACGCCGGTGCAGTTCGATGGAAATGGTGTCTACGCCCGCGATGGCCGGGCCCAGACCGTGACGCTAAGCGGCGACGGCCGCGTGCGCGAAATCGCCTTTGCGACCCGCAGCCCCGCCGTGATTGCCCTGGCCGGCGACGGTCAGGTGGTTCGCGTCGATCTCGGCATCGGCGGCGGCGTGCTGCTGGGCGAGCTGCGGGCCGATTCTCGCGCTGCCATCCTCCAGGCTGACCTGACCAGCGTGGACCTGGGCTCCATCTCCCCCGACCTGCGCGGTCGCGTGACGGGCAAGGTCTCCCTGCGCGGGGCGGGCGATGACCTGTCCGGCTCGGCCAATGTCACCTTGGACCGCGTTCGCAGTGCCGACGCGCCCCGCGGCCTGGCGGTCGGCGGTACGGTCAATGCCACCCTGGTCGACAACCGCCTGCGGATCGTCGCCGATGCCCGCAGCAATGGCGCGGTCGAGGCTTCGGCCGATGTGACCCTGCCTGTCGTGGCGTCTGCCGCGCCCCTGCGTCTGGCCATCGACCGGACGGGGGCCATGTCCGGCCAGGTCTCGGCCAAGGGCCAGATCCAGCCCATCTGGGACCTGTTCTTCGGCGGCGAACGCTCGCTGGAGGGTCAGATCGACGCCGACGCGACCCTGGCGGGCACCCTGAATGCGCCGCGCCTGAACGGCCGCCTGGACCTGACGGCCGGGGCCTTCCGCGACAATGGCACGGGCCTGCGCCTGGGCGACGTTGTTCTGGCCAGCCGGTTCGACGACGAGGTGGCGGTGATCGAGCGCTTTACCGCCACCGACACGGCGGGCGGCACGGTCTCCGGCACCGGTCGCCTGGGTCTGCGCGAAGGCGGCGGATCGACTGCGCGCCTGGACTTCACCCGCTTCCGCGTCATCGACAACGAGATCGCCGAAGCCCGCGCCTCGGGTCCATTGACCATCACCCGCGCCACCGACGGCAACATCACCCTGGCCGGTGAACTGGATATCGACGAGGCCAATATCTCGCCCAACCTGCCCGGTTCCAACGGCATCGTCCGCATGGATGTGATCGAGATCAACCGCCCCGGCGGCAATACGGTCGAGGTCGAGGAAGCCGTGGCCCCGGCACCGGGCCCCCAGATCAACCTCGACATCCGGCTGCGCTCGCCCGGCGGCGACGTCCGCGTGGTCGGACGCGGCCTGAACGTCGAGATGAACGTCCGCGCCACGGTCGGCGGCACCATTTCGGCACCGACGCTGAGCGGCCGGGCCAATGTCGTTCGCGGGGACTACGACTTCGCTGGCAAGCGGTTCGTCTTCGACGAGGACGGCTATGTCACCCTGTCGACCGATCCTGCCCGCATCATCCTCAGCCTGTCGGCCACGCGCGAGGACCCGGCCCTGACGGCCACGGTCCGCGTTACCGGCACGGCAGCCAAGCCGGAGATCGAGCTGACCTCCGCCCCGGCCCTGCCCCAGGACGAAATCCTGTCGCAGGTCCTGTTCGGACGATCGGCGTCACAGCTGTCGGCGTTCGAGGCGGCGCAGCTGGGCTCGGGCGTGGCGTCGCTGGCCGGCGGTGCGGGCTTTGACGTACTGGGCAATCTGCGTGAACTCGCCGGTCTGGACCGGCTGTCGTTCGGGGGCGAGGCCTCGGCCATCACGGTGGCGGGCGGTCGCTACATCACCGACGACGTCTATCTGGAGATCATCGGCGGGGGCGAAGGCGGGGCTGCGGTCAATGTCGAATGGCAGGTGCGCCGCAATGTGACCGTCAGCTCCAGCTTCGGCGGTCAGGGTCAGGCCACCCTATCGGTGCGCTGGCGCCGCGAAAGCGGCCGGCCGGACGGTCGCACCGACCGCCGACCGAACCGCAACGCCCAGCGTTAGTCGCGGATCTTGTACTTGCCGAGGGCCGCAGCGCCGCGAATGCCCGAAATGTGGAACACGGCACCCAGCACCATCACGATTATGCCCAGGATCAGGTTCCAAAGGGGCGAGGAGGCGGAGACGCTCGCGTCCATACCCAGCTGCACCGTGCCCAATGACCCCAACAGACCATAGGCCGTAAGCAGCAGGAAGATGATCGGGATCACGATGTTGGGCTTGGCCCACTGCCAGAAGGCCAGACCCAGCTGAATGACCACGATGGCTCCTGCGATCCATGGCATGGCATCGGCCGCGCCTCCGACCATGGACTGCACCATCTCGGCGGACTCGGCAGGCTGGCCCGCAGACTGCGCCGCCGCCGCCTCCACCATGGCCGCGCGCATCGTTTCCATATTGGCGGCCAGCAAGGCCACCCCGATCGCCCCGTGAACCGCAGAGATCACAAGCGCAACCGCGCTGGCACGCGCCTTCTGCCTGGCCTCAGGTTCGGTTGTCGGGGCGTCGAGCGGGTTCAGCGCCTTGATCCAGCTGCTCATGATGGGTCTCCTCCCAGGATTAGGCGGTCAGGCTAGCGCGACGCGACCGCGCCGCGAAGGGAGAAACTTGCCTCATTCCCCCGCCTTCACCTTTCAGGTTCACCCGTCTAGGGTCCGACCCATGCGGATTCTTCCCCAGGACCAGACGGTTCTCGACCATGTCGGGCGCGCCGAAACGGCCATTATCGAGCGCGCCGTGCGCTGGTCCCAGGTCAACTCCGGCAGCCGTAACGCCGAAGGGCTGAACGCGGTCCTGGACCTGCTGGAAGCTGAAGCGGGCACGCTGTGCGCCGATGTCACGCGCATTCCCACCGCCGGCTCGACGACCATCGGCGACGACGGCAGCGTGCGGGCCGAGGCCCATGCCGATGCCCTGAAGATCACGGCCAGACCGGATGCCCCCATTCAGGTCGTGCTGACCGGCCACTACGACACCGTCTTTCCTGCCGAATCCGGCTTCCAGTCTGTGGTCACCCGCCCCGATGGGGCGCTGAACGGCCCCGGCATCGCCGACATGAAGGGCGGCATCTCGGTCATGCTGGCGGCGCTGGAGGCGTTCGAGACCCATCCCGACCGCGACCGCGTCGGCTGGACCGTCCTGTTGTCCCCGGATGAGGAGATCGGCTCGCCGGCCTCGGCCCCCCTGCTGGCACAGCTGGGGGCGGCGGGCCATGTCGGCCTGACCTATGAGCCGGCCCTGGCCGACGGCACCCTGGCCGGGGCGCGCAAGGGCAGCGGCAACTATCACCTGATCGTCACCGGAAAGGCCGCCCATGCGGGCCGGGCCTTTCACGAGGGGGCCAATGCGGTGGCCGGGGCGGCCATCATCGCTGCAGCCCTGCACGGACTGAACGGACGGCGCGAGGGTGTCACGGTCAATGTCGCCCGGATCAGCGGCGGCGGGGCCCTGAACGTCGTGGCCGACAATGCCGTGGTCCGGTTCAACGTCCGCGTGCCCGACGCCCAGAGTGCCGCCTGGATCACCGATGCGGTGGCCGAGATCGTCGCGTCGCCGCCCTTTCCGGGCCTGACCCTGGACCTTCACGGCGGCATGACCCGCGCGCCCAAGCCGATGGACGCCAGCCAGACGGCCCTGTTCGAGGCCGTGCGCCGGACCGGGGCCCTGCTGGGCCAGCCCATCGCCTGGACCCCTTCTGGCGGAGTCTGCGAGGGCAACAACCTGCATGCGGCGGGCCTGCCCAACATCGACACCCTGGGCGTGCGCGGCGGCGACATCCATTCGGACCGCGAGTTCGCCTGGCCTGACAGCTTTGCCGAACGCGCCCGGCTCAGTGCCCTGATCCTGTGCAAGATCGCCTCGGGCGAGATCGATGCCGTGGCGCTGAAGCGCCTGCGCCTGGAGACGATGTAGATGCTTGTCGTTCGCCCTGCCGGCCCTGCCGATCTGGATTTCCTGCTGGAACTGGCCATCCTGTCCGGCCCCGGCTTCACCAGCCTGCCTGAAGATCCCGATCAGCTGGCCGAGCGGCTGGATCTCAGCCGCGACAGCTTCGAAGGGTCCATCCCGGCTCAGGAACGCTGGTACACCCTCATGCTGGAGGAGACCGAGACCGGTGACGTCGACGGCATCGCCTCGGTCAAGGCGGCGGTGGGGTTGAAGCGGCCCTTCTTCTCGTTCCGGGTCAACAGCAACACCTCCTCCTCGCCATCTCTGAACATCCGGCTGGATCACCAGACCCTGGTTCTGGTCAATGAATGCACCGGCTGGTCCGAGGTGGGCTCGCTGTTCCTGAAGGCGGACCGGCGCAAGGGCGGGGCCGGACGGCTGCTCAGCCAGTCGCGCTACATGCTGATCGGGGCCCAGCCGGACCTGTTCGCCGAGACGGTGCTGGCCGAGCTGCGCGGGGTCTTCACCCCGGACGGAGCCTGTCCCTTCTGGGACCATGTGGCCCACAAATTCTTTCCCATGCCGTTCGACGATGCCGACATGATGACCGGCTCGACAGACAAGCAGTTCATCCTGGATCTGGCCCCGCGCCATCCCATCTATGTCGAGTTGTTGCCCGAGCCTGCGCGTGCCGTGATCGGCAAGGTCCACCCTCAGGGCGTTCCGGCGATGGCCCTGCTGGAATCGGAAGGCTTCCGGCCCAACGGCCTGATCGACATCTTCGATGCAGGCCCGACGGTGTCGTGCGCCCGCGATCATATCCGCACCGTCCGCGATGCGCGGCAGATGACCGTAGCCATCGCTCCGACGATCGAGGCCGAGTTGCCGTCCCTGATCTCCACCGACAGCGTCGGGGGCTTCCGCGCCGTGCGTCAGCGCGCCCATGTCGAAGGCGATACCGCCACCCTGACCCCCGAAACCGCCGAGGCGCTGAGGGTCAGGGCGGGCGACACTGTCCGCGTGAAAAGCTGAGAAAGCCGATGACCAAGTTTCAGTCCATCGATCCCGCTACCGGCGAAGCCGTCTGGGAAGGCCGCAACGCCGAGGTCGCAGAGGTCGAGGTCGCCGTCGTGCGGGCCCGCTATGCGCTCAACGACTGGGCTGACCGGCCGCGCCAGGACCGCATCGACGCCATGAAGCGCTATCAGTCCGTGCTCAAGGACCGCGCGCCACAGATCGCGGAAGCCATCAGCCGCGAAACCGGCAAGGCGCTGTGGGAGACCACCACCGAGGTCCAGGCCATGCAGGGCAAGGTCGATATCTCGATCCGCGCCTATGACGAACGCACCGGCGAGCGCGAGACCCAGACCGGCTTCGGCCGCGCCGTCCTGCGCCATCGTCCGCACGGGGTGGCGGCGGTGCTGGGCCCCTTCAACTTTCCCGGCCACCTGCCCAATGGCCATATCGTCCCGGCCCTGCTGGCAGGGGACACGGTGGTGTTCAAGCCTTCTGAAGAGACGCCCTGGACCGGCCAGCTGATGGCCGAATGCCTGGAGGCGGCGGACCTGCCCAAACACGTCTTCAACCTGGTGCAGGGCGGACGCGACGTGGGTGCCACTCTGCTGCAGCAACGCATCGATGCCCTGATGTTCACCGGTTCCGGCAATGCCGGGGCCCATTTCCGCAAGCTGTTCGCCGACAGACCCCGCGTGATCCTGGCGCTGGAGCTGGGCGGCAACAATCCCCTGGTGGTCTGGGATGCGGCCGACGCCGAGGCTGTGGCCGGGATCATCGTGCAGTCAGCGTTCGTGACGACGGGCCAGCGCTGCAGCTGCGCCCGCCGCCTGATTGTGCCCGAGGGCCCTCAGGGTGACGCCATTGTCGACGCGGTCGTCGCCATGGTCGACCGGTTGATCTTCGCGCCCTGGAACAGCACGCCTGAACCCTATGCCGGGCCGCTGATCTCGGAAGCAGCCGCCCAGGGCGCGCTCAAGGCCTTGCAGGATCGCATCGACATGGGCGCGCGGGTCATCCGCGCCTCCGGCCCCGTGGCTGGCCGGTCCGCCGCCTTCGTCCAGCCCGCCATCATCGATGTGACGGGGATCAAGGTGCCGGACGAGGAGATGTTCGCGCCCTTCCTGTCGGTAACCCGCGTCGCCACGTTTGAGGACGCGGTCGCCGCCGCCAATGACACGCGGTACGGCCTGTCCGCCGGTCTGGTCAGCGACGATCCGGCGAACTGGGACCACTTCATCCGCCGCATCCACGCCGGGGTCGTCAACTTCAACCGCCCGACCACGGGGGCCGCTGGCGACATGCCCTTCGGCGGCCTGGGCAAGAGCGGCAACCACCGCCCCAGCGCCTATTACGCCGCCGACTACTGCGCCTATCCGGTTGCCAGCTTCGAGGCGGGGGCGGTGAAGAACATCGAGGGCGAGATCAAGGGGTTGCGGGGATGAAGCGGAGGATTGGTCCAGAGCCTCTCGCCTCCCGTCTTCGCCCCGCGATAATTTTGACGATTACCTGCGGGGGACTTTCGGGCTTGCTCATGGGGTTCTATGCGCTGATGGGGAGCGATCGCTTCAACATCTACAGCGGCTGTGCTGTATTCGGGTCCCTGATGGCGGTGGGGATGATCCAGGCTCTTCGCAATCGCACCTACCTCACCGCTGGGGCCCTAGTTGTTCTCACCGCAGTGGTGATGGGCGTATCGATCTGGATTTCCCGGATGTCGACTCCCACCGTCTGGATTGTCCCCAATTGACCCCCGCCATCGAAGCCAACGCCGACGGCCTGATCGGCCCGACGCATTCCTATGCGGGCCTCAGCCCCGGCAACCTGGCGTCCAGCCTGAATGCGGGCGAGGCGTCGAACCCCCGCGCGGCCGTCCTGCAGGGTCTGGACAAGATGAAGACCCTGGCGGATCTGGGTCTGCCGCAGTTCGTCCTGCCCCCGCATGAGCGGCCGAACATCCCCTTCCTGCGGACCCTGGGCTTCACCGGTTCCGACGCCCAGGTGCTGGAACAGGCCTGGAAGGACGCGCCATCCTTTGCCGCCGCCGCCTGTTCGGCCAGTCCCATGTGGGCCGCCAATGCCGCGACGGTGACCCCGTCCGCCGACAGCGCCGACGGCCGCGTCCACTTCACCCCCGCCAACCTGGTCACCAACCTGCATCGCTCGCTGGAGCATCAACAGACGAAGCGGGCGCTGGATGCCCTCTTCCCGGACCGGGACCGGTTCGCGGTCCACGACGCCCTGCCCTCGGTGGCGCATCTGGCCGACGAGGGCGCGGCCAACCACGTCCGGCTGTGTGCCGACCACGGCACGCCGGGGGTCAATCTGCTGGTCTGGGGACGCGAGGCCTATGAGCCGTGGACCGGTCCCTATCCGGCCCGTCAGACCTTCGAGGCGTCACAGGCCATCGCCCGCCGCCATGGGGCCAGCGGCGCCGTTCTGGCCCGGCAGTCGCGCGCGGCCATTGCGGGTGGCACCTTCCACAACGACGTGGTCTGCGTCGGCGCGCTGGAGACCCTGTTCCATCACGAGCTGGCGTTTGAAGACACCGCCGCGACCCATGCCGCCATCCGTGCGGCGGCTAAAGGGTTCGAGCCAATCTTCGTCCAGGTCTCCCTGGCCGACCTGCCGCTGGCCGACGCCATCTCCAGCTATCTGTTCAACTCCATGCTGGTGCAGATTCCCGACCGGGACCGGCTGACTCTGATCTGTCCCACCGAGACCCGCGACAACCCGCGCAGCGATGCGGTCGCGCAGTCCCTGGCCGCATCCAACGGCCCCATCGGCGCGGTCGAATATGTCGATGTCCGCCAGTCCATGCGAAACGGCGGCGGCCCCGCCTGCCTGCGCCTTCGCGTGGTCCTGACCGAGGCGGAACAGGCCGCGGCCAATCCGGCCATGCGGCTGACCGAAGACCTCTATGCGCGGCTGTCCGCCTGGGGGGCTACCCACTACCGCGACCAGCTGACGCCCGCCGACCTGGCCGATCCCGCCCTGCTGGACGAAAGCCGCAGCGCCCTGGACGCACTGACCCAAATCCTTGACCTGGGCGGCGGCTTCTATCCGTTTCAGCGGGTCTAGCGCAGGGTCGTCGACGCCAGGATCGTGTCCACCGCGTCATCAGCGGTGGAAGCCATGGTGGAACGGCCCGCGACCATGAACTGCAACAGCGGCGCATCGAGAGTGCACAGCGCATCGCCGGCCAGGGCGGGAACATCGTCGCGGTGTACGCACAGGAACTGTGCCGGGCCACTGGCCAGCGTCTTGGTGTGGGTCCTGATCTGAGCTCCCCGCTGTTCCGGCGTCAGATCGGGCCACCATTCCTCGGTCGAGAAGATCAGGAACTGGCGGGGCGTCACGCGACCCGCCTGAAGCACGGCAACGATCGCACCCGTTGCCCGGACGGTCCGCGCCGCGCCCGTTGTCGCTCCCACCCGGCAGGTCAGATCAGCCCCAACCGTGCTCTGGCCGTTCAGCCGAACCGGCGCATCACAATGGGCGACCGTATTTGGCAAGGTGAGGGTCTGGCCGTTGGGCAGGGTGTGGGCGAACACCTGTGCCTGGGCCGCGCCGGCGAGGCCAAGTGACAACGCGCCCGCCAAGATCCACGCCTTCATTTGCCGCTCCTGTCCTGATCAGCGGATCATGCCCTATCGCACGACTGTTCGGCAGGTCACGACCGGCTGGCGTCAGAGATCGTCAGGCCGCGAACCGCCCACCCCTGGCGGCATAGGCCTGGGTGCCCCGCGTGAAGACCCGGTCCGTCGGCAGGACGGCGTCTATCGCGATGTCGGTCGTGCCTTTCAGCCGCTCATAGACGGGGGCGAAATCCTTCAGCGTCTCGTCCTTGAGTGCCTCGATCGAGGGGATGACGAAATAGACCTGCTGGAAGTCGTCGATCCGGTAGAGGGTCCGCATGACCCGTTCTAGATCGAAGCCGATCCGGTTCGGTGACGGGTCCTCGACCGCGAAAACGCTCTCGGTCGCCGACGAAACGATACCGGCACCGTAAATGCGCAGTCCCTTTGCCGTTTCCATCAGGCCGAACTCGACCGTGTACCAGTACAGCCGCGCCAGATGGGCCAGCATCCCCAGCGACGCCGCGCGCTGTCCGCCCTGGCCATAGGCCTGCATATAGGCGGCGAAATCCGGGTCGGTCAGCATGGGCACATGGCCGAAGACGTCGTGGAAGATGTCCGGCTCCTGCAGATAGTCCAGCTGGTCCGGCTTGCGGATGAACTGGCCCGAGGGGAACCGCTTGTTGGCCAGATGGTCGAAAAAGACCGCATCAGGCACCAGGCCCGGCACACAGACGACGGTCCAGCCGGTCAGGGCCTGCAGCTTGGGGTTCATCACCGAGAAATCGGGGATCCCGCCCGTATTCAGGTCCAGCGCCTTCAGCCCGTTCATAAAGGCATCGGCGGCCCGGCCGGGCAGAATGGTCATCTGACGAGCATACAGGGTGTCCCACGTCTGATGCTCAACAGCCGTATAGGCCTCCCAGTCCTGCGGGATGGTCCAGTCAGCGGCAGCCCCCGGCGGCGGTTCCTGAAAGACGTGCTCGAAGTCGGACATGGGGCCAGTCTAGTCCTCGACGCGAACTTATTGAAGCCGATGCGAACGCGGGGCGTGACGGCCCATGGCATCGACGCTGAACCATTGGGCCTCGTCGGCCCGGGACAGGGGCTCGACCTCGGGGTCATGCTCCAGAACATTCTCGGCGGCATAGACGATGAAGCCGCCCTCCGGCCCGACGGCAAAGACGCGATAGAAGGGCTGATCGGCCTGGACCGGCCCGGTCAGCGCCAGGGGACCAGAATAGGTCGGATCGACATCGACGATCACGCCGGAAAAGGCTTGTTCCCGGTGTCGGACGATCTGTCCAAGACCGAAACGGGCTGTGCGAACCTGGGTCATGGTCCAATAGCTACGCCCCTCTGTCTGAGCCGGAGGCTGGTCGTCTCGTTCATTTTCGCGACAGACAGGCTTGGCGCGGACGATCTGACGGGCGTAGGCTGTCGTAGACGGGTGCCGTTTCGGACCACCCACTTGAAAGCTCGGCCCATGCCGGAGATCGACGACACGCCCGCGGGGCGTGACGGGCGGTCCCCCCGCTTCTTTGAAGCGGCCGCTGACGCGCCCCTCTATGGTGCGCTGGATCTGGGGACCAACAATTGCCGGCTGCTGATTGCGCGCCCGGCCCGCGACGGCTTTCGGGTCGTCGATTCCTTCAGCCGCATCGTCAGGCTGGGCGAGGGCTTGACCCGGACCGGCCGGCTGGACGACGGCGCGATGGACCGCGCCTATGAGGCTCTGGGTCTGTGTGCCGAGCGCGTGGCCAAGCGTGGGGTGACCTCGGCCCGGTTGAGCGCCGTTGCCACTCAAGCCTGTCGCCAGGCCGAGAACGGGGCCGAGTTCGTCGACCGGGTGAAACGCGGCACGGGACTGACGCTGCGAATCATTGACCCGGTGGAAGAGGCTCGGCTGGCCGTCGAAGGGTGTCGCAATCTATTCGACCCGAACGCACGGGCCATCCTCGTCATCGACGTGGGTGGAGGCTCGACCGAACTGTCCTGGCTGCGTCGCAGCGAGCGGGGCCTGGAGACGGTGGGCTGGCTGTCGGCACCCATCGGCGTCGTGACCCTGGCCGAACGGCATCCCGAGCCGACCGACAATCTCGACGCCTGGTACGAAGCCATGGTGGCCGACATGGCAGAGGCGATCGCGGATGGGCCCGTCGATCCGGATCTGAGGGCCGAGTTCGACGCCGGGCGGGCCCATCTGGTCGGAACGTCCGGAGCTATCACCAGCCTGGCTGGCATCCACCTTCGATTGGCGCGCTATCAGAGGGACCGGATCGACGGCTTGTGGATGAAGCGGGCTGACTGCGAAGCGGCGGCCGACAGGTTGCTGGCCCTGGGTCCGGCCGGTCGGGCGGCGGAAGCCTGCATCGGACCGGAGCGCGCCGACCTTGTCCTGGCCGGAGCCGCCATCCTGGAGGCGGTGCAGCGTGCGTGGCCTTGCGATCGCGTCCGCGTCGCCGATCGTGGCCTGCGTGAGGGGCTGCTGTTGCAAAGGATGCGCGAAGATCGTCGCAACCCGCGCTCCAGGCGCCGCAGGCGGGGCCGGTCCTAGGCCACAGGTGCAGCCGCTGTCACCTGTACGGGCAGCGGGATGTCGCAGATGGAAAAGTCCGCGCCGCGAGCTGCCCGGACCTGTTCGGCCAGCAGGCGGAACGGCTCGGATCCCGGGTTGAGAATCTGCACGATCGGCCGCTCGGCCTCGGGCAAGTCGGCGGCCACGCGGACACGGATCATGCGATCGCGCTCGCCCGCAACCATGCCGCTGGCGTCCTCGCCCGTCTTGAGGCTGCGAACGACATCCAGGCCGGACACCACCGTGCCCCAGACAGTGTAGCGCTTGTCCAGCGACGGATAGGGCTGGCGCATCAGGAAGAACTGGCTGTTGGCCGTGTCGTTGCCCTCATCGCGCGCCATGCCCGCGACGCCGGGGCAATAGAGAGCCCAGCCGTGGACCCTGCCGTCTCCCGTCATCGACATCAGGGCGTCGGGCTGGGTCTGGACCGGGAGGGAGCCCACGAAGCCGATCACTGCGCCTGCGGGGGCGGCGACGGGGGCGAAGGGCAGCTCGGGGCCCCGACGGAAGGTGAACTCGGCCTTCAGGTCCGGATAGGCGCTCTGCCCATCGCCATTGCCCAGCGGATCGCCGGTCTGAGCCATGAAATAGTCGATGACCCGGTGCCAGGTCAGGCCGTCATAGAAGCCCATCCGCGAAAGCAGGCGGATCCGCTCGACGTGCAAGGGCGCCACCAGCGGTGCCAGTTCGACCAGGATGCGGCCCTTGGTCGTGTCGATGACCAGCAGGTCTTCCGGGAGAACCTGCCGCCAGTCGGGTGAGCGAACACCCTGGGCGGGCGGAGCGGGAGGCGGAGGCGGAACCGCCGCATCGGCCGCCGGCGGAACATAGCCGACTTCGGTCTGGGCCAGGGCCGGACCCGCGAGCCCCAGAGCCATAGTCAGCCCTGCCATTGTCGCCAGATTTCGGACCATACGCCCCTCCCCCATGCCTTGTTTCAGGCGCTTCAGTTGACGACCTCAGCAGGCAGGCGGATGTCGCAGACGGTGAAGCGGTTGCCGCGCGCGGCGCGTGTCGATTCGACCAGGGCGATAAAGCCGGGACCGCGGGTATCCATGACACGGACCACCGGGCGCGCGTCCTCAGGCATGGCCGCAGCCGTGCGAGCCTGCACGATGATATCGGGATCCTGCGTCACCGCGCCGTCGGCGGCATCCGGTCCCTGCTTCAGCGACTGAACCACCTCGCGCCCGACCAGGATGGATCCGAACACCGTGTAACCGCCGTTCAGGGCCGCGTTCTCGCCCATCATCAGGAAGAACTGGCTGTTGGCGCTGTTCGGGTCGCTGGAGCGGGCCATGCCCGCCACGCCGGCGCAGAACAGGGTCTGGGCCTCCACCTTCATGTCGGCGGTCACCATCATCTGGGCATCGGGCTGGGTGGTCACCGGAACTGCGCCGACCAGGCCGCGCAGAGCCGTGCCGCCGCTGTTCGGAACGGGCACAAAGGCGGTATCGCGTCCACGCCGGAACGCCGCCTCCAGGCCGATGTCCGGCAGGTCGCTGCTGCCCAGCCCCGTTCCCAGAGGATCGCCCGTCTGGGCCATGAAGCCGCCGATGACGCGGTGAAATTTCAAGCCGTCATAGAAGCCCTGATCGGCCAGGGTCCGGATCCGGACGACATGGTTGGGGGCCACCCGCGGCTCCAGCTCCACCAGAATTCGGCCCTTGGACGTGTCGATGACCAGCAGGTTCTCGGGGGCCACGGTGCGCCAGTCGGCAGCGGTCAGCCCGGACGGCACGGGCGCTGGTGTCTGGGTCGCCGACGGTGGCACCGTCTGGGCAAGGGCGGCACTGCCCATGGCCATCACCACGGCAACAATCGCTCCACGGACACGCATCTTCATCCTCGACCCTTCACCTTGTCCCGAACCGCCTGGGCGACGGCGGGGCTGACGAAACTGTCGATCGCGCCGTCCAGACGGGCGATCTCCTTGACCAGCCGCGAGGCGATCGCCTGATGCCTCGGGTCGGCCATCAGGAACACGGTTTCTATGTCGCTGTTGAGGCGCTGGTTCATGGCGGTCATCTGGAATTCGTATTCGAAATCCGCCACGGCGCGCAGGCCCCGGACGATGACGCTGGCGTTCAGGCTTTCGGCAAAATGCATCAGCAGGCTGCTGAACGGGCGCACCTCGACCCGATCGCCAAAGCCGACCAGCTCGGCCCGAACCATCTCGACCCGCTGAGCGGTGGTGAACAGGGGGCCCTTGTCGTCATTCTGGGCCACGCCGATGACCAGGCGATCCACCAGCTTCACCGCTCGGCCGATGATATCCATGTGCCCGTTGGTCACGGGATCGAAGGTGCCGGGATAAAGCCCGATTCGCATGGCGTATCTCCCCTCGCCTTTTCCGTCATTTAGCAGTCGCAACAGAGCGGGCCTAGAGGCGATCAGACTGGCTGCGGCACGGCCGCGGACCAGGCGGCCTGCAACCGCGCAATGACGTCGGGGCTCGGCGCAAAACGGTGCTGGCCGATGGCCGTGATTGGACAGGCCGGGGTGGCACTGTTGCACAGGAAGGCCGCATCGAACCGGTCCAGATCATCGATCGACACCGGCACCGTCTCGCTCCTCATCCCGACCTCGGCAAGACCCTGGGTGATCAGGGCCTGGGTGACGCCAGGCAGCATCGGCGCCTGGGGCCAGGTCACCTGATCACCCCTGACCAAGCCGATGTTCCAGGTCGTCCCTTCAGAAATTTTTCCGTCCGGGTCGACAAACAACGCGTCATCAAAGTCGGCTTGCCGCGCCAGACGCCGGGCCCGGATCAGGCCGAAGATGGCCGTGTGCTTGATGTGCGCCTCCTCGCGCTCATAGGTGCGCACCTGGATCCGCATACTGGTGCCCAGCGGCGGCGGCGGGGGCGCGATCAGGGTCATGACCTTTGGACAGACCACCGCCTCCGGCGTCCGCGCCCAGATTTCGGGCGAGAACAGGCTGATCCTCACCCAGGCGTCGCGCCTTTCGCCCAGAGCAGACCGGACCAGTCGGCGCAGTCGTTCCTGGCCGACCGGCTCGCCGAACAGATCGACCGCGTGACCGTCCAGCCGTTTCAGATGGAGATCGAGACCGCGGACACCGCCGTCCTCCACCCTGAACGAGGTATAGGCCCCGTAGTTGACCAGGGCGAGGTAATGCAGGTCACCCTCAGTGGGGGACAGGCCGTCGATGAGGATGTCGCTCACGCTTCCTGTCCCGCCGGGCGAGGATCAATCCTCGCCGCCCTCATCTGCCCCGTCTTCCGTATTCGCCACCTCGGCCAGACGCTCGACCGAGACGACGCGTTCGCCCTCGGCGGTGCGGAAGATGGTGACGCCCTGGCTGGAGCGGCCGACCACGCGGACCTGGCTGACCCGCGTGCGGATCATCTGGCCGCTGGTCGTGACCATCAGCAGTTCGTCCGTCTCGTCCACCGGGAAGGCGGCGGCCAGTCGGGTGCCGGCGCGCCCGCCCAGACCGTGGGCGGTCAGCCCCTGTCCGCCTCGACCGGTGCGACGATATTCATAGGCCGAGGATCGCTTGCCAAAGCCGGTGTCGGTCACGGTCAGAATGAACTGCTCCGCTGCGCCCAGGGCCGCGATCCGTTCCGGCGAGATCGGAGCGTCGCCGGATGCGGTTTCGCCCTCGTCCTCCGACTCGGTCGTCGGTGTGTCATCGTCAGCCTCGCCTGAGGCGGCCTTGCGCATGGCATTGGCGTGTTTGACGTAGGCAGCCCGCTCGTCGGGGGTAGCATCGACCCGGGCCAGCACGGCCATGGAGATGACCTCGTCGCCGGTCTGCAGGCGCACGCCGCGCACGCCCGTGGAATCCCGGCCCTTGAACACCCGCACATCGTCCGCCTTGAAGCGGATCGCGCGACCCATGGCGGTCGTCAGCAGGATGTCGTCTTCGGCCGTGCACAGGGCGACACCGACCATATGGTCGCCCTCTTCCAGCTTCATGGCGATCTTGCCTGCGCGGTTCACGGTCGCGAAATCGCTGAGCTTGTTGCGGCGCACGTCACCCGAGCGGGTGGCGAACATGATGTCATAGTTGTCCCAATCCGCCTCGTCTTCGGGCAGCGGCAGGACATTCATGATGCTGTCGCCCGGCTCGATCGGCAGCAGATTGACGAAGGCCTTGCCGCGCGAGGTCGGCGCGCCCAGCGGCAGGCGCCACACCTTGAGCTTATAGGCCTTGCCGTTGGTGGCGAAGAACAGGACCGGCGCATGGGTCGAGGCGGAGAACACGCCGACGATGGCGTCCTCGTCCTTCATCGTCATGCCGGACTTGCCCTTGCCGCCGCGATGCTGGGTCCGATAGGCGCCCAGGGCCACGCGTTTGACGTATCCGCCGTGGGTGACGGTCACGACCATGTCCTCGCGCGGGATCAGGTCCTCGTCCTCCATCTCGGCGTCGCCCTCGCCGATCAGGGTCCGCCGCGGCACCGCAAACTGATCCTTCACCGCCACCAGGTCCTCGCGGATGATGGCCAGGATGTTGGCGCGGTCCGACAGAATGGTCAGATGCCCCTGGATCGTCTCGGCCAGGCCGCGCGCCTCGGAGAAGATGTCGTCGCGCCCCAGGCCGGTCAGGCGGCTGAGCGTCAGGCCCAGGATGGCGCGGGCCTGCTCGTCGGTCAGGTTCAGCTTGTCGCCATCGATCAGCATGGAGCGCGGATCGGCGATCAGCTCGACCAGGGCGATCATGTCGGCGACAGGCCAGGCCTTGGCCTGCAACCGCTCGCGCGCCTCCGCCGGATCGGCCGAGGAGCGGATGATGTGGATGACCTCGTCGATATTGGCGACGGCCACGGCCAGACCGACCAGGACGTGGCCGCGGTCGCGGGCCTTGGCCAGCTCGAATTTGACGCGGCGGACCACCACTTCTTCGCGGAAGTCCAGGAAGACCTCGAGCAGCCGGCGCAGGCCCATCTGTTCCGGCCGGCCGTGGTTCAGGGCCAGCATATTGACGCCGAACGAAGACTGCAGGGCAGAATAGCGCCAGAGCTGATTCAGGATGACATCGCCCGAAGCCTCGCGCTTCAGCTCGATGACGATCCGCATGCCCTGACGATCGGACTCGTCGCGAACATCGGAAATGCCCTCGATCCGCTTTTCGCGGACCATTTCGGCGATGCGCTCGATCAAGGTCTGTTTGTTGACCTGGAACGGCAGCTCAGTGACCACGATCGCCTCGCGGTCCTTGCGGATTTCCTCAACCGTGGCCCGGCCGCGCACGATGACGGAGCCCCGTCCTTCGCGCAGGGCGTTGCGCGGGGCGGTGCGGCCCATGATTTCCCCGCCCGTGGGGAAGTCGGGCCCGGGCACGATGTCCAGCAGGGCTTCGTCGCCGATCTCGGGATCGTCCAGCAGGGCGACCGCCGCATCAATGATCTCACCCAGGTTATGCGGCGGGATGTTGGTGGCCATGCCGACGGCGATGCCGCCAGCCCCATTGACCAGCAGGTTCGGAATCCGCGCCGGCAGGACGACCGGCTCCAGCTCCTTTTCGTCGTAGTTCGGCTGGAAATCGACGGTGTTCTTGTCGATGTCGGCCAGCAGGGCGACCGCCGCCGGGGCCATCCGGGCCTCGGTATATCGCATGGAGGCGGGCATATCGCCGTCGACCGAGCCGAAATTGCCCTGGCCGTCGACCAGCATCAGCCCCATCGAGAAGGGCTGGGCCATACGGACCAGAGCCATATAGACCGAGGCGTCGCCGTGCGGGTGGAACCGGCCCAGAACGTCACCGACGACGCGCGCACATTTCGAATAGGCACGGTCCGGCGTCATGTTCAGGTCGTGCATCGAATACAGGATGCGGCGGTGGACCGGCTTCAGACCATCGCGGGCATCGGGCAGGGCCCGCGATACGATCACGCTCATCGCATAATCGAGATAGGAGCGGCGCAGCTCGTCCTCGATCGTGATGTTGGAAATGTCAGCGTTCGCCGGTGCGGCGTTTTCGGGGGTGTCGTCGGTCAAGGATTTTGGGCTTTAATCGGCCGGAATCGGAACGTGATCCGCTGTCTGGTTTTCTAGCACTCACGGCCTGTCGTGGCAAAGACGCCCAAGGCCCTCCAGTCCTCCGTGAAAGGTAGATTTCATGCGTGCTCTTCTGACCGCCACCGCCCTGTTTATGACCGCTGGCTGCGCCATGGCCCAGACGCCGCCCGCCGCGACCGCGCCGGCCCCCGAGCCGGTCGGCATGGCCACCTTGCGGCTTGCAGACGGAACCGAGGCCGGCACCGTCAAGGCCTTCCACGGACCGCAGGGCATCCTGTTCCGCGTCGAGGGCCAGGGCTGGCCCCAGGGCTGGCATGGAGTGCACCTGCATGCCGTGGGTCAGTGCGAGGGCCCCGGCTTCACATCGGCCGGGGCGCATGTGAACCATCCGACCGAGGCGCGGCCTCACGGCCTGCTGAACCAGCAGGGCGGGCCGGATCTGGGCGATCTCCAGAATGTCTATGCCGGGGCGGACGGCACGGCCATGGCCGAGGTCTATCTGCCCGTCAGCGGCCACGCTGGCCATAATCTGATGGATGCGGACGGCGTCGCCTTTCTGGTGCACGCCAACCCGGACGACCACATCAGCCAGCCGATCGGCGGAGCCGGGGCGCGGATCGCCTGCGGCGTGTTCAGCGCCACCGCCGACTGACGCTGCTCAGTCAGGACCGGGCTTCAGGGTCCCGTCCAGGAAGGCGATGACGCGGGGCCAGGCGTCCAGCCGAGCCTCGGCATTGGCCTGGGGCGTGCCGCCGCTGCGGGGGTCGGCGCGAGGGTCGCCGTCTCCGCCAATCAGGTCGTGACCGGCCTCGGGATAGATCAGCGCCTCGGTGGCCAGACCGGCCGCCTCGCGGGCCGTGACGATATTGCGGGCTTGGCGGGCGGAGTTCCACTGGGCGTCCCGCTCGCCGGCGATCAGCATCAGGGCCCCCGGATAGGCTTCGACCGGAATACGGGCCGTGGCTTCGCGATCGGGATGGTCGGCGCGGCCGTTCTCGTGGATGGCGCGCAGGTCCGCGTTACGCGGCCCGGCGAGAAGGCCTTCTACGAAGCCGCGATAGGGCATGAAGGGCAAGGCCTGTCCGTCGAACGAGAAGGACGACCGCATGCCCTCGGCCTCGATCATCTCCAGACCCCAGCCCTCCCAGACCAGGTCGGAGGGGGTATAGGCGACGACGGCGTCGATCCAGTCATAGCGGCTGGCGGCGATCAGCGCGAACTCCGCCCCCTTGGACCCGCCGAAAAGGCCGAAGCGCTCGACATCCACGCCGTCCATGCCGCTCAGGGCTTCGCGCAGTTCGCCTATCTGATCCACCCGGATATCGATGAAACTGCCGGGCAGGTCCGGGAACTGGGGCGGTGGTCCATATTCACCCCAGTCTGGAGAGTAGTAAGGCAGGCTGACGGCGGCATAGCCCAGGTCCGCCAAGATCGGCCCGAACCGGCGGCCGCCCTGATCGCCGCCGTCGGCACCCGCCAGGATCACAAGCACCGGTCGGGGGGTATCGCCGGGCAGGGCGTAGACGACGGCATGGGGAAAGCCCGGTACCGGACTTTCGGTGATCTGGGCCCGGGCCCCTGCGCTTGCGAAAACGGCGGCGCAAAGCGTGGCGATGGCGAGCGTGAGGCGACTGAAGGGAAGGGTCATCGAAACCATCTCGAAGCGGTCCTAGCGAACCTGTCAGTCTTCTAGTCGCCACGGACGACGGCAATGGATGCACCTCGGTGCCGGCCATCAGCCCTTGGCGGCGCCCGCTCGCAGGCCCCGCTCGGCCAGGGCGACGACAGCGACCCCACCGATGGTCAGGGCCGCTCCGGTCAGGATCTGGATCGTCAGCACGTCACCCAGGAACAGGCCGCCGATCACGATCGAAACCACGGGTGTCGCCAGAAGATAGGGCGTCACCCGTCCAGCCTCGCGCTTCTGAACCAGCCAGAAGACCAGACTGGTGGCCACCACCGAAGAGGCGATGCCCCCGAACAGCACGGCGGCCCAGGCGATCGGCGGGGCGGCGGCGACAGACTGCCACTGATCGTGCTCGACCATGGCCGAGGCAAAGCCAAGGCCTGGCAGGGTGACCATGGCGAGCAGACCCTGCATCTTCAACGGCGGGATGGAGGTCGTGCGGCGTGCGATGACGGTGGTCAGGGCCCAGGCGGCAGAGGCGGCCACCCCGACGAGAATGGCCCCCCAGTCCTCCAGAGCATGGGGGTCGGCGGACATCCAGGCCACGCCCAGGAAGGCGATTCCCATCCCGATCAAGGCCGGGCGACTGAGGCGTTCGCCCAGCAGCAGGAAGGCGAACAGGGCTGTGAACGGAATCCACAGCTGGGCCGCCACCGAGACCGGGCTGACGTCCTTGGCCAGCCAGAAGGCCGTATAGATCAGCCCATAGTGCAATGGCCCGCCAACCAGGGTGATGATGGCCAGGCTTTTCAGGTTCGGAAACGGCGGTCGAATGAAGACGGCCAGGCAGAGGGCCGTGATGCCGAACCGCATCGAACCGGTCAGCAGGGGCGGCAGATGCTCGGTCGCCACCTTGGCCGCGGCATTGTTGACGCCCCAGATGATGGCGACGGCGGCCAGCGCCCCGATCTCGATCAGGGTCAGCGGACTGTGGGGCTTGTCAGGGGTCACGGGCACCGGGGCCTCATGCCACAGGCTGGCCGAGCATGCGCCTCAAGAGTGGTGTCCGGGTGTTTCCGTCCGACCGCTCAGTCCGCCAGACGGCGCTGGATGCGGTGCAGGGACGGCATGCCCTCGACATTGGTGTAGATCAGGTCGCCCGCGCGGACCGGGCCGTCGTCGGCCTCGGCGATCCGGCACTGGCCCAGCTGGAACGGCTGGCCGTCGCGCAGCATCAGCATGACGCCCGTATCCAGCCACTGGATGACATAGTCGACGCCATCCTGGGCATCGGTGCGGTCCAGCGTGGCCTCGATCTCGGCGCGATTGGCTCGGTCACGGGTCGAGGCCACATAGTGGACGCTGCCATCAGCCTTGAACCGCATCCACTCATAGGGTGCCCGCTCATAAAAGGCCTGGACGCCCGGCTCGTCGGCCCGAACCGACACCAGGCTCCAGGTTCCAACGACATTGACGGCATCGCAGGGCTGGGCCGAGGCTACCCCGGCGCCGGCGACGACAGCCGACGCCGCCAGTGTCGCGATGACTGAGCGCATCGGTTCGCCTTAGAAGGGGATGTCGTCGTTCAGGTCGTAGCTTTCCTTGGGACCGCTGGGCTTGTTGGCCCCGCCGGTCGAGAAGCCCGAGGAATAGTCGTCGTCATTTCCGCGGCCGCCGCCATAGCCGCCGCCCTGCGATCCGCCGCCGCCGCCGTCACGGCCGCCCAGCATGGTCAGCTCACCCTTGAACTTGCCCACCACGACCTCGGTCGAATATTTCTCGACGCCGTCCTTGTCGGTCCACTTGCGGGTCTGAAGCGCGCCTTCGATATAGACGGTCGAGCCCTTTTTCACATAGTTTTCAACGACCTTGACGATGTTGTCGTTGAAGATCACGACCCGGTGCCACTCGGTCTTTTCCTTGCGCTCGCCCGAGGACTTGTCGCGCCAGGTCTCGGACGTGGCGATCGACAGATTGGCGATCCGGTCGCCGTTCGGCATGGACCGGATTTCGGGGTCGCGGCCCAGATTGCCGACCAGAATGACCTTGTTGACGCTGCCAGCCATGCCGGGCTCCCTCGTTTGTTTTGGCCTACCGCGCTTCGCGCTGCTTGAGGCCGGTTTGTTGGGGCCTACCGCGCTTCGCGCGACTTGAGGCCGGTTGGTTGAGGCCTATCGCGCTACGCGCTGCTTGAGGCCGATTGATGATGCCGCGGCCGCTTGCCCGCTGCCGTTGACGCATGCCCTAAACAACTGAGCGGCGGAGACGAGACCGATCTGACAGCCTGAGCAAATCCCGGTGGATAAGCGTCAGATGTTCCACCTTTGTTCACATTTCGTCAAGGGGTGGTCGGAGCGTCATCGGGCGGAGCCGCGACGGCGATGGGAGCACCGGTTTCGTCCCGCACGATCGCGCCGGGCACAGCCAGACGCCCGTCGCCGGTGCGGGCCATGGAGAAGAACCGCCCGCCGTCGAGGGTTCGCGACACCGAAATGCCCGTGGCGTCAATGAAGATGAACTGGCCGTTGTAGGCCCCCATGATCTCGCGCCGGTTGCCACCCAGACGCAGGAAGCCGACCCGCATCTTTTCCAGCTCAGCGAAACAGGTCTCCAGCTGCGGCAGGTCGCGTCCGACGACGTTGTAGCGCAGGCCGTCCTCCCCTTCCGGATCGGGGACGACGTAATAGCAGACCCCCTCGTCGAAGGGCGGCTTGACCGCATTGGTACAGGCGGACAGGACCAGGGTCGCAAGGGCAGTCAGGGCCGCAGCCCCCAGGAAGGTTGCGCGCATCATCCGACCTCCGGAATGGCGCAGGAGCGGTTCTGTTCGACCAGGGTGCGGAAGCGGCTGTTGTCGTTGGACTGCTCCACCCGGCCCGGCACCAGACGCAGAGTCAGGTCGTTCCAGCGGCCGTACTGGGCATCACCGGGGCGTACGCAGGTCCCGGCATACAGGGCCTGAACGCAGGCATTCAGGCTCATGCTGTTGGAAACCGAGCGCCATTCCGACCCGGTATAGCGCTGGCAGAAGCCGCCGGTCGCGGCGGGCTGGGGCGCGGGCTGGCCGGTCGTCGGCTCATCGGTCACCACAGGCGGGACGACTTCGGCCAGGTCCGTGGGTGGCAGGGCCGGCGGCGGGGCCAGTGAGGCGGTCGGGGCGGCGGTCAGGCTGCCGGAAGCATCGAAGCCGACGTCCAGGGCATCAGTGGCCAGGCCGTTGCGCTGGGCGCAGTCGGTCAGGGTGGCCATGCCGACGAACTGTCCGTTGACGAAACAGCGCAGTTCGCGCGTCGGCTCCAGCGACTGAGCCTCGGCCAGATCGACGGTCAAACCGCCCTTGGACGCAGGCGGCGCCTCGGTCGGCTGTTCGCGGCCTGCGCCGAAGATCAGGGCCAGGACCACGGCAGCCACAACGGCCAGTCCGGCGCCGATGGCGATGATCATACGGTTATCGGGTGGGGTCGCCATCAGAGGTCTCGCGGAGGCTGAGGCGATCCAATAACCCTGCCAAGGGTGACGGCGTCAACCGCCAACCGCCCCGGCGACGCCCTAACCGCCCAGACGCGCCAGGGCCGCCTGATAGTTGGCCAGCTGTGCCGTCAGATAGGCCGGAGCCTGTCCGGTAACGGCGGGGGTATTGGCCGTGGGAGACAGCGACCGATAGGCATCGCGTACTGCCTTCATTGCCGCCTGAAGCCGCTCGCCGGTCGCCTTCTGGGCTTCGGGCGTGGACAGGCTGAGCGTCTTGGGAAGGTCGAGGCCAAAGGTCTTGATCTCGCCGGTACCGCCGGTTGCGCCGATAAATCCTGCGGACAGACCCAGACCCGCCAGGGCATCGCGGCCCGGCTCGCCCGCGCTGATGACCGCTCCGACCTTGCCGTCGCGGGCGGTGATGGTCAGCCGATGCAGCCCGGCCTGAAGAGCGTTCTGGCCGCGCGTGCCCTCGGCCTTGTCGGCGCTCTCGGCGGCGACGGTGACCTTGAGCCGGGTGTTGGAGGCCTGCTCGATCTTGCGGGCCAGGGTCTGGAGCGTATCGCGCGCCTCGATCGTCACAGCCACCTGACGGCCACCGTTGGCGGGCGAGACATAGAAGCGGTCGCCGGGCCGCAGGGCCGTGGCGTCGATCAATCGCTTGGACGCGGTCTGGTCGATCTCTCCGGTCGGCAGGCCCAGACGGTCCAGCACACTGGCCCCGCCCGAGGCGATGGCCAGGGTCAGGGGCGCGGCCTTGTCCCCTGCCCCCGCCCACTGGCGGTTCCATTCGACCACTCCGGTCAGGGGATCGACACGGCTGAGATAGGCAGTGGTCGGGTCGGTGGCCTTGGCATCCAGGGCGCGGTTCTCCGTGCCCGTGATCCAGACCTTGCCGTCGTGCAGCTTGATATCGGCCGCCGTGTCGTCGCCCGCAGTCCCGACATAGGTCAGACGGTCGTCAGCAGAGGCGGTCAGATCGCTGCCCAGCACGGCGATGAAGGCATCCGTGCCGCCGGAATGGGCGGTGTTGATGGTGCCAATATCCAGCGCGTCGTTGCGGGTGGTGCCGGTCAGGATGACCTTGCCGTCCGACACAGCCAGGCCGGCGATGTCGCCGCCCGCCACGCCCAGGTCGCGGCTGGAAGCCAGGGACGGCTTGCCCGCCGCATCGAGCGTGAAGTGGCGCACGACCAGACGGCCCGCTTCGACGCCCGCCGTATAGAGGTTGGAACCGTCGATGGCCGTGGCCTGGACATCGTCATCGCTGCCGCTGCCGAACTGATCGACGCCGACGGACGTCACCGTATAAGCGGCCCCAGGATAGGGTTGGCTGGCCTTGAAAGCCTGGACATAGCCATCCCAGCCGCCGGCCGACGAAGCACCCGTCATGGCCGACTTCGCCCGCCCGCCGACATAGACCAGGCCATCGGCCCCAAAGCTGACCGAGGTCGCCTCGTCGGCTGCCCGTGCGCCCCGGCTCTGTGTCCACAGTTCCTCGCCCGCCGCATCGAAGACGGTGACGAAACTGTCCGACAAGGCGGGATCGACGACGGACTGGCCCGGGATCAGCGCGCCTGTCACCGAACCGGCGACGGCCACGCGCCCATCGGCATCGACGGCGATGGCGTGACCAGAGGCGCTGGAGGCCGCCCCCAGGGCGCGGGTCGCGACGACACGTCCCGTGCTGTCGAGCTTGAGCAGGGCGACATCCTGCTGGCCCTTGATCGGCTGGTCCCCGGTCCCGGCCTTCATGTCGGCGACCAGCCACAGGGTGCCGTCCGGGCCGGTGGCGCTGGCGCGGATGGTCTCGACGCCCTCGGGCAGGGCGGTCTGGCTGGCGCGACCCTCGACCCAATGGCTCTCGCCCAGGCGAGCGACGGCGTCGGGGGGTGTGCCGCCCTGATCGGTCTGGAACTTCAGCAGCTGCTCCGCACCGGTTCCGGTCGCCTGGGCCACATAGACGGCGTCGGCCGACTGGCTTGCCGTGAAGGATACGGTCTCGGTCGAGACCCCCCGGATGGCCAGGGCCCAGCGGTCGGGCCCGTTGGGCAGGGTCACGGTCTTGCCCGCCACGGTCAGGGTCTTGGGTTCTGACTTCAGCTGCTCGCGGCCGATGCGGGTATCCAACCCTGCGGCATCCAGCTTCTCATTGATGAAGGATGTGACAGTGCCGAGGGTTCGGGGCGTTGTGCCCATGTCGTCCAGGTCGATGGGGACAGTCGTCTTCCCCAAAGTTCCGCGTTTGATCGTGATGTCGAAGCGAACCTCTCCGGCGAAGGCTGCGACCTCGCTGTCGGCCGATCCCTCGTGGATAGGGCCGGTGATGGAGATGGCGCTGTCTCGCTGAACGGCAGCCGTGGTCTTGCTGGTCGAGGACGATATCCCCTGGACGACGCGCACATCCTCCAGCCGGGCGGAGGCCACATAGGTTCCGACCTCGGCCAGGCCGGCTGCAAAGCGCTTGGCCAGCAGCGCCTGTTCGGCCGCACCGACCCCCTTCGTGGCGGCCCGGTTTGAAACGGCATTCAGGGCTTCAAGCCCCTGATAGAGGGCGAACAGCTTCTTGTAGTCGGCAGACGCCGCGTTGAGGTCGACCCGCGCCGCCCCTTCGTCGATGAAGCGACGCCCCCCGAGGGCCGCGCGGACCAGGGCATCGGCCTTCGGTGCCTGGGCCTGGGCGCTCGCATCCCACGGCGGGGTCGGCTGACGGCGCGTGGCAGCACTCAGGGCAGAGCCGGCCGACGACGATGTGAACGTCGAAGTGCCGCCGTACAGACCCAGAAGATAGCCGTTGTCGATCACGATATGCTCCGCCCGTCCATCATGGCCGATCGGGCGTAACGAGGGCTTAACGTCCGCTCGCGGAACGCAGTGCGGCGGAAATCGTTAATGGGCCGGAACCCTTGGAGCGCCGCCATGCAGATCTTGAGCCGGACCCTGACCGCGATCCTAGCGATGTATGGCCTGGGGCCGCGCGCGACGCCGCGTCGGCGGCCGCCGATCCAGCTGGGCCGGATGGGCAGCCGCATCAGCTGAGGGCCCGTTAGCCCTGGAACAGTGACAGGATGATCTGCGGAGCCTGGTTGGCGATCGACAGCGACTGAGCCCCCAGCTGCTGCTGGACCTGCAGAGCCTGCAGCCGCGCGCTTTCCTTGGCCAGATCGGCGTCCACCAGATTGCCGATGCCCGATTCCAGCGTGTCCATCAGCTTGGTGACGAAGGTGTTGTGAGCCTCGATCTGCTTGGCCTGAGACCCGATCTCGCCGAGGGCCTGGTTCAGCTGAGTGATCGAGTCGTCCAGCTTGGCCAGGGCCAGGTCCGCACCGGTGGCCGTCAGCAGGCTGTCGCTGAGCGACAGTTCGATGATCGACCCGCTGAGCGACAGATCCTTGGACGACAGCGTGATCGAGGACGAGGCGTCGGCATTGGCCAGGAACTGGATGCCCGCAGTGAGCGATCCGTTCAGCAGGTTGCCGCCGTCGAAGGAGGCATTCTGAACCGCCGTTGAAATGGCGCGAAGCAGGGCCTTGAAGTCCGCGTCCAGCAGGGTGCGGGACTGGGTCTTCAGCGACTCGTCCTTGGCGGCGACCACCTTTTCCTTGAGCTGGTTCAGCAGATCCGAGACCGATTCACCGGCCGACAGCGCCACGTCTGCGATGGAGGTCGCACGGTCAAGGCTCTGTTTGACGGCCCCCAGGGCCCCCACATCGGCGCGCTGCTGCTGGGCGATGGCCCAGACGGCGGCATTGTCCTTGGCACCCTGGATCTTCAGGCCGGTGCTGACGCGGTTCTGTACGTCGCTGAGCCGGTCGTTGGTCCGGGTCAGGTTCTGCAGCGCGATGGCAGCTGCGGCATTGGTATGGACGCTGTTCGACATGGCTTTCGGCCCCCGGGAGGTTTCGGGTGCCAAGCTAGACGCTGAGTCGTATGCGTATGGTTAACGCGCGCTAACCACGCCGTTTAACGCCCGGGAGGCCTCTCCCGCGCGTTAACAAAGGTCTGAACTTCACACCGAATGGCGTGTCGGGCGGATGCCCAGGGGTCTAGAACTCGACGTCCACGGCGGACCCCGGCGTATAGTGTCCGGCGCTGAGCGCCTCGACGATCTGCTCGCGGGGCAGTTGGCGGACCACTTCACCGGTCACCCGGTCCAGGGTCTTGTAGATGAAGGAGCCGGGCCGGCTGCCTTCTTCGATCACCAGGCGATAGCGCGACAGGCGCTCCGCGTCCTGGGCCGTGCGGGATTGCGCGAAATCCCCTCCGGCGGAAGCACCGCTGGCGGGAGTGACGGGCGGGACAAGTCCTATCTTTGCATTTGGGGTCATGGCTCCTGTCGTCGGACTTTAGCCGACGCCTCTGGTGAGCGGGGCCCGGAGCGGTTGGGCGGAGCGTAAGCCCCGCCCTTCCGTTTCGATCCTTAGCGGAACAGTCCGAGCAGGATGGAGGTCGAGGAGTTGGCGATCGACAGAGCCTGCACACCCAGCTGTTGCTTGGTCTGCAGCGCCTGAAGGCGAGCGCTTTCCTTGGCCAGATCGGCGTCCACCAGGTTGCCGACACCGGCTTCCAGGGTGTCCTGGAGCTTGGTGACGAAGTTCAGGTGGGTGCCCAGCGACTTGGAGCCGGTGCCCAGACGGGCCAGCGACGCCGAGACGTTGGCGATGGAGGCGTCGATCAGGTCGAGCGCGTCACCAGCGTTGGTTTCGGTGTCGATCTCGTCAGACGAGCCCAGGGTGACGATGGAGCCCGACAGGGTCAGGTCTTCGTCCGCCACGGTGATGGTGTCACCGCTGACGTTTGACAGGGCCTTGAAGCCGGCGGTCTGAGAACCATCCAGCAGGTTGACGCCGTTGAACGCCGCGTTGTCCACGACCGTCGTGATCTGGTCACGGATGGCCTTGAAGTCTTCGTTCAGGGCGTCGCGAGCCGCGGTGTTCAGCGTCTCGTCGGTGGCCGCCAGGGCCTTTTCCTTCAGCTGCAGCAGCAGATCCGAAACGGTTTCACCGGCCGCGATGGCGACGTCGGTGGCCGATTGGCCGCGTTGCAGGCTGTCCTTGACCGCGTTCAGCGCGCCGATCTCGGACCGTTGGTTCTGGGCGATCGCCCAGACGGCACCGTTGTCCTTGGCGGACGAGACCTTCTTGCCGGTGTTGATGCGGGATTGAACCGTGGCCAGTTCACTGTTCGTGACTTGCAGGTTCTGAAGGGCGATCTGTGCGCCCACGTTCGTGTTAACGCTGTTCAGCGCCATGACGATAGTCCTTGTTTCAAGGTGTCCGACGCCGTTTTGGCTGCCGGGAGCATTTTGCTCGAACCCCTCGACGCAAGGACGGGGCCGCTGGCCGCGAATTCGGGCCAGATAGTCAACACATTGAATTGGCTGCGTTAGATCTGCTTAACCACACCCCGAACCCGGCACGAAATGCCGGGCCAGAGCGTATCGGCGGCAGAATCTGCCGGGCGGTCGGCACATTTTGCCGGGGTGCCTGCGCGAAACCCAGGCCGGACCAAGCCACAAGGTGCCAGATCGTGCCAATCAGGAGGACTTCTGCTCATCCCCCTGCCCCCCGTAGCCTCCTTGCGGGGGAAGATCAGCGCCAGCGGTCCTGCAATTCCCTCTCGGCAATCAGGGTCTGCACAGCCAGGTGCCGCGCTGCGTCACATGCGACCAGGGCAGCCCCCCGCGCCATATAGGCCGCTTCCAGATCAGCCAGGGTCGGGCGCGGAGCCAGCCGCTCCAGTCGGCAAGGGGTCGTGACCTGCTCGGGGATCGCCAGCCGCGGGGGGCTCACAGAGGCTGGGAGAGAGGCGGCACAGGCCGTCGTCATGAGCAGACAGGCGAGCGGCACGAGCGGCATCAAGCGGTTGGTGGGCATCAGGGGCACTCCGGGCCTGGGCGACGGCCGTGGCGGTGATCCGCGACACGGCCAGGGATTGTTGATGGATGGTCTCGACACGGCGGGCCTGTTCGAGCTGGCCCTCGATCTCCAGCGCGCGCGCCTTTGCGTCGCGCCGTGCCAGTTCAGCCTCCGCCCGGACGGCCTCAAGACGGCGCCGTTCCAGCCCCAGCGGGTCCCATCGAAATCCCAGTCCACGACCGACCCCGAGGACGAGAAAGAGGCTGACGATCGCAGCAGCGACCCAGACCCAGGACTTCATCGACAGGGGCAGGCTGAAAGGAAGCCGCCTCATGGATAGGCCCTCCGGTCCAGTTCGAAATGCGGACCATCACGAAGCGAGGGCCAGTCGCCGCCCCAGATGATCGGCACCTTCAGCCGAAGGGCCGCGGCCTTCATCGTCTCGGCAATGCGGGGATACAGCGGCCAGTCCCAGCGGACCTGACCCTCGATCAGGGCCGCGACATCGATGGCATGACCGGTCAGGTGCCGGGACTTCAGCGTGCGGCTGGCTCCGGCGCGGACCAAGGCCGCCTGACGCCGGGGCGAACGCAGACCCTCGGTCACCATGAAGTCGATCGGGCAATCGGCGATGGCAGCGCGAACCACGGCGACCAGATCGGGGTGGACCCCTTCCAGCCGGGCCTGGGAGCGGGCGGACAGGCGAAAACTCATCGAGCGCCTCCCGCCAGACGCAGTTTCAGATTGGCGGTCAGGGTCACCAGCTGCTGGGCCGTCGGGGCCACCAGATAGAGGATCAGGATCAGCGCCAGCAGAGCCATCAGTCCCTCGGCCAGACGCGGCAGGGTCTGGGGCGTGGCCCGGTCAACCGCCTGGCCCAGCAGCGACCACAGGCCGAAACTGGCCCCGAAGACATAGAGACGCCGCCACAGCCAGCGGCCCTCGGCCAGGGGTTCGGGGGGCTCGGGCGGCCATTCGGGTTCGGTCATCGGTCATTCTCCATGTCGTCGTCGGATCGGCTCCAGCGCCGGTCGCTGCCGGTCTCGGCCAGGCAGTCCAGGGTCGAGAGCACGTCCGGCAGATCCCAGGCCTCCAGGTCCAGGATCGGGGTGTCGTCCAGGGTGTCGGGGTGGTCGGTCATGGCGTTCACCCGACCGCGATCAGGTGGATCAGGCCGGTGCCCCCGGCCCCGCCCGCGCCGCCTGCGGTCAGGCCAGCACCGCCGCCGCCACCGCCGCCCGAGGCCGCACCGGCGCCGCCCGCATGACCGGTCGCCGATGCGGAGGCACCGCCCCCTCCGCCGCCGCCGCCTGCCCAGTGCAGGATCGGCTGGGGTGGCGCCTGGCCGACCGTTCCCGCCCCGCCGCTGCCGCCCGTGCCGCCGTTCGCCGCCAGGACCAGGGCACCGCCGGCTCCCCCTGCGCCCCCGGCATGGGCGTTGTTGGCGCTGGACAGTCCGCCGCCGCCCCCGCCACCGCCGCCGCCCTGGGGTCGATCCAGCGATCCGCCGCCCTGGGCCGTGGCGGTCAGGCTGGACGCGCCGCCCGTATTGCCATTCGACAGGCCTGTGCCGCCCAGGCCTCCGGTGCCCAAGGCCGTGGCACCGCCGCGACCGCCGCGCGCCGTCAGCAGGGGGATCGATCCCATCAGGATGCGGCTGTCCTGGCCATCGGACCCGACCGCAGCCGAAGCGCCGCCCGCCCCGCCCGCTCCGACGTCGATGGCCAGGGTGGCCCCCAGGCTTTCGGCTGGCCATTGGCCCAGGCTGATGCCGCCCGCACCGCCACCGCCACCGCCATAGCGCGCTGTGCCGGCGGCTCCCGAGCTGCCGCCTGCGCCCCCACCCCCGCCACCGACGACGATCGCTTCGACCGAACGGGCCCAGGCGGGAACGGACCAGCTGCCGTCAGCACCAAAACGCGTCACTTCGCGGCGGACGGCCCCGCGCGCGAAACTGGTCCGGCCCGTCGCGCGCTCGACCACCAGCGCATCGTGCCAGGTGCCGCCGTCGGCACTGACCTTGAGCCGCAGGTCGTCGTCCCCGATCAGGCCCAGTTCGGCCCGGCTGCCGTAACCACTCTGAAACAGCAGGGACAGGACATCGGCAGGTGCCTGTTTATTCAGCGTCAGCCGCAGGTCGCCATTGCCCCCGGCCTCGGTCTCCAGCGCCGTCCACAAGGCGGCGTTCAGACGGGCGACGAACGAGTTGGCTGTATCGGCGCTGGCATTCAGACCCAGTCGCTGCAGTCCCTGGACCTGGCCGAGGCGCTCGCCCAGCGGGCACCAGGCCCCCTGGTGGCGAAGGATCAGCTCGCCGACATCCTGAACGGCGACGATCGCCCCCTCCGGCACGGCAACATCGGCCCAGACACCGGATTCGAACCGAACCACACTGCCGAAGGACCGGCTCGACCAATCCCCGCCCGTTCGCCCGGCGGGAAGGATATAGAGGTCGCCGTCGGCCGGGGCGGCGGGCTGGGCGATCAGGCTGCGGCTCCTGACCGACAGCTGGACCAGAGCATCCTGGCGGCTCAGCGCCTGGTTCAGGGTGACGTGCTTCTGCATCTGGCCGGCCGCCAGATAGGGCAGTGCCAGGCGGGCGGTGCTGTCGTCGCTCATTCTGATCTCCGTCTGATGTCGGAAATCAGTGTGCGCAGGCTCGCGACCCAGGCGGGTTCAGTGACCTGAGGACAAGGTCAACGGACTGAATACTGGAAACTTCTTGGCTCTTTGACGCGCGCGCAGGCGACGGGCAGCCATCCTGTGGGGGTGCGGGGAGGTCGGATGGAAGGGCTGGGTGACCTCCCCGCGTGACGGCGTCTGGCTGTCAGGACCGTGGGGAGGCTTTCGCCATCCCCGGCGACGTCGTCACAGAAAGCTACGCGAAGCGGACGCGGGCAGATGCAGGGCTAGAGTTGCTGCATTTCGCCCTGGGCCACCACGGGACCGTCCGGGCGAGCCGCCGCTGGCGTATGGCCCGGCTGCTCCATCGACACGGCCACGGCCGTCGCCTGGCCGGCCAGGCCCGACAGCGCCCCGCTGAGGCTGTGACGAGAGGCGGCGCTGCCGTCGATGGCACCCACCAGTTGCACCCCGCCGTCCGGCTTGACCAGCCACAGGTGCGGCACGCGCGTGTCGCCCGCCATCTTGTCCGTGGGGGCCAGATAGAGCTCACCCGTGACGCTGTCATAGGCGATCGTCATGGCCGCGACACCGCCTTCGAGGGTCAGGGTCGCCACCCGCGTCACCCCGCCCTCGGGCACCGTGGGAACCACGGGTGCGGGATCGGGCCGGGCAATCATCAGCATCAGTGCCGCAACGCTGGCCGCCAGCAGGCCGGTCGAACCGACCGCCCAGCGACGCCAGAACACCAGTCGATCATTGTCGTTCGCCGCCGGAGCCGTGGCGGCCTCCAGACGGGGCCAGACGGCCGAAGACGGGGCGACGGGGGCCACGTCGGCGACGAAGTCTGCCAGCCGCGTGTTCCACGCCATGACCTCGGCGGCAAAGGCCGGATCGGACGCCTCGCGGGCGCGCGCTGCGGCCTCGTCTGCCGGACTGAGCACGCGCAGAGCCAGTTCGCCGGCCAGAATCTGGTCCGGGGTCTCGGGGCCTTCGGGATCTTGGGTCGGGTGGGTCATTGGTCGAGACAGGCTTTCAGCCGTTGCAGCCCCCTGCGTATCCAGCTCTTCATCGTGCCCAGCGGCGCGCCCTCGCGCTCGGCCAGCACGTCATACGTCACCCCTTCGAAAAATGCGGTGCGGATACACCGGGCGACCTTTTCGTCCAGCTGTTCCAGACAGCCGTTCAGGCGGCGAACGTCGTCGCCCTGCTCTGTCACCGCCGAAGGCAGAGGCCCGGCATCGGCCAGATCGATCGCCGCCTCGATCGGCGCGGCCGTCCGCATCGGCGCACCGGACCGCAGCCGGTCGATCGAGCGGTTTCGCGCGATCGTCACCAGCCAGGTGATCGGCGACGCCCGCGACGCATCGAAGGTCTCGGCCTTTCTCCAAACGGTCAGATAGGTGTCCTGCAAAACGTCCTCGGCCAGCTGGCGGTCGGACAAGATACGCAGGCACACGCCCATTAGCTTCGCCGAGGTCGATTCATAGACGGCACGAAATGCCGCACGGTCGCCCTGGCCAGTCCGGCCCAGCGCCTGGGCCAGCTCGTCTCGAGTGAGTATCGCGGTCATGCGGTGTCCGGTCTGCAGCAGCCGCGACTTGGCGGGAGACCGCCGCCGACGTCAAGAGTCCGGCCTTGCTCAATCGTGAAGATAGACGATGCGGCGCAGCTTCGGATCCGAGCGGACGGTTTCCAGATGCCGCTCATGCTCGCCCGAGGCCTTTGCATCACTGGACGAAGCCTCGACCCAATGGGTGCTCTCGATGTCCTTTTGCAGGGCCTTGGCCGCCATCAGGTGGCCAGGGAACAGGGTGTCGACGATGTCGCCCGCCAACGGAACCTCGCCGGTGACGATATCCAATCCCAGAAAGGCTGCCATTTTGGCCAGGGTGGCGGGCGAGGCGTTGGCCCGCATGGCCTGGCTCATCAGCCAGCCCCCTGCCCCGACCGAGTAAACCGTGCCGACCACCGGTATCCAGGTCAGCAGGGAATCCATGCCCAGGCCGAACGGGCCGATGCCCACGACCCGGTCCGAGAGCTTCTTCACGCCCTCGACATTGGACCAGATTTTCTCGATATCCCCGATCGTCCGTTTGGCCATGTTGCCCTCCCGCGCGGACCCTAACGCCGCAGCGAGACCAGCGTTCACCATGAAAGGCAAGGCCGCGATGCGACTTCGCAAAGTGTTCACAGCCCTGGTCGGCCTGGGCGTGCTGCTCCCTCCCCTGGTCGTGGCGGTGGCGGCCTTGAGCGGTAGCGATCACCGCTGGCCCGATATCCTGGTGCAGTTTACGGTGCCGGCCCTGGTCGCGACGGTGATGGCTGGACTGGTCCTGGTGCTGATCCGGCGGTTTCGCTGGGCGCTCGGTGCCCTTGTGGTGGCGGGATTGCTGACGGTGGCGGTCTGGCCGCAGTGGTGGCCGCAGGCGTCGCGTGTGGATCCCGACGCCGCCCGCGTTCGTCTCTACTCGGCCAATGTCTATGTCGAAAACACCGACGTGGCGCGTTTGCGGGCCTCCATTCGCGCCGCCGACCCCGACATCATCGTGTTGATCGAGGTGGGTGCCGAGATGGTGCCGCAGCTTGAGGAAATTCTGCGCGGCTATCCGCATCGCACCCGCTGGAACAGCGAGCCACGCGACGGCGGGACAGAATCCCTTTCGCTGATCGCATCGCGCTATCCGCAGACGGAAAGGCGGCCCTACATCGACCACGTCCACGCCGTTGGTGCGGTGGTGGACACACCCGTCGGACCGCTGAACGTGATCGGCGTGCATTTTACGCGACCCTGGCCGTTCCAGTACCAGTGGGGACAGATCAATCAGGCGACCGCGCTGTCGGCCTATGTCCCGACCCTGACCGGGCCGGTGGTGGTGGCAGGCGACTTCAACAGCGTCGTGAGCGGTCGGATTGGTCGGCTGATCCGTCAGGAGTCCGGCATGCGTCCTGCGACGGGATGGCCCGGCACCTGGCCCGCTGCCCTGCCCGCGCCGCTGACCTTTACCATCGATCAGGTCTGGACCACGCCGGACCTGGCGATCGCCCGACGCAGCCTGGGCCGCCGCAATGGCTCGGACCACAGGCCGGTCGTGACCGACCTCACTCTCGCGGTTCGTCCAGCAAGGCCCTGAGCCGCGCGTCGTGACCCTCGGCGGGAAAGTCGTCGGCGATCCAGCTCGCCTCGAACGCCTTCAACAGGCGTCCGGTCTCGGGACCGGCGGGGACACCCAGACGCTCCAGCGCACGGCCGCCGACTGGCAGGCGGGGCGGGGTCCAGTTCCGCGCGATGGCCAGCAGGCGGCGGGCGTCAGCCTCACGCTCCGGCGACGCCGCCCAGGCGCGAAGGATACCGTCCGCCACGGCCGCCGCCCCCTGCCGATAGACGGCGGCCCGGCCTCCACGCTCGTCCAGATCCAGCGACGGCTCGGCGCTCACAGCCGCCGCCAGCCGGTCCCGCACCGCATTGGGCATACGCAGCCGGACCGCTGCCTGACTGGCGGCCTCGGCATGCGAAGGCAGCAGGACCGACAGACGCAGGACCGCGTCATCACTGATGGAAGCCATCGCGGCGAAGCGCTCGTCCAGCCGGGCTTCAGGCAAGATGACAGCCAGCACGCCGGCCTGCGTCATGGCCTGGACGGCCGCGACCGGGCTCGACGCAGCCAGCAGCTTCAGCAACTCCTTCGACACCCGCTCGGCCGACAGGCGATCCATGCCGGATGCCAGGTCGGCGCAGGCGCTCATGGCCGCCGCATCAGGCTCGCCTCGCCCGTACCAGGCCATGAAGCGGAAAAACCGCAGGATGCGCAGATAGTCCTCGCGAATGCGGGTGTGCGGATCACCGACGAAGATAATGCGCCCAGCCAGGGCATCCTCGATCCCTTGGCCTGTGGGATCGAACACGTTGCCGTCGGCGTCGGCATAGAGGGCGTTCAGGCGAAAGTCTCGCCGGGCCGCGTCCTGGGACCAGTCGTCGGTGAAGGCAACGGTCGCATTACGGCCGTCGGTCGTGACGTCCCGGCGCAGGGTGGTGATTTCGAACCCCTTGCCGCCCGACACCGCCGTCACCGTGCCGTGGGCCAGTCCGGTCGGCACGGCCCTCAGACCCGCTTGGGCCAGGGCCGCCATGACATCCTGAGGCAACAGCGTGGTCGCGATGTCGATGTCGTCGACCGCGCAATCAATCAGGGCGTTGCGCACGCAACCGCCGACAAATCGGGCCACGCCCGGACCGCCCGCCGCCGTCAGGGCCTGCATCACGGCACGCGTTGCCGGGTCGGTCAGCCAAGGCTGGCGGTCCAGGCGCAAGCTCACGCCGCATCCTCGGCCACGGCGGCATCGGCGCGCGGCTCGTCGCCATACAGACGGTCGGCCAGCGCCCGCACGATGCCCGCCGTCACACCCCAGATATAGCGATCCTGCCACGGCACGGCCCAGAACCAGCGGCGCGCGCCTTCGTCCAGATCATAGAAGTCGCGCCGGTGGTTGACCGGATCTATCAGAAAGTCCCACGGCGTCTCGAAAACCTCGGCCACCTCGTCCGGCGAGGGGGTCAGGTCCGGCGGTGACGTCAGCCAGCCGATGACGGGGGTGACCAGAAAGCCGGTCCCGGTCTCATAGGGATCGCCCAGCCCCAGAACCTCGACCGAGGCCGGATCCAGGGCGACCTCCTCCCACGCCTCGCGCAGGGCGGCCTGGGCTGCCGTCTCGCCGGGGTCCAGCCGTCCGCCGGGAAAGGCGATCTGGCCCGTATGGCTGGCCAGGCTGTCGGAACGCCGGGTCATGACCACCGACGCCCCATCCGCCCGGGCCACGATCGCGATCAGGACGGCGGCCGGACGCAGCTGGGCCAGCGGGCGCTCCGCTTGGGGGTTCAAGTCAAAATCGGAACGAACCGCGCGGCGATCGGCCCGCCAGACCTCGACCGGCTCCAGCCGCTCCAGCAGGCGATCGCGCAAGGAGGCGTGGCTCATTCCGCCGCCGCCCCGACGGGGCCCAGCACGAAACGCGCGCCGCCCGAGCCGATGACCAGTTCGCCGTTCTCCAGCGTCGCGGCCTCGACCAGCTCATAGAAGACAGGCCGAGCGATCCGGGCCCACAGGTCGGCGCGGACATGGACGCGCGGCGCGGGCTCGGCGGTGACCGGGTCGGTCTCGACCTGGATCGGATGGTCAGGTCCAGCCAGGACGGTGTCGCCGACATCAGTGGTGAAGACCAGCCCGGCATCCGTCATCTGCACCTCGACGGCGCGGAACGGCAGGTCTTCGACCGTGATCTTCAGCTTCTCGCCCGGCGTGACGAGGTGGTAGCCGTCCGGGTCCAGCCGCAGCACGGTGGAAAACAGACGAACCATCTCCGTCCTGCCGATCGGAGAGCCCTCATGCATCCACACCCCGTCTCGTCGGATGACGATGTCGATGTCGCCGCAATGATCCGGATGCCACAGATGCACCGGCGGCAGACCGCGTCCGGGGGCCTGTTTGGCGGCGGCGGTGATCCCGGCAAGCCCGGTCGTCGAAGGCGTTGGGTCGCTCATGCCTTCTGACTTAAGCGCAGGAAGCGCATTCGTCACCTGTGGCAACCTGCTGTCTCAGGGGATCGCGACGGGACCCCGTGCCGTCTCGACACCGACACCCAGCCAAAGAACCCGCCGCCTGTCCACCGGGCCGGGCAGCACGACATCTGGGGCCGGCTTGAAGCCGAAGCGGTCGAAATAGGCCAGATCGCCGACCAGCAGTATGCCGCCCACACTGGAGGTCCGCGCATGCGCGATACAGGCCGCGACTAGATCAGCCCCGATGCCGGCCTTTCGGCTGTCCGCCGAAACGGCGATCGGGCCCAGGAACAGGGCCTGAACCTCGCCCACCACGATGGGCCACAGGCGAACCGATCCGATGACCCGGCCGGCCTCCCGCAACACGAAACCGGCAGCAGGCTTGCCCGTCGCGCGCAGACGCTCTGCGGTCTTGGCATAACGACCAGGGCCAAAGGCAGCCGAGACGACCGCCTCTACTCCGGCGGCATCCGCAGCGGTCTCGACGTCGATCGCGTCGGGCAGGTTCGTTCGGGCCGCTTGGGTCATGGCGCGGGCAGGTAGGGCCCGCCCGGTTCCAGATCAACCGGCTTTCGCAAAATCCGGTTTGCGCTTCTGGCTGAAGGCCATGAAGGCCTCCATCGCCTCGGGACTGCGCATCTGGCTGCCGAAAGCCTCTCCCTCACGCTGCATCAGGGCCCACATCGCCTCGGCATCACGCATCAGGGCCTTGGTCTTGCGGATGGAATTGGGCGCGCGAGCGGCCAGTTTTGCGGCGAGCTCGGCAGCGGTGGCATCGACCTGATCGGCGGCAACTGCCCGGTTGGCCAGGCCCCAGGCCATTGCGGTGCGGCCGTCAATCGGCTCGCCCAGGGCAAAGACCTCGAACGCCCGTTGATGGCCAAGCACCGCGGGCAGCAGCAGCGACGAGGCCGCCTCGGGGGCCAGTGCCAGGTTGACGAAGGGAGCGGACAACAGGGCATCCTCAGCCACCACGACCATGTCGCAATGCAGCAGCAGGGTCAGGCCGATGCCGACCGCCCGGCCCCGCACCGCCGCCACGGCGGGCTTGTCGAGATCGGCCAGGGCACGCAGGAACTGAAACACCGGAGCATCGACCAGCTGGGTCTCCTGCCCGCCGCCGATGGCGATGAAGTCGGCGATGTCGTTGCCTGCGGAAAAGCTGTCGCCCTGGCCCTGGAACAGGATCACGCGCACGGCGTCATCGGTGCGGGCCTGCCGGGTCGCGGCGGCCAGGGCCGAATACATCGCCTGGGTGATGGCGTTCTTCTTGTCTGGCCGGGCCAGGGTGACGGTCAGTACGCCGCCGTCCAGTTGGGTCAGGATATGGTCGCTCACGCCGTCTCTCCGTCGATGATGTCACGGGGCTGGGCCGTGGCGAGCCACCAGTCCACGCCGTCCGCGTCGCGTGTCCGGCTGACCCGGCCCCGCTGTTCCAGATAGTTCAGATGCGCCAGGGCCTCGCCCGTGGCCATGCCCACCACCCCGTCTCCGACAGGGCGGGCGAACAGGGCGGGAAAGACGTCGATGGCGCGGCTGGGCTGGCACAGGGTGCGCTCCAGCCGTTTCAGCGCCGTGTGATGGCCCCGGATCAGGGCGTCCAGCCGGGGCTGCACGCCGATGAAGGGTTCTCCATGCGAAGGCAGGACCAGCAGTTCATCGGGCAGCAGAGCTTTCATCCGCTCCAGCGAAGCCAGCCAGTCGCCCAGGGGATCTGCGTCCGGCTCGGTCGGGAAGACCGAAACATTGGACGAAATGCGCGGCAGGATCTGGTCCCCGCCCAGCAACAGGCCCTGCGCCTCGTTCCACAGACAGGCGTGCTCGGGACTGTGGCCCTGGCCGATCACGACGCGCCAGTCGCCGGTCCCGATGCGGATGACGTCGCCCTCGGACATCCGGCGGAACCCGCTGGGCAGGGGCGCGACGATGCGGCCGAACTGTCCGAACTCGCGCCGCCAGGTCTCGATCCGGTCCGCGTCCCAGCCCGCCGCGCGCAGGAAGGGGACGGCGTCTTCCGGAGCCGGTCGGCCCGTGTCTGCCAGCAGCATCCGGCCAGTGACATACTCCAGTCGTGTCATGACCAGAGGCGCATCGAACCGGGCGCAGAGCCAGCCGGCCAGGCCGATATGATCGGGATGCATATGGGTGCAGATCACGCGGCGGACCGGTCGCCCCTCCAACGGTCCCGCCAGAGCCATGTCCCAGGCGGCGCGCGAATCCGCCAGGTTCACGCCGGTGTCGATCACCGACCAGCCGTCGCCGTCCCGGACGGCATAGACATTGATATGGTTCAGCGACATCGGCAGGGGCAGCCGCAGCCACAGCACGCCCGGCGCGACGGTGACCGCCTGACCCGGCAGCGGCGGATCGCCCAGCGGATAGGTCAGGCCGCGATGGGCCATGGTCGCGATGCCGTCCGGCTGCGCCCCCACCTGTTTCGCCGTGCCCAGACCGTCGGCCAAGTCCGTCTCCAATCGCAACGGTCGGACGATAGCGATTGTGGCGACAACCGTCCACAGCCCGTCACGTTCTTGACCTCAAGGCGGGTGACGGTCACAGGTGAGCCTTCGGATCAGTAGGAGCATCCCCCGTGCTTAATCGCGTCAAAATCGGCATTGTGGCTGCGGCCCTTTTCGCCTGCACCTTCGCCGTTCCGGCGGTCGCCCAGACGACCCGTAACGATGGCGACACGACCCAACCCACCGTCAGCGACGGCCGCAGCCGCGACCGCAACCGTCGCCGCCCTGCTCCTGCGATGACGCCCGAGGAAATGAAGGCGACGGCCCAGACCCAGGCCACCAACGCGGGTCTGTCCTGCCAGGTGATGCAAGCCCAGCTTCTCGGACGCGATGCAGCCGGCAAGGCTCTGTTCGAGGCGGTTTGCGAGTCCGGTCCCGGCTATCTGATCCTGGAAGGCACGCCCCCGATCGCCCAGAGCTGCCTGGAGCTGTCCGCCGCCCAGGAAGCGGCCCTGCGCGCCAACCCCGAGGCCCCTGCGTCGCAACAGTGCGTCCAGCCGCTGAACCTGGATGCCGTTCGCGCCGTGACGCCTCTGGCGCGTGAAGCGGGCGTTCCCTGCACGATCGACGCTGGCCGTGTCGTCGGGGCCGGCGCCCAGGGCCTCGTCTATGAGGCCGGTTGCGCCAACCAGGACGGCTACACCTTCGAGAAGACGGCGACCGGCTGGGAAACCCGCGCCTGCCTGACCTACGCCAACCCCGAGGCCTGCCGGTTCACCACGCCGCAGGAACAGGCCGCCGGCTTTGCGACGAAGCTGGCCGGAACCGCTGCCGCCTCCTGCGACGTCCAGCAGGTCCGCTTCATGGGCCAGAACAGCAATGGCCAGTTCTATGAAGCCAAGTGCGGCGCTGGCGACGGCTATGTCGCCCGCATCGACGCCCAGGGCGTCACGGCGCAGATCTATCCCTGCGCCGAGGCCACCCAGATCGGTGGCGGCTGCACCCTGACCCCGGTCACGGCGCCCGCCGCGGCCGCTGCCCCGGCCGAATAAGGTCCGAAGCGAAGATATGGGTCCGGATGCTCGCATCCGGACCCGTTTCGCTCTAGCGTTTGGCGCATGCGCATCGCCACCTGGAACGTGAACTCCGTCAACGCCCGCCTGCCCACGGTGCTGGAATGGCTTGAGGCGGCCAAGCCCGACGTGGCCTGCTTTCAGGAAATCAAATGCGTGGACGAGAAATTCCCGCGCGAAGCCTTTGAAGCGCTCGGCTACAATGTCGAAACCCACGGCCAGAAAAGCTACAACGGCGTAGCTCTGCTGTCGAAATACCCGGTGTCCGATGTGCGCCGGGGCCTGCCCGGCGACGATACGGACGAGCAGGCGCGCTATATCGAGGCGCTGATAGAGGCTGCCCGGCCGGTGCGTGTCGCCTCCATCTACCTGCCCAATGGCAATCCGGTCGGAACCGAGAAATTCCCCTACAAACTGGCCTGGTTCGAACGGTTGCGGCTTCATGCCGAGGGCCTGCTGAAGCTGGAAGAATCGCTGGCGCTGTGCGGCGACTACAATGTCATTCCCATGCCTGAGGACGCCAAGAACCCGGCCGCCTGGACCGGCGACGCCTTGTTCCAGCCCGAGAGCCGGGCGGCGTTTCGCGCGTTGAAATGGCTGGGTCTCTCTGACAGCCATGAGCTGGGCAAGGAGCCCGCCGGCACCTTTACCTTCTGGGACTACCAGGCCGGAGCCTGGCAGCGGGATCACGGCATCCGCATCGACTTCGCCCTGCTGTCGCCTATGGCCGCCGATCGTTTCCGTGCGATCGAAACGCACCGCGACGCGCGCGATATGGAAAAGCCCAGTGACCACGTTCCCGTCGTGGTCGAGTTGGAGGACTGAAGGCTTGGCCGAGGGGTTCCGCCTTTTCCTGCTGGTCGCCCTGGCGGCGGCGGCCCTGACGACCGGTGCCCTGGCCCTGGCCTGGTGGATGGAGCCGCACCGGAGACTGACCCGCGCGCTTCTGAAATCCCTGGGATCGGTGCCTGAGGCGGAGGCCATCTCGCCCACCGAGGGCCGTGCGGCGGGCCTGGATTTCGACACCGGCCAGATCGCCGTCCTGTGGGGCGGCGGGGCCCACGGCCTGGTCTATGCCTTCGAGGAGATCGAAGGGGCCGAGATCATCGTCGACGGCCATGTCCTGGCCCGCATCCGGCGGGGCGAGCCGCGCCGGGCCCTGGACGTCATGGCCCCCGAAGCCGGTCAGGTGGTGCTGAGGCTGTTGTTCGCCGATGCCCGATATCCGGAGTTCGAGCTGGACCTGTGGAACGCTGTCAGCACGGCCCAGGCCGGGTCTCCGGCTGAGGCGCTGCGGCTGGGACGGCGCTGGCTGTCGCACATCGAGGCGTTGTTGAAGAGCTGACCGCCCTTCCCGCGCCGCGCCTGGGGCGTTAGAAGCCCCCACCCTGTCCTGATTACCGCTTCAAGGAGCCCGCCGTGGCCCGCCTGTTCGACGCCTATGTCATTGCCGACTGGACCGCTGCCGAGGGCAAGAAACTGGGCGACCAGTCCGTCTGGATCGGTGTGGCCAAGCGCGACGTGCGCTTTCGCCTCTATACCGAGACGCACAATGTCGCGACCCGCGCCGAAGGCGAGGCGCTGTTGGCGTCCATCCTGGCCGACCACAGAAAGCGCGGAGACCGCGTTCTGGTCGGGTTCGACTTCAACCTGGGCTATCCGGTCGGCACGGCGGCTCGCCTGGGGCTGAAGGACACGCCCGCCTGGTCCGCCATGTGGAAATTCATCGCCGCCAATGTCGTCGACAAGGCGGACAACACCAACAACCGCTATCAGGTCGCGGCCAAGATGAACCGGCTGATGACCGACGAGGCCTGGCCGCTGTGGGGGGCTCCGGCCAAGCAGACCCAGCGCTGGCTGACCGCCACCAAGCCGCCGCAGGGGTCGGGCGACATCCCCGAGTTCCGCGCCACTGAAATGGCCGCGCGCAAGGGCAAGCTGCAGCCCAAGAGCGTGTGGCAGATGCACGGTGCCGGGGCTGTCGGGGGCCAGACCCTGGTCGGCATCGCCGCCGTGCGACGCCTGCTGGAAACCTGGGGCCCATCTGCGGCGGTCTGGCCGTTCGGCACCGGCTGGCGCGCGCTGGAGGCGGCCGATCTGGAGCCGCTGTCGACCCTGGTGGTCGAGGTCTGGCCGTCGCTTTACGGCGCTGTGCCCGCCGCCGGCGAGTTCAAGGATCAGGCCCAGGTCCGCGTTACCGCCGAGACCCTGGCCAAGCTGGATGAAAAGGGCGACCTGGCCAAGGCCTTCGCCCCGCCCAAGGACGCCACGCCCGAGCTGATCGCCCAGGTCGAGACCGAGGAAGGCTGGATTCTGGGAGTTTAAGGTTCGCCCTCGCCCACGAAATCCTGGGCGAACTCGGGGGTCAGCAGGTCGGCGGGATCCAGGGCGTCCTCGTCGGCATCGCCGCCACGACCGGGGTCGGGCACTTCGAACCCGACTGGGATCGACAGGTCCAGCAGGCCGGCGGATCGCATTTCCTGCACGCCGGGAAGGTCATTCAGGCTGGCCAGGCCGAAATGCTCCAGAAAGCGGTCGGCGGTGCCATAAGTCACGGGCCGACCGGGCGTGCGCCGGCGCCCGCGCAGGCGGACGAAACCCATCTCCAGCAAGAGGTCCAGCGTCCCCCGCGACAGCGAGACGCCGCGCACGCTCTCGATCTCGGCGCGCGTGCAGGGCTGGTGGTAGGCGATGATGGACAAGGTCTCGAGCGCGGCCTTGGACAGCCGGCGCGGCTCCTCGCGTTCTTCCGTCATGAGAAAGGCCAGATCGGCGGCCGTGCGGAACCGCCAGCGGTCGGCCACGCAGTCCAACTCCACCCCCCGCCCCTGATAGCGGGCCTTGAGCCCGACCAGGGCGCGGCCGACATCGGCGCCTTCGGGCAGCCGCCGGGCGATTTCATGGGCAGACAGCGGACCGGCCGCCGCGAACAACAGGGCCTCGACCCGGCGTTCCATCTCCATATCGTCGGGGGCGAAGGTCAGGGGGGCATGGGTCACGGTATCAGCTCCAGCGCCTGGCCCTCGGTGCGTCGCTTCACATAGAGGTCGGCAAAGGCCTCGGCCTGCTGCACGTCCAGTTCGCCCTCCTTGACCAGTTCCAGCCCTGCCGACAGGGTCGAGGCCAGATAGGATGCCTGGGACGGGCCCTGGTCGCCCTTGCGCCAGACCGGGGCGACGCGCTCGATCGGTGTCCATTCCTGAAGCCTGGGCAGGCGGTCGCGGAACCAGTCGCGGGCCGCCTCCAGCGGGAAGGCTTCCACCCTCTGTGACGGGTTATAGCGGCGCTGCTCCTCGCGCCGCCGCTGGACGACATAGGCGGCCATCAGATCATACAGGCTGGCGTCGATGCGGTCGGACGGCACGATCACCGTCGCCTGGGGATCGCCGCGCATGAAGACGTCGCGCTTCAGCTGCGGCCTGGCCAGCAGGGCCTCGGAAGCCTTGCGCATGGCTTCCAGCTTCTGCAGGCGAAAGGCCAGGGCCGCAGCGACCATCTCGGCGGGCGGCTCATCACCCCGGGTCACCTCGTTGCGGGGCAGCAGCAGGCGCGATTTCAGATAGGCCAGCCAGGCCGCCATCACCAGATAGTCGGCGGCCAGCGAGAAATTTCGGCGGCGGGCTTCATGCACGAAGGCCAGATACTGCTCGGCCAGGGTGGTGATCGACAGTTTCAGCAGATCGACCTTCTGCGTCCGCGCCAGCGCCAGAAGGACGTGAAGCGGACCTTCATAACCCTCCAGATCGACCACAAAGGCTTCGGACGGATCGGGGGTGCCGTCCGGATCGGCCTTGAAGTCCAGGGTCGGCTGGAAGTCTTCGCTCATGCGCCCCTCCCCTTCCCCCCTCGCGGGGGAAGGTGGCTCGCGCAGCGAGTCGGATGGGGGGGCTGTGGAGGCACAGGCCGTGTCAGACGGCTGATCAAATGACCGGCCCCGTGAGACACCCCCCATCCGTCAGGCTTCGCCTGCCACCTTCCCCCGCAGGGAGGGAAGGACACCGCTGTCCTCATCCCTGCGCCTCTCCCACATCGGGACCTTTGGCGGCTTCGAGGCGGCCGTCCATCATGGAGGCGAAGCGGGCGCGGGCCCCAACAGCATCCAAGGGTTCCGGCGTATGGACGATGCGGGCCAGGGCCGCGTCGGCACGGCGACGGGCCTTGCCCTTCAGCTTGCCGGTGCCCTCGGCCACCTGGCGCATCTCGTCCAGATCGCCGTTGCAGTGGACCACCAGATCGCAGCCGGCCTTCAGCGCGGCGGCGGCTCGGTCGGTCAAACTTCCGGACAGGGCCTGCATCGTCAGGTCGTCAGACAGGATCAGACCCTGAAAACCCAGCCGGTCCCGCATCAGGCGGATGGCCTTCTTCGAGATGGTCGCCGGGCGCTTGGCGTCGATGGCGGTGAAGACGATATGGGCCGACATGGCGATGGGCATGTCCGACAGGCCCTTGAATGGGGCGAAATCCCAGGCGTCCAGAGTCTCCAGATCCGCGTGGACTTTCGGCAGTTCGCGATGGCTGTCGGCAAAGGCGCGGCCATGGCCGGGCATGTGTTTGATGACCGGCAGCACACCGCCGGCCAGCAGACCCTCGGCCGCCGCACGGCCCAGCTGGGTCACCGTCGCCGGATCGCGGCCATAGGCCCGGTCACCGATGATGTCGTGGGCACCCTGCACAGGAACGTCCAGCACAGGCACGCAATCGATGGTGATACCAACCGCCCGCAGATCATGAGCCATCAGCCGTGCGCCCAGGCGCACCAGCTCGCGCGCCGACAAGGGATCGTTCGTCGCAGCCAGATAGGCCGCTCCCGGCGGATACTTGGGCCAGTGGGGCGGTCCCATCCGCTGGACCCGCCCGCCCTCCTGATCGATCAGGATCGGGGCATCGGGATCATTGATGGCGGCACGCAGCGCAGAGGTCAGGGCCCGGACCTGATCCGGCGTGTCGATGTTGCGCCGAAAGAGGATGAAGCCCCAGGGCCGGACCTCGGCAAAGAAGGCCGCTTCCTCGGGCGTCAGGACCAGGCCAGCACAGCCATAGATGGCGGCGGACGTCACCGGACGATGCAGTCGCCGCCGGAGGCGCGGATGGCCGCGCACATGGCCCGGGCATCCTCGCGGCTCAGGCCCGTGACCGTGGTCCGATAGACCGTCGCACCATTGGACGCCGTGACCTCCTGCACCCGCTTGCCAGCGCCGCGCGTGAACTGCGGATAGCGGCCGGTAATGGCGGCATATTCGCGATCGGCGATGCCGGGGGTGGAAAAGGCTCCGATCTGGACCGAGGCGCTGCCGCCCGCTGCAGGGGCCGGGGTCGGCTCAACCGGAGCGGGAGCCGGCGTCACCGGACGGGGTGTCGGCGCGGGCACGGGCGCAGGCGTGGCAGCCGGGGCCGGGCGCGGGGCCACAGCTTCGGGCGGCGGCACAAAGGTCGGAGCCGTGGTCGGGGCCGGCGCGGGTTCGTACAGGTCCACGCCCTCGGCCGGATCGATCGGCTGGGCGTCGACGGGGGCCTCGACCTTCAGATCGCCGACCGGCGTTCCGACCGCAGGCGGCGCATCCTCGGACGAGCGCAGGCCGGACCGGTAGAACAGCACCACCACCAGAATCAGCACCAGAAGAACGCCGGCGCTGATCAGCAGGGTCACCGGCGGAGCCTTGCCCGCCGGGGCGCGCCGCGCGTCGAAGGCCGAGCGCTGGAACGGCAGATCGTCGGCATCCGGCGGCGTATAGGCCCCGCGCTCACGGCCGCCATCGGGTCGATAGGGATCGTCATGCGACATGAGGGGCTCCGGGCGTCAGTCTGGCGGGCGAATCGGCTTGGCCGATCGTCATCCTACGCCCTTGATCCTGGCGTGAGGATGGCAGGCCGTCGAATCACAGATCGAGAGCCAGGTCGATGGTGAACAGTTTCCGGTGTTCCTCGATCGCGTACCGGTCGGTCATGCCGGCAATATAGTCGCACACGGCCCGGGCCCGGCGCATGTCCACCACCCCCTCGCCCGCCTTGCCCGACCATTCGGGCGGCATGACCTCGGGCTCGGCCATGAACAGCTGGAACATCTCAGCCAGGATGCGCCGCGCCTGGCTGCGCGTGCGATTGACGCGATAGTGGCGGTACATGCGCTGAAACAGAAAGGCCCGCAGCACGCCCAGGTCCGCCAGCATGGTGTCGGAGAACGCGACCAGGGTGCGGCGCGCGCCGCGCACGTCTTCGACCGATCGGATGCCGTCCTCGGCCAGGCGGGCTTCGGTCTGGGCCAGGACGTCCTCCACCATGGCCCCGATCATGCGGCGCACGGCTTCCAGCCGGATCATCCGAGCATCGACATCGGGCCAGTCGCGGCGCGTCTGATGCAGGATCGGCCCGATCAGCGGCACATCGGCCAGATCGTCCAGGGTGAACAGCCCCGCCTGAACACCGTCGTCCACGTCGTGATTGTTATAGGCGATGTCGTCGGCAATGGCGGCGCACTGAGCCTCCAGCGAGGCAAAGCCGCCCAGCTCCAGGTCCCATCCCGCATTATAATCAGCGATCGGCTTCCAGGCCGGGTCACCCAGGCGGTGGGCAACCGGCCCATTGTGCTTGATGACCCCCTCCAGCGTCTCCCAGCTGAGGTTCAGACCGTCGTAGGCCGGATAGCGCTCCTCCAGCCGGGTCACCACGCGGAAGGTCTGGACGTTGTGATCGAAGCCACCCCAGGGGGCCGTGCAGGCCTGAAGCTCGTCTTCGCCCGCATGTCCGAACGGCGGATGGCCCAGGTCGTGAGCCAGGGCGATGGTCTCGGCCAGATCGGTGTCCAGCCGCAGGGCATGGGCCAGCGACCGCGCGATCTGGGCGACCTCCAGGCTGTGGGTCAGGCGGGTGCGGTAGTGGTCGCCTTCATGGGCGACAAAGACCTGGGTCTTTTCCTTCAGGCGGCGAAAGGCGGTGCAGTGGATGATGCGGTCGCGGTCGCGGGCAAAGGCGTTACGGGTCCGGCTGATCGGTTCGGGCACCCGGCGGCCGCGCGAGCGTTCCGGCGTCTCGGCATAGGGGGCGCGTGGGGTGGGCAGGCTCAATTGCGCGTTCCGGCTGGGCAGGCCTTTGCGATCGGCCCTTCCCGCCTCATATAGGGCCCCATGGGCACCGTCCAATCCGCAGACTTTCGCATCGACGCCGCGCCGCGCACTGGCCATGGCCTGACGCTGTCATCGAGTGCCGCCAAACGGCTGGCCGCCCTGGGCGATCTGGAAGGGCATCCGGTCATGCTTCGCGTCGCGGTCGACGGCGGCGGATGTTCGGGCTTTCAGTATCGCTTCGAACTGATCCAGCAGCCCGAAGCCGATGATCTGACGATCCGGACGGACGGTCAGGCCGCGGTCATCGACCCGGTCTCCCTGCCCTTTCTGAAGGGGTCCGAGATCGCCTGGGTCGACGATCTGGCAGGTGCGCAGTTCGTGGTCCGCAATCCCAATGCCGCCTCCAGCTGCGGCTGCGGCGTCAGCTTTTCGATCTGACCGCGTGGCCGCACGCGCACCTCTTCCCCTCGCCGTCGCCGATCTGGTGACCGTGGTCTTCAGCCTGGCCATGGCCTTGGTCGGCGCGTGGGTCGTGTTTGCGGGCCCGACGCAGATGATGCCGGTCCACTGGGGCCCTGACGGCTATGTCGATCGCTGGGGCACGCGGGCCGAGGTCGGAGGGCTGATCCTGATGCTGGGGTTCGCGGCCCTGGCGATCGGTGGCGGCCTGGGTCTGGCGGCACGGCGGGTGTCCGATCCCGCGCGGGCACGGACGCTGCGGATCGGACAGGTGGTGTCGCTGATCGCAATCTCGGCGGTCGCCCTGTTCGCCGGGGCGGCCAGCCTGGGCGGGGCGCAGTCTCTCGCGGGCGCTCTGCCGATGGCGGCGCTCAGCCTGATCTTGCTCGCCGCCGGGGGACTGACGGGCCGGGTCGCACCGAACCGTTGGGTCGGCGTCCGCACGCCCTGGAGCCTGAACAGCCGCATTGCCTGGGCGCGGTCGAACCGTCTGGCGGCGGCCCTGCTGATCCCCATTGGTCTGGGCGGACTGGTCCTGAGCCCTCTCGCACCGCAACCGCTGGGGATGCAGGCCCTTGTCGGCGGCGCGATCCTGGCGGCCATCTGGAGCGTGATCGAGAGCCGCCGTGCCTGGCACAACGACCCGGACCGTCAGCCGCTCTGACAGCCCGTCAGAGCGTTTCCTGGAACCGGACGGCCTCGCCGACGGCACTGCCGACCAACTGTCCATCCCGCATCACGGTCTGGCCCCTCACGATGGTCGCCATCGGCCAGCCCGTGGCCTCGAACCCGTCGAAGGGGGTCCAGCCACAGCGGCTGGCCATGGCGTCGTGGGTGATGGTGCGCCGGGCCTTGAGGTCCACCAGCGTCAGGTCCGCGTCGTAGCCCTCGGCCATCCTGCCCTTTCCGGCGATGCCGAAGACCCGGTTGGCCCCATGGCTGGTCAGGTCGATGAACCGATCCAGCGACAGCCGCCCATTGGCCACATGGGTCAGCATCACCGGCACCAGGGTCTGGACCCCCGGCATCCCCGACGGAGAGGCCGGATAGGGCCGGGCCTTTTCTTCCAGCGTGTGAGGGGCGTGGTCTGAGCCCAGCACGTCGGCCACCCCCTGCTCGATCCCGCGCCACAGGCCGGCGACATGATGGGCGTCGCGGATCGGCGGATTCATCTGAGCCAGACCCTTCAGCCGCTCATAGGCATCGGGCGCGGTCAGGGTCAGGTGCTGGGGCGTGATCTCGACCGTGGCCACATCCTTGTTGTGGGCCAGGAACTCGATTTCCTCGGCGGTCGTCACGTGCAGGACGTGGATGCGCGCGCCGGTCTCGCGCGCCAGGGCCACCAGGCGGCGGGTGGACATGATGGCGCTTTCGGCGTCGCGAACCTCGGGGTGGCTGGTCCAGTCGCCAGTGCGCGCCAGGGGCCGGCGCTCGACCAGGCGGTATTCGTCCTCGGAATGGAAGGTGGCGCGGCGGCGGACATTGCGCAGCACCTCGCGCACCCCATCGTCGTCGGCGACCAGCAGGGTCCCGGTCGAGGCCCCCATGAAGACCTTGACCCCGCAGCAGCCGGGCAGCCGCTCCAGCTCCGACAGGAAGGCCGCGTTCTGATGGGTGCCCCCCATGTAGAAGGCATGGTCGGTCCACATCCGGTGATGGGCGCGCGACAGCTTGTCGGCCAGGGCGTCGGGATCGGTGGTCGTCGGCTCGGTGTTCGGCATTTCGAACACGGCGGTGACGCCGCCCAGGGCTGCGGCCCGGCTGCCGGTCTCGAGATCTTCCTTCCACTCCAGGCCCGGCTCGCGGAAGTGAACCTGGGTGTCGATGACGCCGGGCAGGACGGTCAGGCCGGTCGCGTCCACGACCTCTGCAGCCGAGGCCTGGGACAGATCGCCCACGACCACGATCCGCCCGTCGCGCACCCCGACATCGGCCATGCCCCGCCCGGCATGGTTGGCCACCTCGCCCCCGCGAACGATCAGGTCAAAGGTCTGGGTCATGGAAGGTCCGCAAGAAAAGAGGTCTGGATTGATGGCACCGGGGCGCGATCGCCGAGGCCCCCTGGCATCCTAGCGGCAGTCGCACAGCAGGTCAGGCCGGTTTCTGCGCGCGCTCGGCCAGCAGACGCCGCGCGGCCCTCAACACGCGCTCGGCCGGCAGGTCCATCATGTGCTGGATTTCCTGGTTCAGATTGGGGTCCAGGGCGCGAAACTCGTCCAGGCTGCGCGGCCCGCGCGCGGAGACGCCGCCCCAGGGGCCGGTGATTGTCTCGTCCGAGGGCCCGAAGACGGCGAGCGTCGGCGTACCGGCGGCGACGGCCAGCTGGGTCCACAGGGAATCGCCGCCGACATACAGATCGGCACGGGACAGGGCGGCGACGGTCTGCAGAGGGGTCAGACGTCCCTGCGCCTCGATCACGCGGTTGCGGGCGACGGCAAAGCGGACGGTGTGGGCTTCATCCCGATCGGCCTCAGCCCCGACAAACAGCAGCCGCCCCCCGGCCAGCGGCCCATCATCGCCCAACAGGGCGGCTGCGACCTTGGCATAGCGTTCGGCCGGCCAGCGCTTGCCCAGCCAGTCGACCCCGACCCCGATCGCGAGGATCGGCCGCCCATCGGGGCGCACCAGGGCATCGGCCGCCGCAAAGGTCTCGGGACCGACAGCCAGGCGCGGCGGCGGGACTTCATCCAGTTGCAGCACACGGGCGGCGGCCTGAACGGCATGCTCACCCGGCACCGGCGCGCCGCGCACGGCCCGCTTGTGCCGCCGCAACCGCCCGGACAGGGTCGTGCCGCGCATGTCGACGATCAGGCCCCAATGCGTCGCGCGCAGGTCGTTCCACAGCCGTATCCAGTCCAGCCGGGTCTCACGCTCCAGGACCAACAGCCGCTGAAGGCGCGGCGTATCGGCGAACAGAGGCGCACTGTCCGGCGACCCGACCACGGTGAACACCGCCTCGGGCATGGCCTGGACCAGATAGTCGAGCACGCCGCTGGACAGCACGGCAGCCTCGGGCTGGGCTTCGGTCAGATAGAGGATGGGAAAACGGCCCGGCATCGATTGATCGTATACGGATTCTAGGATCAGTTTGTTGGCATCTTGATCGGCCGCCATCAACTGGACCCGGCAGCGTGTTGCTCCTACGCTGTGGGCCCGCTGAATCCGGAAGCTGCTCCTGTCCCGATCCGAACCCTCCGCCCTGCCCCTGCTGCCGGATCGCGACTGCGGGGGATGCGTCGAATGCTGCCGGGTGATCCCCCTCGACCTGCCTGAGCTGGCCAAGCCGACGGGCGAGCTGTGCGCCTATTGCGTCGAGGGTGCCGGATGCGGGGTCCATGCCATCCGGCCGCAGACCTGCCGGACCTGGTTCTGCCTGTGGCGGGTGATCGAACTGTCGGACGACTGGCGGCCCGATCGCAGCGGCATCGTCGTTCGGCCCGACGGTTTGGAGACGGGCGAGATCACCCTGTACGTCGTGCGCCGCACCGATTTTCTGACCTCGATGGAGGTTTTCGGCGTCGTTGCCGGCTGGATCGCACAGGATGTCGACGTGGCCCTGAGCGTGCCCGGACCGGTCGGCACCTATCCGGCGCGGGCGGTGGTCACCGACTGGTTGCGGCCGGCGGTCGAGGCGGGGGATCGGGACGACTTCAACCGGCGGGTCGCCGCGTCCCTCGATCGATTGGAGCAGCATGACTGGCAGGCCGACGGCATCACCGCGCGATATGCCGTTCACATCGCCTGACGCGGCGCTTGGTAGGAGGGCCGAGGCCCCCTAACTAAAGGCCATGACGCTGCATATCGCCCGCCTTACCAGCCGTGCCCTGATCCATGTCGGGGGCCCCGATGCGCGCGCGTTTCTGCAGGGGCTTCTGACCCAGGATGTCGAGACATTGGGCGCGGGCCAGGTGCGGTTCGCAGCCCTGCTGTCGCCACCCGGCAGGGTGCTGTTCGACCTGTTCGTCTGGGGCGGGAACGATGCCTTCATCCTGGATGTCGCGGCCGACCGGCGCGAGGCCCTGATGGCGCGGCTTTCGATGTACAGGCTGCGGGCTCAGGTCGAAATTGCCGCCGATGATCGGGGAGTCTGGGCCAGCTGGCCCGGCGTGGCCGAGGGTTTCGTGGCCGATCCGCGTCTTGCGGCCCTGGGCGGACGCGGCCTGAATACCGAGACCGCATCGAACGCCGTCGAGGCTGACTATCATACCCATCGCCTGACCGTCGGCGTGCCCGACCCGGATGCCGACGTGGGATCGGACCGCACCTATCCGATCGAGGCGAATTTCGACCTGCTGAACGGCATCGATTTCCAGAAAGGCTGCTTCGTCGGCCAGGAAACGACGTCGCGGATGAAGCGGCGCGGTGCCATCCGCAACCGGATGCTGCCCCTGGCCGTCGACGGTGCAGTTCCGCCATCCGGCAGCGAGGTGCTGAACGGCGACCTGCGCGCCGGTGAAATCCGCACCGGCATCGATGGCGAAGCCATGGCCCTGGTTCGGCTGGACCGGCTCGACGGCGCGCTCAGCGTTGACGGAAAGACAGCGCATATCCGCAGGCCCGACTGGATGACGGAATAACCGGGCAGGACGGTGCGCCCCCGACGGCCATGGGGCGACAACGCGTGTCGAGCAGCGTCGGGGCAAGGGCTCAGGCCGCCGACAAGGCTTTGACCCCCTCACGCTCGCCTATCCCGCAGCGCCCATGGTAGGCCAAGGCGACCCGGCCCCGTCCCTGTGGCTGCTCAGCCTAATGAAGTGATCGCCTCGTGATGAACCTTCGGTCCGCCGCCGACTGTCGATGGGATGCCGTCGCCCTGGGCGAGGTGATGCTGCGGCTCGATCCCGGCGAAGGGCGCATCCGCTCGGCGCGGACGTTCCAGGTCTGGGAGGGCGGCGGCGAGTACAATGTGGCTCGGGGCCTGGCCTCTACCTTCGGCCTGCGGACGGCGGTGGTTACCGCCCTGCCCCGCAATCCCATGGGCGAACTGTGCGCGGCGATGATCCGCGAAGGCGGCGTCGACACCGGCCATGTCGTCTGGCGCGAGGCCGACGGGATCGGGCGGAACACTCGGATGGGCCTGAACTTCACTGAGCGCGGCTTCGGGTCCCGACCGGCCTTGGGCGTATCGGACCGGGCCAATTCCGCGGCATCGCAGCTGCGCCCGGACGAAATCGACTGGGACGCCCTGTTCGGTGGCGAGGGTGTGCGCTGGCTTCATACCGGAGGAATCTTCGCCGCCTTGTCGCAGACGACGGCAGGGACGACCGTGGCCGCGATCCGGGCCGCGAAACGGCATGGCGTCATCGTCTCCTACGATCTCAACCACCGGGCCAGCCTGTGGTCCAGCCACCCCGATCCGGATGCGGCCCAACGGGTCAATCGCGAGATCGCCGGTTTGGTCGATGTGCTGATCGGCGACGAATATGCCTATGCGGCCTGTCTGGGGATCGAGACGCCGGACCGCCGGGCCGATCCGGCCGATGCGGCGCCGTTCGATGCCCTGGTGGCGCGGCTGGCGGGCGAGTTGCCGAACATCGGCGTCTTTGCCGCCACCCTGCGCGATCCGGTCTCGGCCTCTATCAATCGCTGGGGCGCGGTGATGTGGGCGGATGGCGAGCGCTACGCCACGCCCGTGCGCGAGATCGCCATCCTGGATCGCGTCGGCGGAGGCGACGGCTTTGTGGCAGGGCTCGTCCACGGCCTGATGACCGGGCTGGAACCGCAGGCGGCCCTGGAACAAGGCGTCGCCCACGGTGCCCTGGTCATGACCACGCCCGGAGACAATGCCATGACCGATCTGGACGAGGTTCGGGCCCTGGCCAACGGCGCGAGCGGGGCGGCCCGGCGTTAGCTCCGGCTAGCGCGTGACGACGTCGCGGTGCATGGGGGCCAGGCGCGCCAGCAGGCGGTTCTGGGTATGGAAGGGAATGCCCTCGGCCGTCATCGCATCCTGAAGGTGCTCGACCAGGATGCCGAAATCCGACGGCTGCAGTCCCAGTTCGTCATGGGCATCCGCCATCGACCGGCCGGTATAGGCGCAGCCTCCACCCAGGATGTAGCAGAACTGTTCCTTCAGCGTGCGGCGCAGGCGCACCATGTCCGTGGCGACAAAGATCCCCGCCGTCCGCGGATCGGCCACAGTCCGGTCCAGCATGTCGTCGACGATACGGCCCACGCCGTCGGCGCCGCCAAAGGCCGCATACATGGCTCCGCCCGCAAAGGGATCGGCGTCGGCATTGGCGTCGGAGACGACATAGGGGTCGACGGGCTCCTCGCCCGCACGGTGGTGGGGCAGGTCCTGGGCCATGGCCGGCAGGGCGATGGCTGTCAGGGCAGCGGCAAGTGCGATGCGAACGATCATGATCAGAATCCCGCCTGGATGGACAGATACAGCCCACGCTGGTCTTCGAAGGTGACAATGGAGCCCAGGTCGGCCCAGGCCGCGGTCACGGACAGGTTCTTGTTGATCGCCCAGGCGGCATAGATGTCCATCCAATCCTCTTCCTCGGCAAAGGACAGGTTGTCGGGCTTGGTGCGGTATTCGGCACCGATGACCAGGTTGCGATTGACCAGCCAGCCGACCGAACCCTCGAACTGCAGCGAAGGATCGCCCTCGGCGTCGCCGCCGAAGCCCAGCAGGCCGGTCTGATTGGCCTCGGTCCAGCGCAGGGTGCCGTTGACCAGCAGGCTTTCGGCCAGGAACAGCTTGGTCGCGGCGACATAGAGGTCGACACCCTCGTCGTCCTGGCCACCCACGGCGGCGATGACCGCCCCCTGATCGTTGGTCTTGTACTGAACCCCCACCGCGATCTGCGGCATCCAGGTGTCCTGGCCATAGACGGCATCGCCCAGGACGCGGACCTTCAGGCCATAGACATCCTGGGTGAAGGTGAAGCCAGACCCCAGACCCAGCAGGGCTCCGGTGTCCTGGGTGTCGAACTCCTGTCGGGCCGCGGACAGTTCCACCCGATCCCACAGGCCGATGGCCACGCCCGCCGAGCGGAACTCGTAATCCGGCAGATCGACCCAGGTGGCGTGGACATTGGCCCCGATGCCGTCCCCGGCACCATAGCCCGTCGTGACCGCCCAGGTGGCCAAGCCGCCGCCGCCCGCGCCCTCGATACTGGACACGCCGCCGGTCAGCAGCAGCTTTCCGCCAGGACGGGATTCGGGGATCCAGTCGGCCATCTGTGCCGTGGCGGACTCCGCCATAGCCGTTGTCACCACCAGGGCGGCCAGCCCTGCCAAGGTCGAATTCATGGTCATCTCCCCGATCGCGACCTCGCGATCCGCCACAGGGGAGGTGGCATTCACAAGGTTAACCTCACGTAAAGCCTACGACACAGCCAAAAGCTGCGACCCCACCTCAATCGCGGCTAGGTAGAACTCTGATTTAGCTGTCCTTTAAGACTGTAGCGGTAAAGGTTGCATATGCGCCTCCTGCTCGCCCTTCTCATGATGACAGCGTTGGCCACAGCCGCGCACGCCGGTGACCTGACGGTCAGTGTCCGTGATGCGGCCGGAAGGCCGGTCAGGGATGCCGTGGTCACTGTGCACCCGGCGTCCGGCATTCCGCCTGGACCCATCCGGTTTTCCTGGCCCCTGCGGATGACGCAGCAGGACATCCAGTTCGATCCCTATGTGCTGGTCGTGCCGGTCGGCGGGACGGTCAGCTTTCCCAATCTGGATCGCGTGCGGCACCAGGTCTATTCCTTCTCGCGCGGCAACCGGTTCGAGATCGAACTTTATGGCCGGGACGAGACCCGCACCCACACCTTCCGCACCCCAGGCGTGGCAGCTCTGGGCTGCAACATCCACGATCAGATGCTGGCCTATATCCGCGTGGTTGACACGCCGTGGGCGATGAAGACGCCGGTCTCGGGCGACGTCGTCCTGCGCGGCGTGCCGGCAGGTTCGGCCACTTTGAAGATCTGGCACCCGCGTCTGGCCGGACGCGGCAATGAAATGTCGCGCACCATCACGGTGACCGCCGCTGCCGGTCGCCAGACGATCAGCGGCGACTTCACCGCTCGCGCTGCGGTTCGCTGACCGCCATGCTGAGCCGCCTGCGCCAGGCCCTTGACCGCATAAGCCTGCCCCCAGCCCTGGCCGCGCGCATGAATTTCACGCGGCTGCGGACCAAGCTGACCGTGCTCTACATGGGGCTGTTCGGCGTGGCGCTGATGCTGGTGGCGCTGGCTGTCGTCACGGCGGTGACCGACAGTGCGCGGCGTGTTGTGCGCAATGAACTGATTGCCTCGGGTGCAGTCTATGGCCAGGTCTGGGCATCGCGCTCGGACCAACTGCGGCAGGGGGCATCGGTCCTGGCTCAGGACTATGGCTTTCGCGAAGCGGTAGCCACAGGCGACGAGGCGACCGTGCGATCGGCGCTCGACAATTTGCGCGATCGTCAAAGGGTCGAGGGTGCCCTCATCCTGGGCGTTGACGGCTATGTGACGGCGGCGGGTCTGTCGCTTGACGACGCGACCATCGATACCCTTTGGACCGGGCTGGATTCCGGGACGGTCGACTCGGGCGTGCTGAGCATCGCCGGCCAACCCTACAAGGTGGTTGCCGCGCCGGTCCTGGCCCCGATCCTGATAGGATGGGTCGTCTTTGTGGAGCCCATGGACGGTGCCCACATGCGGCAGCTGGAGGCCCTGTCCTCGATCCCGCTGTCGGCGGCGGTGGCCACGCGCGGCCAGGACGGCTGGCAGGGCCGGGCCGATATCCGGCGCGCGATCGAGACCGGCTTGGCAGGCGGCGGCCTCGTTCCGGGCACGGCACGCACGGACCAGGGCGAGTCGATGGTGCTGGCGCGGGCCCTGCCGAGTTTCGACACACAGTCGCCGGCCGCGCTGGTGCTGACCTATCCCCTCAGCAAGGCAATGAAGCCGTATGAGGCCATGTTCATCTGGCTGGGCGTGATCGGCCTGGCGGGCCTGGCCATGCTGGCGGGCGGGACCTGGGTCCTGGCGCGCGGGGTGACCGAGCCGATCATGGCACTGGACGATGCGGTACACCGCCTGCAGCAAGGAGACCACGCCGTGGTGGCCGTGACGTCCGCCGACGAAATCGGACGTCTGGCCCAAAGCTTCAACGCCATGGCCGGGGACATTCGCGACCGCGAGGCGCGCCTGACGCACATGGCCCTGCACGACCAGGAAACCGGCCTGCCCAACCGGCTGGCGCTGGAGCGACGGGCCGCCAAGGTCGAGGATGGCTATCTGATCCTGTTCGGGATCGAGCGGTTCAATGTGGTGCGTAATGCCATCGGATATGATTCCGCATCGCGCCTGATCGCCACCCTGGGCGCGCGGCTGTCGACCCTGGCAGACGGGGCACCGGTCAGCCGGATCAGCGCGGGCATTCTGGGCGTGGCCATCAGCGCCCCTGACGCCGAAACGGCTCTGGCCGAGGCTGAGCGCATGACCGCACAGGCCGAGGCCCCCATCCTGCTGGACGGTGCTCCGATCGACATTGCGGTGACGGCGGGTGTGGCCATTGCGGCAGAGGCTCCGGTGGGAACGGCCTCGCCCATCGACCGCGCCGCCATTGCCGTGGACCAGGCACGCGGCCTGCGCTGCAAGGCTGCCCTGTTCGACGCGGGCCTGTACGGCGATCCGGGCGGCAATCTGTCCCTGATCAGTGACCTGATGGCGGCCATGCGGAACGGTGAGTTCAGCCTGGCCTATCAGCCCAAATACGACCTGCGCGAGGACCGCATCACCGGCGTCGAGGCCCTGGCCCGTTGGACGCACCCGCGCCGAGGTTTCGTCTCGCCTGATCTGTTCATCGGCATGGCCGAGGAAACCGGCCACATCCGCCCGCTGACCGAATGGATCATCAAGCGGGCGATCGCGGACCAGGCGCTGATGTCTCAGGCTGGTCACCCGATGATGATCTCGGTCAACATCTCGGGCCGCCTGCTGTCGGACAGCGACTTCGCCGCCTTTGCCCTTGACCAGGTGACCACATCGGGCGCGGAGCTTTGTTTCGAGATCACCGAGACGGCGGTGATGGAAAACCCCGAAAAGGCCTTGGCCATCATCGACCGCTTCACGGCGGCCGGTATCGCCGTATCGATCGATGACTATGGCTCGGGCCTGTCGTCCCTGGCCTATCTGAAGCAGATCCGCGCGGACGAACTGAAGATCGACAAGGCCTTCATCCTGTCGCTGGACGAGAGCGCGCGCGACGCCCTGTTGGTGAAATCAACCATCGACCTTGCCCACAGCCTGGGTCTGAAGGTCACGGCCGAGGGCGTCGAAACCCCCACCGCCCTGGCCCTGTTGCGTGGCATGGGGTGCGACATCGCCCAGGGCTATCTGATCGGTCGCCCGATGCCGTTGGCCGCCCTGCTGGAGCAGGTGCGTACACCCGCTCAGTCCGATCTGACCGCCGGCGCCGCATCGAAACCCTCAAGAGCCCGCCGTTCGGCCTGACAGACGTGGCAGGTGGTGGACCTGTGCGCCGCGGGCCGATACAGGCTTCTCCGCGATTGTAGTGACGATGTGGGGATTCGATGGCGGTTGCGCTGAATGATCGGGTGAGCCGGCTGGAAGGATTTCTGAAAGCCTCGGTCGGGGACAATCTGGTGCTGCTGGACATGGACCAGGGCGTCTATGTCGGCCTGGACGCGATCGGAGCCCGTATCTGGGATCGGATCGAGACTCCCGCGGTCGTTTCCGACATCTGCGAAGAGCTGGCCCGCGACTATGCCGCCGAAGCGGATGTCATCCAGGCCGACGTGCTGAAGTTCCTGAACCAGTTGTTCGATCAGAAAATGATCGCCGCAGCATGACCGACGGCTATCTGTGCGGATGGCGGGTGCGTTCGGAACTGGACCTGCCGGAATTGGCCCCCTGGACGGGCCCCGATATTGCGCCGGACGTGGTGTTCCGGTTCGGCGAGACGCCGACCGAACTGGATGACGTCATCGAGCGGACGCCGTTCGTTCAGGTCAGCCGGGACGGGACATGCCTGCTGATCCATCCGGGCGTGGCCAGCTATCATATGACCGGCCCGGACGAGGTGGTCCTGTCGGTCAATCCGGAGGCCAGCGAGGCCGAGGTTCGCCTTTTCCTGCTGGGATCAGTGCTGGGCTATCTGTGCCATCGGCGTGGGCTGTTTCCGTTTCACGCCTCCTGCGTGTCGATCAACGGAAAGGCCGTGGCCTTTTCCGGACCGTCCGGCGCGGGCAAGTCGACAACGGCCGTCAGCCTGGCCAAGCGCGGCCACCCCCTGCTGGCCGATGACATCACCGCGATCGATGCTACCGGCTCGGGCACGCCCATCATCTATCCTGCCTTTCCAAGGTTGAAGCTGTGGCAGGACAGTCTGAGCTCCGTGGGGATCGACAGCGAGGGGTTGGAACGCAATCGCCCCGGCATGAGCAAATTCCACTATCGGCACCATGAGGAATTCGCCGCCGCCGCCACCCCCCTCGCAGCCATCTTCATGCTGCAGAAAGCGGCTCCCGGACTGGACGAACAGATCACCCGGCTGGAACGGCCGGTCGAGATCATCTCCACGATCAGCAGCGAAGTGTTTCGCCCTCGAGTCGGCCAGGCCATGGGCCGTCGCCCTGCCCTGCTCGCGGCTCAGGCCCGGATCGCATCGACCGTTCCGGTCTATCGTCTGGTTCGTCCGTTCGATCTGAAGGCGATCGACACCTGGCTGCAGCAGGTGGAGGGCATCGTCGGTCAATGAGCGGCCTGACCCTGATCGCCTCCTATCCCAAGTCAGGCAACACCTGGATGCGGGCCTTTCTGGCCAGCGTGAACCGGGGTGGCGAGGCACCCGACATCAACACAGACCTGTCTGACGTCGCCCAGTTGTCGGCACGCGGCAAGGTGGATGCGGCAATCGAGGAAAACTCGTCGGACCTGACCGTTGAAGAAGTGGCCCGAATTCGCGCGCACGTCAGCCGCCATTTCGCGGCCCTGGGCGAGGCCGCCCTCAAAGTCCACGATGCCAATCTGACGGCGCCCCATGCTGAGGAACCCGCCTATCCCGTCGATGTGATCGACCGGGTGGTCTATATCGTGCGCGACCCGCGCGATGTGGCGGTGTCCAACACCCACCATTTCGGCAAGACCATCGAGGATGTGGTCGCCCGTATGGCCGACCCGAACTATGGCATCGGCCAGGCCCAGCAGCGGCTGAACACCCAGGTTCACCAGTATGTGTCCAGCTGGAGCCGCCATGTCGAAAGCTGGCTGGATGATGCACGGTTGAACCGGCTTCTGGTTCACTACGAGGACATGCTGACCGATCCGATTCCAACCTTTACCGGGGTGGTGCGGTTTCTAGGCCTGGATGCCGACGACGGCGTCATCGCCCGCGCGATCTCGGCGACCTCTTTTGATCAACTGGCCGAGCAGGAAGCAAAATCGGGATTTCGGGAGCGCCTGACCCAGTCGGACGCCCCCTTTTTTCGCCAAGGTCGGATCGGCGGTTGGCGCGAGCGACTGTCCCCTGAACTGGCGGCCCGGATCGAAACCGACCACCGCGTGGTGATGCAGCGCCTAGGCTATCTGGACTGACCGACCGCAAGGGTCAGCCGCGCCATCTTTCAGGCCATGGCACCGCAACAGTCCGAACCTCAGGCGTTGCCGCCCTCAATCCGTCGCACGAAACGGCCGGCGGCCACCGCGCGGCCGATGACCAGTTTGTAGTCGTGCTCCCCGACCCGCGAATCCTCACCCGGCCCGGGCCATTTTTCCAGAAGCGCGCTCATCCGGTCCAGGTCCAGGGCGCGAGACGCCAGGGGGCTGTGTCGCAGGCGTTCGACGTCAGAAATCAGCTGGGGCATCGCCTTGTCGAAGCCATGGCGCCAGTCCGCCGCCTGAAGCCCCCGGCGCTGTTCGGTGCGGATCACCTCGGGCAGCATACCGCGCATGGTGTCACGCAGCAGGGCCCGCTGCACTCCCCGGCGCTGGAACTGATGCTCGGGAATGGACAGGGACAGTTCGACGACACGACGATCGGACGTGGGATCACGCTGGTCCACGCCATAGCGACGCAGAGTCCCGGTGTGCATGGTCCCGCGGTGGCTGGAGCGTGACAAGGCCAGCAGCCTTATGGCCCGGCTGTCGCCGACCGCCAGGTTCCGCATACTGCCGGCGACCTTGCGCGCATGCTCGTCCAGGCCCGATGCGACCAGGAATTCGGAATCAATCGCCGAATAGGTTTCCAGCTCCGGGCGGCTCTTGTCGAAGAGCCGGCGCACACGTTTCATCAGCGGCACCGGAAGGAAGCTGTCCCCGACATTGGCCGCAATCGTCGTCCAATTCATGCCGCCGTGACGGTTCTGATCCAGGGCCACGCGGGCGGCTCCGACCATGTCCATGGCCTTCAACCGCTGGGTCAGAAGTTCGGCACCGGTCCAGCTCATGGTCAGATTGCCCATGCTGCCGGCCAGCAGCACGTTCAGCCTGCGATCGCGGCAGGCTTTGTGGATACCGTTGATCCAGACCATGTTGGTGGGGTTCAACAGCGGCCAGTCCATGCCCGCCTCTCGGCTTTCCAGGGCATCGACGATCGTCTCGCCCTCGTTCGGGACCCGAACGTGGTCGATGTTCGGATACATGGCGGCCAGGGCGGCGGCGTGATCCCATTCGTCGGCGAACCGTTTCGGCGAGACCTTGGCCTTATGCACCGGGGTCGCTGTGAAGGACGTCAGACCACGGCCCTGTTCGGCCAGGTGCCGGGCCGCCAGCGCGGTGACGGTGGAACTGTCCAGTCCCCCGCTGAGCATGGATCCGATGCGTTCGCCGTCGCCGATCCGGCAGGCGACGGCCTCGATCAGGGCGGCGCGCATCGCCTCCTCATACTCCGCCTCGGTCGCCAGGTTCAGATACGGAAGGTTCTCCGGCTTCCACCAGGTCTCGGTGCGGACGGCGTTGCCTTCCCAGATCGAACGGGCACCGGGCGGAACACTGAAGATGTCCTTGAAGAAGCTGGTGTGGGGCGGACGCGGGATCAGACAGAGCCAGGCGGCCAGCGCCTCTTCGTCGATCTGGCGGGGCACGTCGCCGTCGGCCCACAGGCCGCGCTGTTCGTTGGCGAAGCGGATCTCGTTTGGCCCGGTCCAGTAGTAGAGCGTCCGCAGGGCGGCGGGGTCGGTGGCCATCACCAGGCGACGGCGCTGACCGTCCCAGATGGCGCAGGCAAAATCGCCGATAATCCGGTCGCAGAAATCATCGCCCCAGGCCTCGAATGCCAGCAGTGCGATGTCGGCAGTGCTGCGCCGGTGCAGATCGTCGATGCCCAGGGCGCGGCGAAGATCATCGCGGTTGTCGATCCGCCCGTCGAAGACTGCGGCCCTGTCACCCGGCCCCACGGCTGTGGAGGCCTCGTCGACACTGGCCAGGGTTACGCCGGGTCCATACCAGACATCGCGCGACCGCGGATCGGTGATGGTGATCGAAGCGAGGGGCCGGTCGATGGGCGTGGGCGCAGAGGGATCCAGGTTGACGCGGCCGCAAATGCCCATGGTGTCGCTGTCGCTCCCCGTGTCCTGCCCGGAGACTAGGCCGGCGCAAATCTGCCCGCTGTCTAGCAGACCAGCAGCGGAAAAGTCATGCCACGGAAGGGACCGCCGCCAGACCGCCCGATGTTTGCACGCCGATGCGACTCACCCAAGCCTGAAGCCAAGCTAGTCGGCGTGCCGCCTGGGAGGCGCGGCTCGTGTCGAACGATGACTTTCCGTTCAACCCCGCCTCTGCGAGACACACCCTTGGCAGGCCAGCGCAATATCGACGTCCCGTGCTTTCTGGGGGAGATCCGGGCTTTTCCCTACGACCGCGTGCCCGCCGGATGGCGGGTGTGTGACGGTGCTCTGCTGCGGATTCAGGACTACCCGCCCCTCTTTGCCCTGCTGCGCAATCGCTACGGCGGCAATGGCATCAGCGAGTTTGCCCTGCCTGATCTGAGGGGGCGCACGCCGGTCGGCATCGGCTCATCCGACGGCCACGCCTACAGCCTTGGGGAAAAGGCGGGCGAAGAGGCCGTTTACCTCAGCGAGTATCAGGTTCCGACGCACACCCACGCCCTGCGAGCGACGACAGACGTCGGCAATACGGGCGCGGCCAAGGACAATCTGATTGCCACGGTCAATCACGACGATCTGTCCCCGCCCGGAAAGCATCCGCTCTATGGACCGGCAGGGGCCGCCGAACAGCCGCTGCTGAAGACCAGCATCCGCAATGCCGGGGGCGGTGGCGCTCATGACAACATCCAGCCCTCATTGGTCCTCCGCTACTGCATAGCCATGGAGGGCGTCCCGCCGCTGTCGGGGACAGCCAAGACCGAGGAGGTCGCCGTTGTCTGACAAATGGATGGATATCGACTGCTATCTGGGTGAAATCCGGCTGTTCGCCGGTCCGGTCCCGCCCAAGGGCTGGCTGTTCTGCAAGGGTCAGACGCTGCTGATCCGCGACTATCCAGCCCTGTATTCGCTTCTCGCCACCAACTGGGGCGGAGACGGCAGGACCAATTTCGCATTGCCGGATATGCGCGGTCGGGTGCCGATGGGCCAGGGTCACAGCCCCGGCCTGACCCCGCGCAACTTGGCCGAGAGGCCGGGCACCGAGACCGTCACCGTGACGCCTGACGGGCTGGGTTCCCATCATCACAGTCTGAGGGCAACCATCCGGCCGGCCACCTCCGTGACACCGCAGCCGAACCTGATGCATGCGGCGGTGAGGTCACCGGCCAGGGCCTATTTCGCTCCGACACCCCCGGTCAACGATCTAATCCTGGACAGCAAGACGCTGGACCCCGTCGGCGGTGGTCAGGCCCACGACAACATGATGCCGACGACGGTGATCAACTTCATGATCGCGACCGACGGCTTCTATCCGGCTGAAAAGGACTGAGCGCGAATGGACGCCTATACCGCAGAGATCCGGGCCTTCCCGTTCGATGTTGTCCCGGCGGGCTGGCTGCCTTGCGACGGTGGGACCGTGGCCGTCGCCACCTATCCGGCTTTGGCGAGCCTGATCGGCACCCTGTACGGCGGCGATGGTGTGCGAACCATCGGTCTGCCCGATCTCAATGGGCGGGCCCCGATGGGCGAAGGCCAGGGCCCCGGCCTGACCAACGCCCCTCTGGCCCGCAAGTCCGGCAAGGGCCAAGTCGCCCTGACGACGGATCAGATCCCGCCGCACACGCATGAGGTTGTCGCCAATAGCGGTGCCTATTCGGCAATGACCGATGTTCCGCAATCAACGACAAGTCTGTCTCGCGTCATAGTCCCGAACGGTACAGCCACGTCTGTCGCCGAGAACTTCTCCTCTGTCGGCTCCGTGGACACGACCCTGTCGGCGGACGCCGTGGGCAGCAATCTGGGCGGCGAAAGTCACAACAACGTCCAGCCTGTCCTCGCTATCCGGTACTGCATATGCGCGGAGGGCCTCTACCCCCGGCCTGACTGAGGCCGTGGCCATCCGATCGCAATGAAAAGGCCGCGTACCTCCTCGGATACGCGGCCTCTTTCTTTGACCTCTGAAGGACTGTCCAGAGCCGAACTCAGGATGTGCCAGTACCGTCGGTTTGACCGAAGGTGCCAACTTCAGCTTTGCCAGCAGCCTGGATATCGATCGTCGGAGCGGTCCAGGCCAGACGACCTTCGGTGGCAGAGGCCGGGGTTTCGGACGTAACAGTCGGCATCATGGATAGTCTCCAAAGAAGGGATTCAGCGAGAGCCGCAATCGTTCGAAGGTGCCAAAGATTCCGCAAAAAGGCAAACGGGCACCGATAATCCGGTACTATTTTCGGTTGCATATACAATCTTTGGATGTATCCTTCAGTTGTCTGCTTACGGGCGGGTGGCGCAGGGAGGGGTGCCGCCGGTTCGACAGGGTGCGCCTCGCGCCTGTTCCCTCCTGTCGGAGCTCCATCGAATGTCCGATTATTTCGTCGGCGAGATACGTGCCTTTGCCTTCGGTCAGGTCCCCCAAGGCTGGCATCTGGCGGATGGGACGGTTCTTCAGACCGGCCAGTACGCCGCACTGTTCTCCCTTCTGGGCAATGCCTATGGCGGGACCTACCCCCAGACCTTTGCCTTGCCTGACCTGAGAGGCCGTGTGCCCGTCGATGTGGGCTCGGCGGCGGGCGCCACCTATGCGCTGGGGGCCAAGACGGGGTCGGAGAACGTCGCCCTGACGCTCGGCCAGCTTCCTGCGCACCAGCATGCGCTGAATGCCACCACCGCGGTGGGCAACACCGGCAATGCCAACGGCAATGCCATCGCCACGGTCAATCAGGACGACCTGACCCCGCCGCAGCAGCGCCCCCTGTACGCCGCGCCAGGCACGCTCCAGCCGCTGCTGGCGTCCTCGGTGGGAACGAAAGGCGGGGGTGCCGCCCATCCGAACATCCAGCCCAGCACGGTCATCAACTACTGCATCGCCCTGACCGGCCTTTATCCGCCCCGGCAATAGCCGCTTCTGAAGGGATATCCCGATGGACTATTATGCTGGCGAAATCCGCATGTTCGCAGGCCCCAATGTGCCGGAAGGCTGGGTGCCGTGCGATGGCCGGACGCTGAACATCAACGACTATCAGATCCTCTACGCCCTGCTTGGCACCACATGGGGCGGCAATGGCACCACCACCTTCGGCATCCCGGACCTGAGGGGACGGCTGCCGATGGGCCAGGGTCAGGGCCCGGGCCTGACGATGCGCAACCGAGGCCAGATGCTGGGCACCGAGACCGTCGCCCTGACCGAGGCCCAGATGCCTGCTCACACCCATACCCTCAACGCCACGACCGCCGTGGCGACTTCGGTGACGCCCGGCCCCGGCCTGCTGCATGCGGATCCCGCGGACCCCGCCCGGGCCTATTTCGCCCCCACCGCCCCGATCACCAATCTGACGCTGGAAGACCCCACGATCGGCAATCAGGGCGGTGGTCAGCCCCACAGCAATCTGATGCCGACCAGTGTGGTGACTTTCATGATGGCCACCAACGGCCTGTATCCCGTTCAGCCCTGAGGAGTGCGACCATGGATGCCTACACCGGTGAAATCCGCGCCTTCGGATTCAATTTTCCGCCCCAGAACTGGGCCCTCTGCGACGGCTCGCTTCGCAACGTCAATCAGTATCAGGCCCTCTATTCCATCATCGGCAATCTGTACGGCGGCACCGTCAATCAGACCTTCGCCCTGCCGAACCTGTTGGGCCGTGCGCCGATGGGATCGGGCACCGGACCGGGCCTGACGCCGCGAACCCTGGCAACCAGCACAGGTGCCCCCACGGTGGCTCTGACAACGTCTCAGATGCCGGTGCACAACCACGGCCTGACCGCAAACAACGCCACCTATCCCAATATGGCCTCAGGGCCAGGCACGACCACCGCCCTGTCGCGCGTCATGGTGCCCAATGGCACGGGGGCTTCCGTCGCCGAGAATTTTTCGTCGACGGGCGGCCTGGATACGGCGCTGAATTCCGCCGCGATCGGTGTGCAGGGCAATGGAGAGGCGCACAACAACGTCCAGCCGATCCAGGTCCTGAACTTCTGCATCTGCCTGGACGGCTATTATCCCGTCCCGGCTTCGTGAATATGGCCCCATGACCATGGACGCAGGATCATGGACCCTGCGTCCAGCCGGCCCGGGCGACGAGCCTTTCCTTCAGGCTCTGTATTGCGACGTCCGGGCCGCCGAGTTCGCGCAAATGGGTTGGCCGCCAGAGATTTTGGCGGCCTTCCTGGCCGATCAGTGGCGTATTCAGGCCCGCGCCCATGCGCTGAGCCATCCGAACGCTGAACACTCTATCGTGGAGCAGGACGGCCTGGCGGTGGGATACCTGCTTGTGTCGCGCACATCGTCCGACCATCGGATCGTGGACATCAGCCTGATGTCTCAGGCGCGGGGCCGAGGGCTGGGCTCCAAGGTCCTGGCCGGGATCTGCGAGCAGGCCGATGCACAAGCTTGCACCGTCAGCTTGAGCGTCCTGACCACCAATCGGGCGCAGGCCCTTTATCGCCGGCTGGGCTTTGTGCCCGTCGATGACGGCGAACCCTATCGTCAGATGGTCAGGCCGCGACCGGCTTGCTAAGCTGCCGGTCATGGGTTCGGGCATGATTCAGCTTTTGGCGCGGTGCGCGGCGTTCGCGCGCGGCGTGGCGGACTATGCCGGGCGACGTGCGATCGGGGCGACCGTCTTTGTGGCCCTCGGCGCCTTGCTGGAAGGGTTCGGCATCGTACTGCTGATCCCACTGCTGGCCACGCTGATGAACGGCAGCGATGCCCTGCCCTGGCCCGATGGCCTGCCCAATCCGCTGACGGGACTGGAGCCCGGCCAGAGCCTGGCTCTGATCCTTCTGGCCTTTGCCGTCATCATGGTTCTGAGGCTGGCAGTCCTGTGGCGGCGCGATACCCTTCTGGCAGCCTTGCAGATCGGATTTGTCGAAAGCCACCGCCGGATGATCGCGCGGGGCCTGGCGGCAGCCCGGTGGGAAAGCCTGACGCGGCTGGGGCATGCCCGTGTCACGCACATCCTTTCGGCCGATATTCAGCGCTGCGGCGCGGGCGTCCATTTCCTGATGCAGGGCAGCGTCGCCCTGTTCATGCTGTCAATTCAGATCGTGCTGGCCTTTCTGCTGTCGCCCCCCCTGGCCGCCCTGGCCGTCGGCCTGATGGCGCTCGGCGCCCTGCTGCTTTCATTGCTGCTGAAGCGCGCACTGGGGGCCGGGACCCAGGTGTCGCAGTCGAACATGGCGGTGATGACCAGCCTTGGGCGGTTCCTGGGCGGCATGAAAATGGCCATGAGCCAGAACCTTCAGGGCCGGTTCGTCGCCGGCTTCGAACGGGACCTTGCGACCTCGGCGGAGCGGCAGATTACCTTCATGGGGCAGCAGACCCTGATGCGCGGGGTCTGGGCCCTGCTGGGGGCCGGGGTTGGGGCTGCGGTCCTGTTGATCGGCTATGCGGTGCTGGGACTGTCGGCCCCGGTGCTGATTGCCCTGCTTCTGGTGCTGGCGCGGATCAGCGGGCCGGCCGCGACCCTGCAGAACGGTCTTCAGCAGATCGCCTACAGCCTTCCGGCCTGGGAGGCGCTGAAGTCGCTGGAGCACGATCTCGGGCACGCCCGGGCCGAGCAATCGGGGCCGGTATCCGTCACACCCCCGACGGGCACCGTCGTGCTGGACACTGTCGTCTATCGTCACCGGACGGACGATGGTGAGGCGTCGGGCGGCGTACATGGCATCAGCCTGAAGATCGAGCCGGGCGAAATCATCGGCCTGTCCGGCGCGTCGGGCGCGGGCAAGACGACCCTGGCCGACATACTGGCCGGGCTTCTGTCCCCTCAGTCGGGCACGGTCAGTATCGGAGGGCGGGCGCTGACCGCCGACCTTGCTCCGGCGTGGCGTGACCGCGTGGCCTATGTCGCCCAAGACCCGGTGCTGTTCAACGACACGGTCCGGGCGAATCTGAGCTGGGTCGGGTCCGATATCGACGAGGCCGCGATCCGCCATGCCCTGTCCCTGGTCGGAGCCGATCCCCTGATCGCCCGCCTGCCCCAGGGCCTCGACACAGTCGTGGGCGAGAACGGGGCCCTGATCTCGGGCGGCGAACGCCAGCGACTGGCCCTGGCCCGGGCGATCCTGCGCCGACCGTCGCTGATGATCCTGGACGAGGCGACCAGCGCGATCGACGTCGCGGGCGAGCGGGCCGTGCTGCTGCGACTTCTTGAGCAGACCCCCCGTCCGACCATCGTCATGATCGCCCACCGGGCCGAAACCCTGTCCCTGTGCGAGCGGATCGTCACCGTCATTGAGGGTCGGGTCACCAGCGACAGGCGCGAAGGAACCGTCCCTCTGGGTTCCGCGGCATGAGTGGGATCTCGGCTGAACTGGCTCTGGCGGCTGCCTGCTGTCGTCGACCGCCCTCCGCGCAGCGAAACGCGGCGGTGATTGCGGCTGCCGAAGGAATCGACTGGCCCCGCTTCGCGCGCGTCCTGGCCCGGCACCGGATCACGGCATTGGCCCTGGACGGCCTGCGACAGGCCGGGGTCGCATTGCCCGAAGCCGTGGCGGCAAGGTTGAAGCCCATCGCCGTTCGCGAAACCCATCGATCGCTGGCCATGGCCGCCGAGACGGCCCAGCTTCAGAAAGCGTGCGATGCGGCGGGCCTGCCCTGCGCCTTCGTCAAGGGCGCAAGCCTGGCGGCCCTGGCCTATGGCGACGCGGGCATCAAGAAGTCTCACGATATCGACCTGCTGACGACGCCAGAGGCGGCAGTCGAGGTCCGCGCCCTGCTGGAGAGCCGGGGCTATCGCATGACGCTTCCGGCCGATCTGGATGCGGCGCGCTTCCTGGTCCTGATCGAGCATCACAAGGAGGCCGCCTTCGTCCACGGCGTCACCGGCCATATGGTCGACCTGCACTGGCGGCTACTGGATCAGGCCTGGGTTCTGCCAGGGATCGATGTGGCCGATGCGGTTCGGACCGTCGGCCTGGGCGGTGTCCCGGTACGAACCCTGCCGGACCCGGCGCTGTTCGCCTATCTGTGCGTGCACGGATCGGCCCATGCCTGGAACCGTCTGAAGTGGTCGGCGGACCTGAACGCCTTCCTGTCTCATCGCTCACAGGACGTCGTCGAGCATCTATACGAGGCGGCCGTGGCCATGGGGGCTGGCCGCGCCCCGGCCATGGGGCTGATCCTTTGCCAGCGGCTCTATGGGTTGGAGGTGTCGCCGTCGCTCGCTGATGTTCTGAAGCGGGATCGGATCGCTCAAGCCCTGGCCGACAACGCCCTGGCCTGTTTGAACTACGGTCAGGGGGCGGTGGAACTGCCTCTGCCCTATTCGCTTCCTGTCGTGCGGATCAAGCTGGCGCAGCTGTTCCTGATGCCCGGTGCCGGCCATCTGAAACGCGAGCTGGCCCGGCGGATGAACTCGCCGGACGACCGGATCAAGCTGGGCCTGCCCCCGGCGCTGAGTTTCCTCTATCTGCCGCTGCGGGTGCCGCTTTGGCTGATGCGCCATGGGCGCGCGCTGATCGGACGGCGATGAACAGTCTCGTGCGTAAGTTCCGGCGGCTGATGCTGCTGGCCGAGGCCTTTGTGCTGTCGATCGCGGCGGCGGCAGCGGTCGCCTTTGTGCCGTTCAAGCGGATTGCCGCCTGGTCCAGCCGCCAGCCCCCGCCCCAGCGCGTGCCCGCCGACCCGCTGCCTGCTGTGCGGCGGGTCCGATGGGCCGTACGGTTGTGGGCCAAGGTCGTGCCGTGGCGTTCCATGTGTTTCGAACAGGCCCTGTCGGCCCAGTGGATGCTGCGCCGACGTGGCGTGGCCACCACCCTGTTCTATGGCGTGGCCAAGGACCCGGAAAAGGGCTTCATCGCCCACACCTGGGTCAAGAGCGGCGACCGACCGGTCGTGGGCTGCGAGAACGCTTCGGACTTCACGGAACTGGCGCGGTTTCCGGCGGCCTAGGCTGGCTGAAATTGCCGATTTTTGAGCCGACTCTATTGCGACGATCTTGCGTAGCTTGTCAGCATTCTGCAAACGCTGCTGCGAAGACTCATACGCCACCACTATCAAGGGGATAAGTCCATGAACGACAATCACGCCGAAGCATACGAGGGCAAGCTGGAATGGTCCGCGCCCAAAATCGACATCTCACAGGTCGCCGGCGCTGAAGTCGGCACGGTCGATGGTTCAGACGCCACGTTTGTGGGTTCCTGACGAAGCTCAAGAACAATGACCGTTCAGACCGGGCTGGAGCGATCCAGCCCGGTCTTTTCATGTCAGGCGCGCCGTGCGACCTGAGCCGAGGGTTCTTCCACCGCAGGATGTGACGGAAGTTGAGCAGGGCCGCTTGAGTCGACTTCACCGCTCTGTCAGCGTCGTGCGCAGTGTACGGTTGCAATCAAAGAGTGGAGATGTGCGATGACCAAACGGACCATCACGAACGACGCCGACAAGCCGGAATGGACGGCACCTGAGATCGACGTCATGCAGGGCAACGATGCAGAAGGTGGTGGCTCTACCAATGCCGACTCCAACGCCGCCAGCTGACTTTTGTTAGTCGGCGACGAGTAGAACGCCGACCACTATCAGGGGATAATTCCATGAACGATCACACCGAAAATGACGCGGGCAAGCTGGAATGGTCCGCGCCGCAAATCGATCTCACCGCTGCCACCGAAGCAGAGAACGGCAGTTCTGTCGGAGGCGACATTACGCTTGCATCCTGAACGGCTAGCCATGCTGAGGATGTGAGGCCGGGCTGGAGCGATCCAGCCCGGTCTTTTCGTTTCAGGCGCGCCGTGCGACCTGGGCCGAGGGTTCTTCCAGCGGCAGTACGTGACGGAAGTTGAGCAGTGCTGCGGCCCAGCCCTCCAGCAGGCGCCGCGCCAGGGGTGAGCCGGTCTCGGCCGCATGGCGTTCGACCAGGGCCCGCAGGCGGTCGCCCGCCTCGCCCATCACCCGACCGGCCACGACCGATCCCGCATTCAGATGGGCAACCGCCGTCGATGACGGGTCCCAGACGAAGGCCTCGCCGCCCGACATGCCGGCCCCGAAATTCCAGCCGGTCTTGCCCAAGACCACCACCACGCCGCCGGTCATGTATTCACAGCCGTGGGCACCGCAGCCCTCGACCACCGCCGTGACGCCCGAGTTGCGGACCGCGAACCGCTCGCCCGCCGCCCCCGCCGCGAACAGGGCCCCGGAGGTCGCGCCGTACAGGCAGGTGTTGCCGATCAGGGCCTGCCCCTGAACCCATGCGGGCGGGCGGACCACGATCTGAGCCCCCGACAGACCCTTGCCGACATAGTCGTTGGCCTCGCCGTCCAAGACGATCTTCAGCCCCTTCATGCCCCAGGCCGCCATCGACTGACCCGCCGCCCCGCGCAGGTTCAGCGTCAGGTGACCGTCCGGCAGGTCCGAGCCATAGGTCCGCACGATATGCGACGACAACCGCGTGCCGATGGCCCGCTGGGTGTTCATCACCGCATAGGTCAGCTGCATCTTCTCGCGCCGCTCCAGGAAGGGGGCGGCGTCGCGTAGGATTTGGCCGTCCAGTGAGTCCGGCACGGCATTGCGCGGTGCATCGGCCGGCTTCAGATCGGCCGCTCCACCGACGCGGACCAGCAGCGGGTTCAGATCCAGATCATCCAGATGATCGCCGCCGCGAGACACCTGCCGCAGCAGGTCTGTGCGGCCCACCGCCTCGTCCAGCGACCTCAGGCCCAGGCTTGCCAGGATCTCGCGCGTCTCCTCGGCGATGAAGGTGAACAGGTTCACCACCTTGTCCGCCGTGCCGGTGAACATGGCGCGCAGCCGTTCGTCCTGAACACAGACGCCGACGGGGCAGGTGTTGGAATGGCATTGACGCACCATCAGGCAGCCGACCGCCACCAGCGAGGCCGTGCCGATGCCGAACTCCTCGGCCCCCAGCAGGGCGGCAATGACCACATCGCGGCCGGTGCGGATGCCGCCGTCCGTCCTCAGCCGGACGTGACCGCGCAGGCCGTTCAGGCTGAGAACTTGATGCGCCTCGGTCAGGCCCATCTCCCAAGGCATGCCCGCATGCTTGATCGAGGCGACGGCCGAGGCCCCCGTGCCGCCGTTGTGGCCCGCCACCAGGATGGTGTCGGCCTTGGCCTTGGCCACCCCCGCCGCGATCGCGCCGATGCCCGATGAGGCGACCAGCTTGACCGTCACGCGCGCATCCGGGTTGATCGACTTCAGATCGTAGATCAGCTGGGCCAGGTCCTCGATCGAATAGATGTCGTGGTGCGGCGGCGGGCTGATCAGGCCGACACCCGGCGTCGAGTGACGCATCCGGGCAATGAATTCGGTGACCTTGAAGCCGGGCAGCTGACCGCCCTCGCCGGGCTTGGCCCCCTGGGCGACCTTGATCTCGATCTCGCGGCACTGGTTCAGATATTCGGCGGTGACGCCGAACCGGCCAGAGGCGATCTGCTTGACCGCAGAGTTCGGATTGTCGCCATTGGCGCGGGTGACATAGCGTTCCGGATCCTCGCCCCCCTCGCCCGAGACCGACCGGGCACCGATACGGTTCATGGCGATGTTCAGCGTCTCGTGCGCCTCGGGGCTCAGCGCCCCCAGCGACATGCCGGGCGTGACAAACCGCTTCCTGATCTCATTGACGCTTTCGACGTCCTCGACCGGGATGGGCAGGGCCTCACGGAAGTCCAGCAGGTCGCGCAGGGCGTTGGACGGCTGTTCGCGGGCGCGCCGGGAATAGGATTTGTAGCGGCCATAGTCGCCGCGGGTGGTCGCATCCTGGATCCGGTGGATCATCTCGGCGTCCCAGCCGTGGCTTTCCTCGCCGGCGCGGATGCGGTGTGCGCCCCCGATCCGCAGGGCCGGCTTGGGCGGGTTGAAGCCGCGCTCGGCCTTGCGGACCGCCTGGGCCTCGATGCCTGCCAAGCCGACGCCGGAAATCCGCGACGTCATGCCGGGGAAGAACTCGGCCGCCAGGGCCCGGCTGAGGCCCAGGGCTTCGAACTCATAGCCCCCGCGATAGGCCGAGATGACCGAGATGCCCTTCTTGGCCAGGATCTTCATCAGCCCGGCCTCGACCGCGCCCTTGTGGTTCAGGCAGGCGTCCCGCAGCGTCATGCCCGGATAGCGACCCGCATCCAGACGCTCCAGGAAGGTCTCCTGTGCCAGCCAGGCATTGACCGCCGTTGCACCGCATCCGACCAGGACAGCAAAGGCATGGGCGTCGATCGCCTCGGCCGAACGGACCACGATCGACGACAGGGCCCGCAGCCCCTCGTCCACCAGCCGGGCATGAACCCCGGCCGTGGCCAGGATCATCGGGATCAGCGGTCGCCCTGCCCCGGCCCATTCATCGGTCAGAACGATCAGGGCGGCCCCGCCGCGCGCCGCAGCGACAGCCTCGTCGCGGATGCGGTCCAGCGCGGCCTTCAACGCTGCTCCGGGCGCAGCGTCAGGCTCGTGCACGAAGGTGCAGTCGATCACCGTCGTCGCGCCCGCGCCGACCGCCTCCAGCATCCGCTCGTACATGCCGGTGGTCAGGACCGGGCTGTCCAGCACGAAAACCCGCGTCTGGGTCTCGTCCTGAGCCAGAATGTTGCCCAGGTTCTTGAACCGGGTCCGCAGGGACATCGCCCCGGCTTCGCGCAGGGAATCGATCGGCGGATTGGTGACCTGGGCAAAGGCCTGGCGGAAATAGTGGCTGAACGGGCGATCCTGATGCGACAGGACCGCAGGCGGGGCGTCATCGCCCATCGAGCCCACGGCCTCCTTGCCGTCCACGGCCATCGGATCCAGCAGGGTGTCGATGTCTTCCTGGGTCCAGCCGACGGCGGCCTGAAACCGGGTCAGCGCTTCACCGGACAGGCGGCGCGGTTCGTCACCGGGGCCCACCACAGGCTCCAGCTCGACCATGTTGGACAGCCATTCCCGATACGGGTGCTCGCCCGCCAGACGATCGATGGTCTGGGTCTCGTCATAGAGGACGCCCGCTTCCAGATCGATTGAGATCATCCGCCCCGGACCGATGTGCATCCGGCGTGCGACGCGATCGTCGGCGATCCCGGTCATGCCGACCTCGGACCCGCAGATCAGCAGTCCATCGGTCGTCTCAGCGACACGCAGAGGTCGCAGGCCGTTGCGGTCCTTGCCCGCCACGACCCAGCGGCCGTCGGTGGCACAGATGGCGGCGGGTCCGTCCCACGGCTCCATCACCGCATTGCAATAGGCATAGAGAGCGCGGTGATCGTCCGAGATCAGCCCCGCGATGGGGGCCTCCGGGATCAGCAGCGCCTTGACCATCGGAGCCGGGCGGCCGGCGCGCACCAGAACCTCGAACACATTGTCCAGAGCAGCGGAATCGGAGCCCTCGGCCTGGATGACCGGCTTGACCGTGGCGTCGTCTGCCCCGAACGCAGCCGCCGTCATGCGGATCTCGTGACTGCGCATCCAGTTGGCATTGCCGCGCAGAGTGTTGATCTCGCCGTTGTGCGCCAGCATGCGGAACGGCTGGGCCAGGCGCCATTCGGGGAAGGTGTTGGTCGAATACCGCTGATGGAACAAGGCGACATTGGCCTCGACCCGCGCATCGGTCAGGTCGGGGTAGAACTCGCCCAGCGCCTCGGCCAGCATCATCCCCTTGTAGATGACCGAGCGTGCCGACAGCGAGCAGATGTAGAAGGGCGACAGCCCCGCCGCCTTGGCCCGCGCCTCGATCTTGCGGCGCAGCAGATACAGGGCCCGCTCCAGGTCCTCGCCATCCAGGCCTTCGGGGGCGCTGAGCATGATCTGCTCGATTTCGGGCCGGGTCGCGGCGGCCCGTTCGCCCAGGATTTCGGGCCGGTGCGGCACTTGGCGCCAGCCATACAGATAGAAGCCGGCGGCCATGACCTCCCGCTCGACCACGACGCGGGCACGCTCCTGGGCTCCCAGGTCGGTGCGGGGCAGGAAGACCATGCCGACTGCGATCGGGCCGGGACGCGGCTCATGCCCCGCATCGCGGACCTGCTGTTCGAAAAAGACGCGCGGAAGGCCGATCAGTATGCCAGCCCCGTCGCCCGACTTGCCGTCCGCATCGACGGCCCCGCGGTGCCAGATGGCCTTCAGCGACTTGAGCGCCAGTTCCACGACCTCGCGGCGCGGCCGGCCGTCGATGGCGGCCACCAGGCCGACCCCGCAGGCATCGCGCTCAGACGCCGGGTCATAGGCATGGGCATCGATCAGCCGCTGTCGGTCGGCCAGATACTGTTGATGGTCGAAGGTCATGCGGCAACTCTCGCCGAAATGGATGGGGCACGCGCCGTCAGCCAGGCGTCGATCTCGGCGGCAGCGTCCTGGCCGTCGCGCACGGCCCAGACGACCAGCGAGGCACCGCGCACGATATCGCCTGCCGCAAACACCCCTTCCAGGGTCGTTGCCTTGGTCCGGCCCGCCGTCCGAACTGTGCGCCAATCGGTCAGGGCCAGGTCGGGCGAGACGAAACGACCGGGGATGTCTTCGGGCTCGAAGCCCAGGGCTTCGATCACCATGTCGGCGGGGCGATCGAACTCGCCCCCCGGCACTTCCTCGACGCTCCAGCGGCCATCGGCCCCTTGCGCGGACAGGGCCATGCGGATCGAGCGCACGCCGGTGACGCCGCCCGCGCCGCCCAGGACGGCGCGGGGCGAGGCCAGCCATTCGAAGACGATGCCTTCTTCCTCGGCATTGGCGACCTCGCGCGCACTGCCGGGCATGTTGTCGCGATCGCGGCGATACAGGCAGACGACCGAGGCCGCGCCCTGGCGGATCGCGGTGCGGACACAGTCCATGGCCGTATCACCGCCCCCGATCACCACGACGCGCTTGCCCTGGGCACTCAGCGAACCGTCGACCACCGCAGGGACGACATCGCCCAGCCCCGTCCGGTTCGAGGCGATCAGATAATCCAGGGCCGCAACGACCCCATGCGACCCGCAGCCCGGCGCAGTCAGTCGACGCGCCTGATAGACGCCCGTGGCGATCAGGACGGCATCGTGGCGCGAGCGCACCTCGGCAAAGGAAAGATCGCCTTCGCCCGATCCGCCGATATCGACGCCCAGCTCGAACACCACGCCGCCGTCGATCAGACGGTCGACCCGGCGCTGGACGACGTGTTTTTCAAGCTTGAAGCCCGGGATGCCATAGATCAGCAGCCCGCCGGCCCGATCGTGCCGATCATAGACCGTGACGGCATAGCCGGCGCTCCGCAGGCGATCGGCGGCCGCCAGACCCGCCGGACCCGCGCCCACGATCCCCACCGACTGCCCCCGCTCGACCAGGGGTCGGATCGGTGTGACCCAGCCGTTCTCGAACGCCATATCGCCCAGCCAGCGCTCGACCGAGCCGATGGTGACGGTCTCCCAGCCGGATTGCTCCAGCGTGCAGGAGCCTTCGCACAGCCGGTCCTGCGGGCAGATGCGGCCGCAGATTTCGGGCATGGTGGAGGTCGCTTCGGACTGACGCCAGGCCTCCTCGGCCCGGCCTTCGGCGGCCAGCTTCAGCCAGTCGGGAATGTTGTTCTCCAGCGGACAACCCGACTGGCAGAATGGCACGCCGCACTGGGCACAGCGGCTGGCCTGGGTGGTCCCGGCAGCCGGGGCGAAGTCGGCATAGATCTCGTCAAAAGCACGCACGCGATCGTTGGCCGACATCTTGGCCGGCCCGACGCGCGGCGTGACGACAAAGGTTTGATTGGCGGACTTCAACGGACTCTGGCCTCGGACAGCGGGGCATCGCAATTAGCGGCTTGCAGCAAATTCGGCAATATGATTGCCACGGAATGATGCCGATGCAGCCAAATAGACAAAAAATAGCGCCATAGGCGCTATCATTGGACAATCATTTCCAGCGCTCGACCTTCAGCCGCGAACGCCGTTGTGCGGCTGTCCGGTTTCCCGGACAGCCGCGACGGATCAGAAGGCGTACTTCAAGGTGGCAACGCCACGTCCTTCGGACAGGGTGCCGTCGTAGTCGGTGTCGTGATAGCGGACGTCCAGACCGATACCCGCCACCAGCGGAAGGCCAAGGCCGACGTTCCAGGTGGTGTAGTCCTCGTTGACGTCCAGCGACTGGAAGCCGACCGCACCAGAGACCGACACACCGTTATCGGCCGCATAGGCAGCGTTCACCTCGCCATAGACGGCTTCTTCATCCAGGCCGAAGAAGTCGGGCGAGATATAGGCCGCCGCACCGATGGTGTAGGGGCCGATGGCGCGCGAGGCCGCCAGCTTCACTTCAAGATAGTCATAGTCGACGCCATCGGGAGCATCGACATACAGATAGCCGACCACGCCGACGTCGAATGCAAAGCCGGCCGCTTCGGTGCGATAGCCGCCATACACATCGACCTCGGCATCGGTGCTGTCGCCGAAGTCGACATTTGAGGCCCATGCCCCAGCGTAAAAGGAGCCGACGGTGGCATCGACGCCGCCGAAGACTGCGGGATCTTCATTGGTCTGGCTGAAGCCGCGGAAGACATAGTCGCTGGTCACGCCCGCATTGAAGGCGAACTCCGGCGTGGACTGGGCCTGCGCCGCACCGGCCATGGCCAGCTGGCCCAGGGCAACAACGGCCGCCGCAGCGGCGATGGCAAAGGTCTTTTTCATTTCAAGTATCCCCTTGTTTTCTCGATGGTCGTTTCTGTTTGAAGGCACGTCTCAGGCAGGTCCGGCGAACCGGTTGGCGGGCGCGGATGGGAAGCTCCGCGCCCGGCCGGATCACGGGGCTTCGAGAGCCTCGCCGTGAAGGTGGGTGTCCAGGCCTTCGGCTTCCTGGGATTCCGACACTCGCAGGCCCGTGGTGAACTTGCAGAGGATCAGGATGATGAAGGTGCCGATGGCGCTGTAGACGATCGTCCAGGCCAGCCCCATCGCCTGGGTCCCGATGTTGGCCCCTTCGGACAGGCTGTTGATGGTGGTGGTGGCCAGCAGGCCGGTCAGCAGCGCCCCGATCAGGCCGCCCGCACCGTGGATGCCAAAGGCGTCCAGCGAGTCGTCGTAGCGCAGCAGCTTCTTGATCCAGACCGAGAAGATATAGCAGCCCGCACCCGAGACCAGGCCGATGATGACCGCGCCCTTCGGATCGACGAAGCCGGCGGCCGGGGTGATGCCCACCAGGCCGGCCACGATGCCCGACAGCATGCCGATCAGCGAGACCTTCTTCTTCTCGATGACCTCGATCAACTTCCACGACAGGGCCGCAGCCGCCGCCGCCAGGATCGTATTCAGCAGGGCCACGGCCATCAGGTCGTTGGCCGCACCGGCCGAGCCGGCATTGAACCCGATCCAGCCGACCAGCAGCAGGGAGGCGCCGATCAGGGTCAGGACAGGGTTGTGCGCGACGATCGGCTCGGTGCCATATCCCTTACGGCGTCCCAGGAAGACCGCGCAGACCAGGCCCGCCACGCCGGAGTTGACGTGAACAACCGCGCCGCCCGCGAAGTCCAGAACACCCGCCGAACCCAGGAAGCCGCCACCCCACACCCAGTGACAGATTGGGGCATAGATGAACAAGGTCCACAGCAGGGTGAACAGCAGCAGGGCGGAATATTTGAACCGCTCTGCGAACGCTCCGGTAATCAGCGCCGGCGTGATGATGGCGAAGGTCATCTGGAACGAGATGAACAGAAACTCGGGAATGCCCGGCAGCAGGCTGTTGGCGCTCTGCAGGGTCACATTGTTCAGCAGCAGCATGTCGAAGCTGCCGAAATAGGGCTGGATCTGCTCGGCGGAGAGACCGAACAGCCCATTGGCCGATCCGAAGGCGATGCTGTAGCCCGCCAGAAACCAGGCCAGGGTCACGACGGCGAAGACGCCGACGGACTGGGTGATGGTGGCGATCACGTTTTTGCGTCGCACCATGCCGCCGTAGAACAACGCCAGACCCGGCAGGGTCATCAACAGGACGAGGGCCGTGGAGGTCCCCAGCCAGGCCGTTCCTGCGGCATCCAATTCCAGCGCAGCCTGGTGTCCCAGAAGGGGCGCGGCATGCGCCATACCCCCGGCGGCAAGCGCAAGCCCCGTTCCGAGTGCGAGACCGCCTGCAAGGCGGTGCCAGTGTCGTGTCATCTTTGATCCCCCAATGATGCATTTCGCATTAGCGAACTGTTTACGCGGCATTGGAAAAGCGCAAGGGGATCGCAAGAGATCAGAGCACTTTTCGTGCCCTGTTACCGGTAATTTTGCGTATATATCAGCAATTTTATCCCTCCATTGAAGTGTGCATCGCAACATATGCCCAGCTTTATGGTCAAGGTTGGCTGGATTTGTCGGGAAAGGACATTCTGACGAAAAACCGTCAAATTTCGTCGATCCCACACGAAACGTGGCCCTCATGCATCGTCCCGACGCGGACAGATCGTCACGACTGCGTCGGCACTTGGTCACAGGGCAGCAATCGACACGTCGCGCCTCCGACACTGACCGCCGTTAACCCGCCTCAAAGCGTCAAGCTTGGGGGATATTCAGATGAACAGTCGTATGGGGCATCGCGCCCGGATCATGGGCGCCAGCATTCTGGCACTGAGCTGGGCCGGCGCGTCGGCGGTGGCCGCACAGTCGCAGGATGAGGCCACCTCGGTCGACGAGATCGTCGTGACGGCTCAGCTGCGCGAGCAGGATCCGATCGAGGTCCCCTTCGCCCTGACTGCCTACAGCGGCGAAAGCCTGCGTGAGCTGGGCGTCCAGGAGTTCGAACAGCTGTCGGCCTTCGTCCCCGGCTTCCTGGTGCAGAACCAGTCGCCGAACAATCCGGGCTTCGTGATGCGCGGCATCACCTCCGATTCGGGCGAAGCCACCACCGAACCGCGCGTGTCGGTCTATCAGGACGGCGTTTCGATTTCGAAATCGCGCGGATCCTATGTCGAGCTGTTCGACCTGCAGCGGGTCGAGATCGCCAAGGGTCCGCAATCGACCCTGTATGGCCGGGGAGCCCTGATCGGGGCCGTCAACCTGATCCAGAACCGCCCGGCGATCGGCCAGTCCTTTGGCGAGGCCGAAGTTCAGGCCGGCGACTATGGCTATGCCATGGTCGAGGGCGTGGCGAACATCGCCTTGGGCGACACCCTGGCCCTGCGTCTGGCGGGCCGGGTCAAGACCCGCGACGGCTTCGTCGAGAACCTGCTGGGCGGTGACGACTACAACAGCATCGACACCCAGGCCTTCCGCGCCTCGCTGGCCTTCGCGCCCAGCGACAGCTTCCGCTACGACGTCATCGCCAACTGGCAGGGTGACGAAGCCAGCGGCACGTCCTTCAAGTCCATCGCCTATGCCCCGGCCGATCCCAACACCGGCGCGGTGCTGGGTGGTCGCGATCCCTGGGACGGCGCGGCCCTGACGCCGACGGCGGCCTTTGACGGCGGCAAGGCCCTGGGTCTGGATCGCGAAGTCTGGGGCGTGACGGGCATCGGCCGGTTCGACCTGAACGCCGACTGGACCGTGACCTCGATCACCGCTTATCGCCAGTTCGACTCCTATGAGACGTTCGACGCCGATGGCGTGTCCCTGCCCATCCTGATCGCGGCCGAACAGGCTGAGGGCGAGCAGTGGAGCCAGGAGCTGCGCCTGAATTTCGACAACGGCGGCCGCCTGTCGGGCTTCGTCGGCGCCGGAGCCTTCCACGAGGAAGGATCGCAGCGCACCCCGACCCAGTTCGACGAACGGATCGCCCTGGCCCAGCTGGCCGGCTTCCTGGACGGCAACCCGTTCGCGGTGGGCAGCAACACCCTGCCGGCCGCCGCCTATGGCTCGCCGGCGATCCTGGACCCGATCCTGACCAGCTTCGGCCTGGGGGCCGCCGTTCCGGGCATTCGCAACAATCTGAAGCCCGTCCACATCGAGGAAGCGACCAACACCAGCGAGCTGACGTCCTATGACGTGTTCGGCGACGTCACCTTTGCCGTCACCGACCGGTTCGAGATCGCCGCGGGCATCCGCTACACCACCGACGACAAGACCACCGGCTATTCCAGCCGCGTCGTCAACGGCCGGTCGGTGCTGGGCGGCCTGCTGGCCGTGCAGCAACTGCAAGGCCAGATCGCGGCTCTGGTGGCCCAGGGCACGCCCCAGTCCCTGGCCCAGGCAGCGGCCCTGGGGGCGGTTGCGAATGCCATCGTCACCGGACTGGCCACGCCGGGTGCCGCCAATGCCCCGATCAGCGCCGCCTTCCCGCCCTTCGGCCTGACCGCCCAGCCGACGCCGAACAACGGCGACTTCGTCTATCGCGACCTGGAAGACGACGGCCTCACCTGGCGTCTGACGGCCCGCTATGACCTGTCGGACGATGCCAGCCTGTATGCCAACTATGCCCGCGGTCGCCGTCCCAAGGTGCTGAGCGCCGGTGCGCCCTCCGCGCCCCTGTCCAACCCCAACTTCACCGAGGTGGACGCCGAGACGGTCGACAGCTTTGAAATCGGAGCCAAGGGCGCCTTCATGGACGGCCGTCTGCGGGCTGATGGCGCGGTGTTCCACTACAGCTACGAAAACTTCCAGACCACGATCCAGGACGGCACGCGGTTCATCACGGCCAATGCCGGCGAGGCCACGTCCTATGGCTTCGAGGGCCAGATGAGCTTCCAGGCCACGGACAGCATCGATGTGTTCGGCACCTACGGCTACAATCACTCGCGGTTCGAGGCGGGCATCTATGACGGCAACCGCTTCCGCCTGTCGCCCGACCACATGGCCTCGATCGGCATGACCTGGTCGCTCCCGCTGCAAGGCGGCGATGTGATCATCCAGCCGACCTATACCTGGCAGTCGGAAGTCTTCTTCAACGACGACAACGACATCCCTGCCCTGCAGACCCGCAACTTCGTCGCCGACCTGATCCAGGACGAGGTTCAGGACGCCTATGGCCTGCTGAACCTGCGGGTCCGGTTTGTGTCGGGCTCCGGCAACTGGGAGGTCGAAGCCTTTGGCGACAATCTGCTGGACGAGGAATACATCAAGGATGCGGGCAATACGGGCGATGCCCTGGGCCTGCCGACCTTCATCGCGGGTCGTCCGCGGATGGCCGGCCTGTCCCTGCGCCTGCGCTACTGATCCAGCCGGAGACGTAAAATGAAACTGGACCGTCGCGGCCTGATCGGCCTCCTGGGGGGCGGCGTCGCCGCTCCCGCCCTGGCCCGACCGGGCGCGAAAGCGGCGACGGTCCAGTTTCGTCACGGGGTCGCTTCGGGCGATCCCACCTCTGACGGCATGGTCCTGTGGACCCGGTTGACCACCGATGCCGCCGAACCGCTCAGTGTCGACTGGTTCGTGCGCCCGGCGCAGGCCGACACTGCGCCTGTCCTCAGCGGGCGGATCGAGACCGGGCCGGATCGCGACTGGACGGTCAAGATCGAGGTGTCGGGGCTGGAATCCGGCCGGGAATACCGGTTCGACTTCGCCGCTGCCGGGACCGTCTCGCCGCAGGGCCTGACCCGGACCCTGCCCGCCGGAACCACGCCGGTCGTCAGCCTGGCCGTCGTGTCATGCCAGCTGTATCCGGGCGGTCTGTTCAATGCCTATCAGGCCATTGCCGACCTGCCCCGCGTCGACGCCGTCGTCCACCTGGGCGACTATATCTATGAATACGGGGCCGAGGCTGACGACTATGGCATGGCCACCGGTCAGGCCCTGGGTCGGATTCCCGAGCCTGCGCATGAGATCGTGACCCTGGCCGACTATCGGCTGCGTCACGCCCAGTACAAGTCCGACCCCGACCTTCAGGCCGCCCATGCCCGTGCGCCCTTCATCTGCGTCTGGGACGACCATGAGGTCACCAACGACGCCTGGCAGGCGGGGGCCCAAAATCACCAGCCCGCGTCCGAGGGTGACTATGCGGCCCGCAAGGCCATCGCCCTGCGCGCCTATTATGAATGGATGCCGATCCGCGAGCCCCGGCAGGGTGCAATGCGCGAGGCGATCCAGCGCAGCTTCCATTTCGGCGATCTGGCCAGTCTGCACATGGTCGAGACGCGGCTGCTGGCCCGTACCGAACAGCTGTCCTATCAGGCCGATCTGACGATGACGGTCGATGCGGACGGGACCCCCGTGCCCGACATCGCGGCCTTCGAAGCCAAGCGCAAGGATCCGGCCCGCGACCTCCTGGGTGAGGATCAGCGCGCCTGGCTGGGACGTGAGCTGTCCGCATCCCATGCCGCCGGACGCCCGTGGCAGGTGCTGGGCAATCAGGTGGTCATGGCGCGCGTCGCCGGTCCCGACGTGTCCAAAATGGACGGACCGGCCCAGATCGAGGCCATGATTGCGGCCCTGCCTGCCGAGGTGCAGGCCGAGGTCCGGCTGTCGATCCAGCTGTTCAAGGCCGGCCTGCCCTTCAACCTGGACGCCTGGGACGGTTATCCGGCCGGCCGCGAGCGTCTGTACCAGGTGTTCGAGGCGGCAGGCGTACAGCCCATCGTCCTGGCCGGCGACAGCCACGCCTTCTGGGTCAATGAACTGAAGGATGCGGGCGGGGTCCGCCGCGCGGTCGAGTTCGGCACCAGCGCCGTCTCCAGCCCCTCGCCCGGCGACGCCCTGCCCGGCCTGCCGCTGGGACCGCTGCTGTCGGGCACCAATGATGAGGTCGTCTTCTGCGACCAGACCGCCAAGGGTTTCGTGCTGCTGACCCTGACGCCGGAGGCCGCAACGGCCGAACTGCGGACTGTCTCGACCATCATGGCCAAACCGTTCGAGAGCGGAACCCTGCGTCGTTACCGCATCGCCCGGACGCCCGACGGTCTGGGGCCGCTGGAGCGGATCTAGGCCATCAGGGTCCCCGCGGCGGCGCGGGCCTCATCGGTGATGACGGCCCCGGACAGCATCCGGGCGATCTCTTCGCGGCGGGCTTCGGGCGACAGGGCGTCCAGCGAGGTCGCGGTGCGGCCATCGGCATCGGCCTTTCGCACCTTCCAGTGGGCGTGGCCGCGCGCGGCGACCTGCGGACTGTGGGTCACGACCAGGACCTGGGCTCCCTCGGCCAGACGTTGCAGGCGGCGGCCAACCGCCTCGGCCACGGCACCGCCCACGCCCTGATCCACTTCGTCGAAGATCATGACCGGCTGACGCAGGCCCTCCCGCCCGGCCAGAGCCGCCTTCATGGCCAGGGCAAAGCGTGCCAGCTCCCCGCCCGAGGCGATGGCATCCAGCGGCCCGAACGCCGTCCCGGCATTGGTCGCGATCTCGAACCGGACCGTCTCCATGCCGAACGGGCCGCGCCGCCCGTCCGTGACCGGGTCCAGCGCCACACGGAACCGTGCGCGATCCAGCTTCAGCGGGCCCAGCTCTTCCATCACCGCCTGGGCCAGACGGGCACCGGCCCCCTCGCGGGCGTCGGTCAGCATGCCGGCGACCAGATCATAGTCTTCACGGGCCTGGGTCGCGGCGCGCTCGGCCTCGGTCAGGGCTCCGGCCCCGTCCTCGATCAGACGCAGCTTCTCGCGGATGCGGATGCGCAGCGACGGCAGGGCGTCCACCGTCGTATTCAGCTTGCGAGCCGCCGCCCGCAGGGCGAACAGCCGTTCCTCGGCCTTGTCCAACCGGCCCGGTTCGACATCAAAGGCGGCAGCGGCGGAATCCACGGCGGCCATGGCCTCGGTCGCTTCGACCAGGGTCCGGTCGATGGCCTCGGCCGCCGCCGCCAGACGTCCGATCACGGGATGGTCCGCCTCGGCCCCGGCCTGGGTCGCACGCTGACGGGCATGTTCGACGGCACGCAGGGCCGACGCCAGCTTTTGCGTCAGCTTGTCCCCGCCCAGGGTCGTGCGGGCATCGGCCAGATCGCTGAGGGCCTTTTCCGCAGCCCCCAGAAGCGCCCGCTCGCCCGCCAGCTCCGTCTCCTCGTCGGGGCGGGGGTCCAGTTCGTCCAGATCGGCCAGGTTGAGGGTCAGTTCCTCGACATGGGCGGCGGCTTCTGCGGCCGCAGCACGCAGGTCCGCCACATGCGCCTCTGCCGACTTCAGCCGCTCGGAGGCCGCCGCGACAGCCTCCAGATGCACGCGCAGCGCGCCATAGCCGTCCAGCAGGGCCCGGTGGGTCTTCCAGTCCAGCAAGCCAACGGTCTCATGCTGGCCATGCACCTCGACCAGGGCCTGGCCGACCTCGCGCAGGACCGCGACCCCGGCAGGCTGGTCGTTGATGAAGGCCCGGCTGCGGCCGTCCGCCGACAGGATGCGGCGCAGAATCAGCGGCTCGCCCGCGGCCACCTCGAACCCGCGATCGGTCAGCAGTGCGATCAGGTCCGGGTCGTCGGGACAGGTGAAGACCGCCGCCGCCACGGCCTGTTTGGCCCCCGCCCGCACCAGACCGGCGTCGGCCCGGGCCCCCAGCGCCAGGCCCAGCGCGTCCAGAATGATCGACTTCCCCGCCCCCGTCTCGCCGGTCAGCACGGTCAGCCCATGCTGGACCTCGAGATCCAGCACGTCGACCAGCACGATGTCGCGGATGGACAGTGCAGTCAGCATGGGGCGCTCAGCATGGCGTCGGGCGATTCGTCATGGCGGCCAGTCTAGCGGCCAACGGGGTCGGTCACATCACCCACAGAACAATTCAGCAACATCACCCCGGGATGATGCGCTCCAACCAGCTTTCACGACGGCCTTCCGGCGCGACCTCGGGACGGCGACCCTCGTCGGACAGCAGGGCATAGGCCTCGGCGTACCAGGGGCTGCCCGGATAGTTGTAGCCCAGCACCGCCGCATTGCGGGTGGCCTCGTCCTTCAGGCCCAGGCTGACATAGACCTCGACCAGACGGTACAGGGCCTCGGGCACATGGGAGGTGCGCTGATAATCCGGGTTCTCGACGACCGTCTTGTAGCGGTTGATGGCGGCCAGGGGCTGGTTGCCACGCTGATAGTAGCGGCCGATGGCCATCTCCTTGCCGGCCAGCTGGTCGTTGACCATGTCGATCTTGACCATGGCGTCGGTCGCATAGGGCGTGCCTTCATAGTTGCGCACGACATAGCGAAGGCCCGTCAGCGCCAGCTGGGCATAGCCCTGGTCGCGGCCCACGTCGGTGATCTGCTCCCAGTTGCAGACCGCCTTCATATAGTGGGCATAGACCGCCGACGGATTGCCCGGAAACAGCTGGATGAACCGATCCGCCGCCGCGATGGCGTCCTGATAGGCGTTATCTTGGTAATAGGCGTAAATCTGCATCAGGATGGCCCGGCGGGACCATTCCGAATACGGATGCTGGCGCTCCACTTCCTGGAAGTAGTCGATCGCATCGCGCCAACGCTTGCGCTCCAGCCGCTCATAGCCGGTGTTGTACAAGGCCTCGACCGGGCGCTCCTCATAGGCCAGGCGCGGCCGGCTGTTGTTGCCGCCACAGGCGGAAACGGCCACGGTCGCGGCGAGCGTCGCCAGGAGCATCAGGCGCGAGGAGCGGAACTTCAGGACGGGCAAGGACGACCTCACGACAAGCCAGGCGCGGCGACGCCGGGGCGTCACCGATAACCAACGAGCGCCACTTCTACACCAGCGACCCCACCTCGCCAATGCAGCGACGGCGATCGAAATCGGCCGACACGGCTTGCGGGGGGGCGATCGGCTGATAAGAAGCGCGCCAATACGACGCGCCTCATTGGAAGCGCGATGACGGCGAAAGGATGACCGGGGATGAAGCTGCTGTCTGGCAACGCGAACCGGAGCCTGTCACGGGCGATTGCTGACCACCTGGACATGCCGCTGACGCGGACCCAGGTGAAGCGCTTCGCCGACAACGAGGTCTTCGCGGTCATCGAGGAAAATGTTCGGGGCGAGGACGTCTTCGTTTTGCAGTCCACCAGCTATCCGGCCAATGACAATCTGATGGAGCTGCTGATCCTGACCGACGCCCTGGTTCGGGCCTCGGCCAAGCGGATCACGGCGGTCATGCCCTATTTCGGTTACGCCCGTCAGGATCGGAAGACCGGTGGCCGGACGCCGATTTCTGCCAAGCTGGTCGCCAATATGATCACCCGCGCGGGGGCTCATCGCGTGCTGACCATGGATCTGCATGCGGGCCAGATTCAGGGCTTCTTCGACATCCCGACCGACAATCTGGTCGCCACGCCGGTGCTGGCCCAGGACATCAAGGAAAACTACCCGCGCGGCGACGACCTGCTGATCGTGTCGCCGGACGTGGGCGGGGTGGTGCGGGCCCGGTCTCTGGCCAGCCGCCTGAATGCCGACCTGGCCATCGTCGACAAGCGCCGCGCGCGGGCGGGCGAAAGCGAGGTCATGAACATCATCGGCGACGTCCAGGGACGGCGCTGCATCCTGTTCGACGACATCGTCGATTCGGGCGGGACCCTGGTCAATGCGGCCAAGGCCCTGATCGACTCGGGCGCGACCGAGGTCTCGGCCTATATCAGCCACGGCGTCCTGTCGGGTCCGGCGGTGCAGCGCGTGATGGACGGCCCGCTGAAGGAACTGGTCATCACCGACTCGATCGAACAACCCCACGAAGTTTTGAACTGCCCCAAGATTCGCAGTGTTTCCGTGGCTCCGCTGATCGGTGAGGCCATCCGACGGATCGCCAACGAAGAATCGGTGTCCAAACTGTTCGATTAACGGTCGGAAAACGCCTTCCGACGCGATATAGAACCCACAGTTTCGGTGCGCCCGAGCGCGCCGCGCGTCCATGTGGGGAATAACCGCCGATGCCCAAGGCCAATCTGCGCCGCGGTCTGTCTGTTGCCGCTCTTGCTGCCATCGCCGTCCTTGCGGCCTGTTCGACGCCCGAGCCGGCCCCGGCGCCGGTGGTCGCACCGCCTCCGCCGCCACCTCCGCCCGTCACCTTGAACGAAGGCGTGGCCCAGGCGGCCTCCATCTATGTGGCCTTCATCCGCGAGGTGGGCACCATCCAGGCGGGCTTCCCCGACGCGGAGTCGATCCAGGTCGCGATCCGGCGCGGTGCCGCCTATGAGCCCGCCCAGTTGTCGCGGGGCATGATCGCCTATGGCTCGATCCTGGCGCTCCAGTCGCCCGAGTTCGTGGCCGGGGTTCGCACCTATGCCGCCGATCCGGTCCAGCGCCGCGAAGTGATCGACCGCATCATCGCCGATCCGGCCTACGCCGCCACTCTGCCGGGGGCCGATGCGGCCGCCGGCCTGATCATCTCCACCCTGGGCAAGGACATCACCACCATGATGGCCATCGCCGAGGCGGTGGAGGCCGATGCCTATACGATCCAGGAACGTCGCGACCCGCGCCGCCGCTGGGCCGTCACCCATATCGCGGACCGCGAGGTCCGGCTGGAGTCCACCAAGACGGCCTCGGCGGCCCAGATGCTGCCTTCGGCCGAAGAGGCCAGCCGCCTGTTCGCCGCCGCCCATGCCGGAAACGGCCTGAACCTTGAGGCGACCACGGTGGCGCCGCCCTATACCCCCGCCGTCATCAACGCCCTGGCGATCGCGGCCCTCGCAGCCCTGGGCGCAGGCGGCGAGGACTATCGGGCCAACACCGAAGCCCTGACGGTCGAGTCGAACAGCGAGTTCTGCCTGAATATGTCCAAGCTGAACCTGTTCCAGTGCCTGGCGGCCTCGCGCCCCAGCTATGAGGACATGTTCTGCATGGGCCGTCACATCGTGCGCGACCTGGCCACCTGCACCACCGAGGCGACCGTGCCCCGCGTCGTGTCCCTGACGCCGACTGCCGTTGCGGCCGGTGAGGGCCAGAGCCTGATCGCCGCCGACGCGACAACCGCTTCCGCCCAGGCCGTGCGCGGATCAGGCAACTGATCGACTCGAACCCGACAGCGGTTGCGCGGTCGGGCTTTGGCGTGTATTAGCCCGCGCTCTTGAATTCGAGGGTGTGTTCACCCCGTCGCGCGGGCCCATGCAGCGCGGCGATACCGTTATTGAGGCGAGCCCGATGGCCGAGATCATTCTGAACGTCGACGTCCGTGAAAACGTCGGCACCGGCGGTGCCCGTGCCGCGCGTCGCGCTGGCTCGGTGCCCGGCATCCTGTACGGCGGCGACAAGGCCCCGGTCGCGATCTCGGTCAACGAGAAGGACTTCCGCAAGTCGCTCTACACCGGCAAGCTGCTGGGCCATCTGGTCACGCTGAAGTACGGCGAAGAGAGCCAGCCCGTCATCGCCAAGGACGTGCAGTTCGACCCGGTGACCGACCGTCCGCTGCATTTCGACCTGATGCGCGTCGACGAGAAGCAGACCATCAGCATCGAAGTGCCCGTGCACTTCATCAACCAGGACAAGTGCCCGGCCTTCCGTCAGGGTGGTTCGCTGGAAATCGTGCGCCACACGGTCGAGATCGTCGTGCGTGCCGACCACATCCCCGAAGACCTGATCGTTGACCTGGCCGGCCACAAGCTGGGCGACACCATCCGCATCTCCGACATCAAGCTGCCGGAAGGCGTCGAGCCCGCGATCGGCGACCGCGACTTCATGATCGCTTCGATCAAGGCTTCCTCGGCTGCCAAGGCCGCCGACGAGATCGAAGAAGCCATCGCCGAAGAGAACGCCATCGCTGCCGAAGCGGCTGCCGACGAGGTTCCCGCCACCGAACAGTCGGACGGCGAGTAAGACTGATCGTCGCAAGACGGATCGCCTCGGCATTACGAATGTCGAAAACCCCGCCCGGTTTACCGCGGCGGGGTTTTTGTTATCGGGTCTGACAGGCTAGAGCGTCATCATGTTCATCATCGCTGGCCTGGGCAATCCGGGCCCCAAATATCAGAACAACCGGCACAACATCGGCTTCATGGCGGCCGATGCGATCGCGGACCGCTGGCGCTTCGGACCCGAGCGGGCAAAGTTCCAGTCGGTGGTTCGCGATGGGGAGGTCGAGACGCCGGGCGGGACGGACAAGGTCCTGTTGATGAAGCCTCAGACCTTCATGAACGAAAGCGGCCGGGCGGTGGGCGAGGCGGCGCGCTTCTACAAGATCTCGCCGGCGCAGATCATCATCTTCCATGACGAGATTGACCTGGCTCCGGGCCGGTTCCGCATGAAGACCGGCGGCGGGGCGGCGGGCCAGAACGGGGTGCGGTCCCTGATCAGCCATCTGGGTGCCGACTTCCGCCGCGCCCGTATGGGCGTGGGTCATCCGGGCGAAAGCCATCTGGTCATGCCCCATGTGCTGGGCGATTTTCACAAGGCCGAGCAGCCCTGGCTGAACGCCATGCTGGATGCGGTCGCCGGGGCCCTGCCCTTTGCCCTGGCCGGCGACGACGATCGCTATCAGGCCGAAGTAATGCGTCTGGCCCCCGCGCCGAAATTCAGCCCGCGACAGGCCGCGCGAGGGGACTAGTTCCCCAGGGCCTTTGCCCGGGCCACTGCCGCCTGCACGGCCGCCATAGCCGTCGCATCCAGGCCCGCTTCGGCCTGGGCCTTCAACCCGGCTTCGGTGGTGCCGCCGGGCGAGGCGATGCGCGCGATCAGATCGGACAGAGGGGCTCCGGTTTCCGCCCCGGCTCCGGCCGAACGCAGGGCCCCGCGCGCCAGGCGGCTGGCCGCCTCCGCATCCAGTCCGGCCGCCTGTCCGGCCCGCGCCAGGGCCTCGACATAGGCATGGATGAAGGCCGGTGCCGATCCGGCGACCGCCGTGGCCGCATCGATCAGTCCCTCGTCCGTCAGATCCACCGTGTCCGCGACCGGGTCGAACAGAGCATGGGCGGCGGCCCGTGCGTTGTCATGATTCGACCAGACGGCGGCGACGCCCCGGCCCTGGGCCACGGCCGTGGTCGGCATCACGCGCACGACGGGGCGTTTGCCGAACACCGATGACAGACTGTGGGCCCCTACCCCGGCCATCAGCGAAACGATCGTGACGTCCTCGGCCAGCGCGGCGGCGATCGGGCCCGACGCCTCGCGCCACACGCCCGGCTTGACCGCCAGGATCAGAGAGGCAGCCTCGGCCAGAACAGCCTCTGGCGGATTGATCCGGGCCCCCCGCTCCCGCGCCGCCTCGGCCGCAGTCTTGTTCGACGGTGTCAGCACGATCAGCCGCTCTGCTGCCAACGTCCCTGTGGCCAGCCAGCCCTCAAGCAAGGCAGACCCCAGGCGGCCGCAGCCGAGCAGGATGACGGGGCGATCGGATGTGTACATGGCGACAGACTTGCCCGTCGCCTGCGGCTTCGCAAGCCTCAGGCGGTGCCGACGGTCTCGAACAGGCAGGCGTCGATGGCTTCCTGGGGCTTCTTGCCGCCGCGGATCAGGAAATCGAAAGCGGGGAAGTAGCGATCCGAGGCCTCGACCGCCGCATCGATCATCGAGGCAGCCTGGGCCAGGGTGGGCCGCTCGCCGTGCGGCAGAGCCAGGGAGTGGCGGAAGACGATCTCGCCGTCCTCGGCCCAGACCTCGAAATGCCCCATCCAGGTGCGCTGGTTGATCAGTCCGATCAGTTCATAGGTGGCAGCGCGGCGGCTTTTGGCCATCCGCAGGTCCAGGGCGCAGCACAGTTGAAGGCAGTCGCCCTCGGGCCGCCAGGCGAACCACAGCTCATAGTCCTTCCAGTCCCCGGCCAGGGCAAAGGCCAGGTCGCCCTCATCCGTGCGGTCGAACGGCAGGTTCTCGGCCGTCAGGACATGCTCCACCACGTCCAGCGGATCGTAGGGCATGTCGATCTCTTCGGGCCGGGCAGCATCCATTAATCAGTCCGATTCAGGCAGGGTGCGGATCGCGACTCACGATCAACGATTGGACGGTAGGCGGGATCACAGATTCGGCTCAACCGGCTGCGTCCTCAGGGGGAACCGCGCCTGTGGACGTTCCCGCCACAGGCTTCTTGCCGGTCGCAGCGGCACCGACCTTCAGGGTCGCGATCTCGGCGCGCAAGGCGGCGATCTCGGCCTTCAGGGCATCGAACTCATCGCGGCGCACCAGGTCCAGCTCGGCCACAAGGCGATCGCCCTGGGCGCGCATGGCGGTCCTGGCCTCTTCGCCCGCAGCCTGGGCCAGGCCCATGGCACCGGTCGTCAGCTTGGCGAATTCGTCGAGAAAGGGGTTGCGGGTCTGCATGGCGTCGGCTCCGGACGTCGTTAAGGAATGTTTGCCCGATACGGTGAACGAATCCTTTACACCGTAACGATCTAGGGGCGCGATGCGGCGGAACGACGGCAGGATCAAAACCGCGCGACGGCGACCGCGGCACTTGCTAAAGGGCCGGACGTCAAACGGTTCGAGGAGTCTCCGTGCCCTTTCCCGAGTTCGACCCGATCTGGTTCAGCATCGGCCCCCTGCCGATCCGCTGGTACGCCTTGGCCTATGTAGCCGGCATCGTCCTGGGCTGGTGGTATGCGGCCCGACTGGCCCGCAACGCGGCGGTGTGGGAGCCGAACAAGGCTCCGGTGACCCCCGTCCAGCTGGACGATCTGGTGCTCTGGGTCACGGTCGGCATCATCCTGGGCGGGCGGTTCGGCTATGCCCTCTTCTATCGCCCCGACCTGTTCGGTCAGGTCTTTACCGGCGACACCCTGGGCCAGCGTCTGGAGCTCTTGCAGCTGTGGACCGGCGGAATGTCTTTCCACGGCGGCTTCCTGGGCGTCGCCATCGCCATCATATGGTTCGCACGCAAGCATTCGATCAACATCCTCAGCCTGGGTGACCTCGTGGCCCCGGTTGCGCCGATCGGCCTGTTCTTCGGGCGGCTGGCCAACTTCATCAATGGCGAGCTGTGGGGCCGCACGACCGAGGTGCCGTGGGGCGTTCGGTTCTGCAACGACACCATCCTGAAGGCCTATGGCCGCTGTCCGGCCGGTGATCTGCCGCGCCACCCCAGCCAGCTGTATGAGGCCGGCCTGGAAGGATTGCTGCTGTTCCTGATCCTGCTGCTGGCGGTGTGGAAGCTGCGCCTCTTGTCCAAGCCGGGCTATGTCACCGGCATCTTCTTGCTGGGCTATGGCCTCAGCCGGGCGGTGCTGGAGACGGTGCGCGAACCGGATGCCCACATGCCCGAGGCCCTGCAGGGTGTGGTCACCATGGGCATGCTGCTGTCCATTCCGATGATCCTGGCCGGCTGCTGGCTGATCTGGCGTGCGCGCAGCCGTCCGCCCGTCGTCGCCTGAGCCCATGTCGCTGCGGGACCGGCTGGCACGCGAGATCGCCCTGACCGGGCCGATGACGATCGCCGACTATGTCACCCGCTGCCTGCATGATCCGCAGGACGGCTATTATGCGACCCGGCCTGCCCTGGGTGAGGGCGGCGACTTCATCACCGCCCCCCTGGTCAGCCAGATGTTCGGCGAGCTGATCGGCCTGTGGGCGGTCGAGACCTGGCAACGCCTGGGCGCGCCCGAGCGGGTCCGGGTGGTCGAGGTCGGGCCGGGGGACGGCACCCTGATGGCCGATGCGCTGCGTGCGGCGCGGCTGGTGCCTGGGTTTCTGGAAGCCTGCGACCTGATCCTGATCGAGCCCAGCGCACCGCTGCGGACGATGCAGGCCCGAGCCTTGAGCCAGGCGGATGTCAGCCCGCGCTGGGTGCGGTCTCTGGACGCCGTTGAGACCGATGCCCCGGTCATCCTGATCGCCAATGAGGTGCTGGACTGCATGCCTGCCCGGCAATTCGTGCGGACGGAGCAGGACGCGACGGGGTCCGCCTGGGCCGAGCGCCGGATCGGGGTCGACGATTCCGGTGCGCTGATCTTTGGCCTGGTGGGCATCAGCGGTGGTTTCGTCCGGCCGTCCTTTCCGGTCGAACCCGGCCAGACGGTGGAAATATCCGAGCAGCAGGCCGCCTTTGGCCGCGACATTGGAACGCTCATCGCCGCCTCGGAAGGAGCCGCCCTGCTGATCGACTATGGCCGGGCCGCGCCAGAGGCCGGCGACACCCTGCAGGCCCTGCGCCGCCACACCCGCGTCGACCCCCTGGCCTCCCCCGGAGAGGCCGACCTGACACAGTGGGCGGATTTCCCCGCCGTGCTCGAGGCGGCTGTGCATGCGGGCGCCGATGTGACCGGCTGCATCGGCCAGGGCGAGTTCCTGCGCCGCCTGGGGATCGAGGCGCGGGCCGCGCGGCTGAAACAGGGCCGGCCCGATGCCGCGCCCGTCATCGACCGGCAGTTGGCCCGTCTGACGGCCGACGACCAGATGGGCACACTGTTCAAGGCCGCCTGTATCTTTGGCCCCCACGCCCTGGCGGTTCCCGGCTTCGAGGTGACGTCATGAGCCCCATCACCCATCCGCTGTTGACCGGTGCCAGCGTCCGCCACGGCTTCTTCACCCGTCAGGGCGGGGTGTCACAGGGGCTGTATGCCAGCCTGAACACCGGCGTCGGTTCCAGCGACGACCCCGCCGCCGTGGCCGAGAACCGCCGCCGCATCGCCGCCCACATGGGTGGCGGGCCGGACGATCTGGCCGCCTGCTATCAAATCCATTCTGCCCTGGCCCGCGTGGCCGATGGCCCCTGGAACGGCGACCGGCCCGAGGGGGACGCCACCGTCACCGCGACACCTGGCGTGATCTGCGCCGTCCTGACCGCCGACTGCGCGCCCGTGCTGCTGGCCGATCCGGACGCGGGCGTGGTCGCTGCGGCCCATGCGGGATGGAAGGGAGCCCTGGGCGGCATCATCCATTCGACCGTCGCGGCCATGCAGGCCCTGGGTGCCGATCCCCGCCACACCGTCGCCGTCGTCGGCCCTTGTATCGCCCAGGCCAGCTATGAGGTCGGAGCGGACTTTCAAGAACGGTTCGAGCATCACGATCCCGGCAGCGACCGCTTCTTCATCGCGGGCGACAGCGCCGACAAGCGCCGCTTCGACCTGCCGGGCTTTGTGCTGTGGCGACTGGAGCAGGCGGGCATCGGTCAGGCCGCCTGGACGGGACATGACACGGCGGCCGATGCGGAGCAGTTCTTCTCGAACCGACGGGCCCATCTGAACGGGGAACCGGACTTCGGAAGGTTGATGAGCGCGATCGGGTTGTAATCCTCCCCCGCCTTTCAGGGGGGGGAGACAGGGGGCCTTAGCCCACCATCGCCATGTCCGGCACGCGGACCGTCTCGCGCCAGCTTTGCGGATTGGCCAGCAGAGCACGGACCAGCAGGTTGTTGACCGCATGGCCCGCCTTGACGCCCTCATAGCGGCCCAGAAGGGGTGCCCCCAGGACGTACAGGTCGCCGATGGCGTCCAGAGCCTTGTGCTTGACGAACTCGCGTTCCATCCGCAGGCCACCGGGGTTCAGGATCTGGTCGCCGTCGATGACGACCGCGTTTTCCAGGCTGCCGCCGCGCGCCAGACCCGCCTGACGCAGGGCCTCGACCTCATGGGCGAAGCCGAAAGTGCGGGCGGCCATGATCTCGGACCGGAAGGTCGCCTCGTCCACCACGAAATCGACGACCTGATTGCCGATGACCGGGGTCGGGAAGTCGATCTCGAACCGCATCTCATATCGGTCGCAGGGCAGCAGGGCCGCGGACTTGTCGCCGTCCGTGACGCGGATCGGCTCTAGGATCTCGATATAGCGCACCGGGGCCTGCTGAGGGCGGAAGCCCGCGCGGTCCAGCAGTTGCACAAACTGCAGCGCCGACCCGTCCAGGATCGGCAGCTCCGGCCCGTCCACCTCGACCACGGCATTGGAAATGCCCAGGGCGCAGAAGGCGGCCATCAGATGTTCGATCGTCGACAGGCGGGTGCCGGCCGCGTTCTGGATCATGGTGTTCAGGCGGGCATCGACCACGGCCTCACCCGAGACGGGGATGCGGTTGTCGCGATCGGTGATGTCGGTGCGCACGAAGACGATGCCCGCACCAGGCGCGGCCGGACGCACGGCCAGGCGCACGCGCTGACCCGTGTGGACGCCCACCCCGGCAATGATGGCCGGCGCGACGATCGTCCGTTCATGATGGTCGTGTTGGACCGACACCAGAAAAACTCGCACTCACTTTGCGCAAACTACGCCCCAGGGACGGTCTAGCGCACGTATCGCAAGTGCGAAATCAAAGTCAGGTTTCGGATTGTTTCGGTTTCGGTAACCGTGGCGACGCCTCCCTCCCCGGCGGGAGAGGGAGGCGTCTCTATCAGTTGGCCAGACGGCGCAGGAACGCGGGAATTTCCATGTCGTCCGCCGGTTCCGGCTGTTCGACCTGCGGTGCCGCCTGGGTCATCGGCCGCATCTGGGCCGACTGGCGCGAGGCTTGGGGCGTCGTGGGCGTATAGCTCGGCTGGGTCTGACGCTTCTTGCCGAACAGGCTCCAGCCGGTCTTGCGGTGATGATCCCGGTCGTAGTCCTCGTCATAGGCTTCCGGCTCCGGGCGACTGCGCGGCGCGGTCGGCTCCAGATAGAGGTCACCCTGGGCGGCCGCCGTTGCGGGACGGGCCGTCGTTCCGTGATCGGCTTCGAACGCCTCGACCCACGGGTCCACGATCGGCTCCAGCACCCGCTCCTCGGCCACATGGATCACGGGCTCGGGAGCCGCCACGCGGCTGGCATAGACAGGCTGGGCAGCGGCGGGCGCTGACTGGAAGGTCGGCACGACGGGGGCGGCTTCGGCCCGGGTCGGTTCGGCGCGGACCGCCTCGGCGCGGGTGTGTTCGTAACGCGCCGGCTCCCGGATGGGCTCGCGGGCGGGTTCCGGGGCGCGCGTGAAGTTGCCGGTGCGGCGGCTGTCCTGGGTCGGTTCGATCTTCGACATGACCGCTTCGTCCATGCCCGTCGCCACGACCGACACGCGGATGCGGCCGTCCAGCGAGGGGTCGAAGGCCGCCCCGAAGATGATGTTGGCGTCGGCGTCCACCTCGCCCGCAATGGCGTTGGCGGCTTCGTCGACTTCCAGCAGCGTCATGTCCATGCCGCCGGTGATGTTCACCAGCACCGCCTTGGCACCCTTCAGGCTGGTTTCATCCAGCAGCGGGTTGGCGATCGCGTTCTGGGCGGCCATCAGGGCACGGTCGTCGCCCGCGGCCTCGCCGGTGCCCATCATGGCCTTGCCCATTTCGGACATCACGGCGCGGACGTCGGCAAAGTCCAGATTGATCAGGCCCGGCAGGATCATCAGGTCGGTGATCGAGCGCACGCCCGAGTGCAGAACCTGGTCGGCCATGGCGAAGGCGTCGGCAAAGGTCGTGCGTTCGTTGGCGACGCGGAACAGGTTCTGGTTCGGAATGACGATCAGGGTGTCGACATAGCGTTGCAGCTCGGCGATCCCGCTGTCGGCCAGCCGCATGCGGTGACGCCCCTCGAAGGTGAAGGGCTTGGTCACCACGCCCACGGTCAGGATACCGCGGTCGCGCGCGCATTTGGCGATGACGGGCGCAGCGCCCGTGCCGGTCCCGCCGCCCATGCCGGCGGTGATGAAGACCATATGGGCACCCTCCAGGTGACCATAGATTTCCTCGGCGCTTTCCTCGGCGGCATTCATGCCGACTTCGGGGTGGGCACCGGCACCCAGGCCCTGGGTGATGGTCTCACCCAGCTGGATGCGACGGTCAGTCTTGGCGAACGACAGATGCTGGGCATCGGTATTGGCCACGACGAACTCGACCCCTTCGAGGCCGGCATCGATCATGTTGTTGACGGCATTGCCGCCGGCTCCGCCCACGCCGAATACGACGATCCGGGGCTTCAGTTCCGTGGACTGCGGACGCACTAGTGACAAAGACATTTCGTTTCCGACCTCAACCGACCCTGCCCTTCTCCACCACCGCGAACGCCCCGCCGAATCGCAATGGTTATGAGCGCGTTAAGGAAACACCCGAACGCCTTAAGGGAAAGTTACCGATTAGGGCGAGTCGGGCCGGATGCCACCGATTTCGTTAAGATTCCTGTTCGGCAGCGCCACTTATTTGACAAGATGACGCGCGGCGGCCCCGGCAAGCATGTGTTGTAAGTGGCCGGAGGATTTGATTGTATGGATTTCACCGCGCTGTCGGTCAGCGTTTTTTGGAATAGTCCATTGTATAAACTGAAAATCTCCATGCTGGCCCTCGCGATGGCCGCAGGTCTCGGTAGCGTGGCCATGGCCCAGACGCAGCCCGCCACCAATGTTCCGCCTCAGGACGTAAACGGCAGCCGGCCCGTGCCGCCCACGATCGCCCAGTTCGCAGCCTTTCCGCTGATGTCCGGCTTCGTCGTTTCGCCGGACGGCCGTCACATGGCCGCTCTGGAAGGCTCGGGCGAGGACCGAACCATCCTGGTGTGGGACACCTCCGACCTCAGCCGTCCGCCCAACCGCCTTTCGTCCACCCAGATGAAGATCCGCAGCGTCGCCTTCGTGAAGAACGACGTGCTGGCCGTTTCCATGTGGCAGACCTACGACTTCAACAGCGGCGGCGGGGTGGTGAAGACCTTCCTCAGCAAGCTGTATCTGACCGACCTCGAGGGCAGCGACTGGCGCGATCCCATGACCGCCCTGCCGACACGTTCGGAAAGCGAAGAACAGGCCGCGCGGCTGAGCAGCCCGGGCGTGGTCGATGCCCTGCCGAACGATCCCAACAACATCCTCGTCTCGGTCGGTGCCGACGTCTATCGCCTGAACGTGCGCAACAATCGCGCCGAGCGCATCCAGCGCGGCGGCGAGCGGACCATCGGCTATGAGACGGACCTGAACGGCGAGCTGCGCGTCCGGGTCATCATCGATCGCGACGCGACGGGCCTTTACACCGCAACCCAGTTCCGGACGGCCAATGGTGCCTGGGAAGAACATGCGCGGTCATATGCACGCGATCGCGAGGTGTTCAGCATCGCCGGCTTCTCGACCGATCCGAACATCGCCTATGTCATCTCCAACCGCGGTCGGGACAAGGCGGCCATCTTTGAGTACAACGTCGCCACCCGCACCATTGGCGAGGTGCTGTTCGAGCATCCGCTGTTCGAAGCCACCGGCCTGTCTATCGAGACCACCCAGGGGCCGAACTTCGGCGAGATCGTCAGCTTCAGCTACGGCGGTCCGCGCACGACCGACTTCCCGGTGCTGCCGGGTTATGCCTCGATGGTCGACGGCATCGAGCAAGCGCTCGGCATCGAAGAGACCCCGGTCCGGATCACCGATCCGGCCACGGGCAACACCCGCACCATCCGTTATGCCAACGACCGCTACATCGACGTCGTCTCCATGTCGGACGACATGAAGGTGGCCGTGATCTGGGCGGGCGGCGTCAACGATCCGGGTGAATTCTACCTGCTGCGCGAAGGCGCGGCCCTGGTGCCGCTGGCCAAGCCCTATCCGCAGATCCAGGCCGCATCGCTCGGCTCCACGTCGCTGGTTTACTATGAGGCGCGCGACGGGTTGGACATCCCCGCATTCCTCAGCAAGCCGTCCGAAGTGCTTTACGGCCCGGGCCCCTACCCCACCGTCATCATGCCGCACGGTGGCCCCTGGTCGCGGGACGAAATGGCCTGGGACGGCTCGATGTGGCGTCAGTTGCTGACGTCGCGCGGCTATGCCGTGCTGCAGCCCCAGTTCCGCGGCTCCGACGGCTGGGGCAAGCGCCTCTGGCTGGCCGGTGACAATGAGTGGGGCCAGAAGATGCAGGACGACCTGGACGACGGCGTCCGCTGGCTTGTCTCGCAGGGCGTGGCCCAGCCAGACCGGGTGGCCATGTACGGCTTCTCCTATGGCGGCTATGCGGCCATGGCCGCGTCGGTCCGTCCCGATGGCCTTTACAAATGCGCCGTCGCCGGGGCCGGGGTGTCGGATCTGACACGCATCCGGTCGTCGCTGTTCAACAATCCCTATACGCGCGAGGCTCAGCGCGACACCGTGAACGGCCTCAGCCCGGTCAACGAGGCATCGCGCATCGGCATTCCGATCATGGTCTTCCACGGCGTTCGCGACCAGACGGTGCAGTTGGAGCAATCCGATGCCTTCGTCCGCAACGCCCGGGCCAGCGGCCAGGACGTGCAGTACACGGTGCTGGAGGACTATGGCCACGGTCCGTCCTGGACCCGTGCGATCGCCGCTCAGCAACTGTCGCTGATCGATGACTACTTCAGGACCGGCTGCGGCGGCTCCGGCCTCTAAGCCATGACCTGACCACTCAGGTCAGGGCCTTCCGAAATGACGGCGTTCGTCCCCAGGGACGGACGCCGTTTTTCTTGGCCTGAACACAAGGTCACTGGCGGCCAAGGCCCGCCGGCAGGAGCACCCTGCCCCAATGGCGCACGTCAAGGACGATGGCCCGAAGGGACGTCTAAGGTCTGTCTTGCTGTGTCGATCAGATGGGCCGGACACGTCACGCGTCGCGCGCGGGGCTGTCGCGCGTCGTGCAGCCGCTCGCCGCCTTGCCCCGGTCTCGCGGCGCGGCTCGGCTTGGCTCGGCACAGGCCGTAAGGCCCGCGCTCATGGAGTTATCGCGCGACCGTCGGCCTTGGGATGCGTGGCGCTGCGCGGTCGTGCCCTTGGGAGTCTTGGCCTCCCTCGGCAGCCCGAGGTGGAACAGGCAAAAAGGAAACTGACGGCCTGACCCGCGCAGGCAGGACCCAGCCTGGCGGCAAAAAGAAAGGGCGGCAGGTCGAAACCTGCCGCCCCAGTCTTTTAGTCAGACCCGATGGATCAGAAGGACTTGGTCAGGGCGATGAAGCCCGTGCGTCCGACGTAATCGTAGCCCGAGTAGAGCGGCGCATTGCCGATCCGGTTGTAGGCACCCTGCGAGATCGAGGGCAGGTCTTCGTCGAACAGGTTACGAACACCGGCGGTGATCGTGAACTCGTCCGCCGCGTACTGCACCGACATGTTGTGGATGTAGTAGTCCGGCGTGTCGAAGACGTAGTCCGACGGACCCGACAGACCCACGTACTCGTAGGAGTCCTGACCGGCGATCCATTCCACGCCGTAACGGACGCGGAACTGATCCCAGGCGTAGCTCAGGTCGGCAGTCGCGGTGTACTCCGGAGCGCCGATCGTGCCGTTGAACTCGTCCAGCGGATCATCGGCGAACAGCTGCGAAGCCTGCGTCAGGAACTGGGTGACCGACAGGTTGGCCAGCAGCGAGCCGGGGCCCAGTTCGCGGGTCCAGCGCGCGTTGTAGTCGATGCCTTCGACGATGTCGGTCGAGACGTTGGTGTAGCTGTCGCGGACCGTCAGAGCGCGGCTGCCGGTGGTCGAACGTTCCACCAGGCGGCACAGGCCGTTGTCGGCGGCGAAGTCGGCAGCCGTGGAGTCGTAGCAGCGCGACAGGATCGCACCGGAGCCCACGCGGCTGACGCCGTCGTTCACTTCGATCTCGTAGTAGTCAACCGCGATCGACAGATCGCCGAAGAAGGTCGGGAGCGAAGGCTGCAGGATGATACCGGCAGTGAAGTTCGACGAGGTTTCGGCCGCCAGAGCGCCCGTACCCGCACCACCCTGGCTGAACACCGTGATGCCCTGCGTGGCCGTGAAGCCGGGTGCCAGGCCTTCGCTGGCGCAGTTGGCGGCGCGGTTCGCGAAGACGCCAGCAGCGTCGTAGTTGTTGCAGGGGTCGCTGGACTGGTTGAGGAAGCCGCTGGTGGCGCCCAGGAACTGCTCGAACAGCGCCGGAGCACGGTACGAGGTGCCGTAGGTGCTGCGCAGGCTGATCCAGTCGAACGGGGTGTAGACCAGGCCGACCTTGTAGGTCGTGTCGTCGCCGTACGAGTCGTAGTCGGTGTAACGACCCGAGACGTTCAGCGTCAGTTCCTGAGCCAGCGGCAGGTTGGCCAGCAGCGGGATTTCCAGTTCGCCGAAGACTTCATAGACCGAGTCCGTACCACGGGTCGGCAGGGCGGTCGTCAGGTTCAGCAGGTTGTTGTTGATGCTGTCCAGCGGCGGGGTGTCGTCGATTTCGGCGTCGCGGAACTCAGCACCCAGGAAGGCCATGATCTGACCGGCGGGCAGCGAGAACAGCGGACCGTCGATGCCGACCGTGACCGTGGTCTCTTCGTACATCGTGTTGCCGAAGACCGGCTGGAAGACATAGTTCTTCCAGTTCTCGGGCAGGACACCGCCGACGGTCTGCGACGTCAGGAACGGCGCCGGGATACAGTTGGCGCTCGGGTTCGTGACGTTGACGGCGCAGGTGACCGTGCCGGTCAGACCGGTGGGCAGGACGCCCGTGCGGGTCAGTTCGGCGCGGGTGCCGACCGGAGCGACGACGACGTTCAAGCTGTCGCGCAGGCGGTTGGTCAGGAAGGACTCGAAGGTATAGGTCGAGTCCGAACGCGCGTAGCTGACGTTCAGGTCATAGCGCCATTCCGGCAGCAGGAAGTCACCACGGATACCGGCGGTGTACTTGATGAAGTCGTTTTCCTGCGTGCTGGTGTCGTTGCCGAAGCCGATGAAGGCACGGACGCCGACGTTGACGCCGGGCTGCGAGGTCGGCTGCGGGGCCAGGAAGTTCGAGAACTGCAGGTTGGCCGGGATCAGCAGGCTTCCGCGGTTGTAGTCCAGCGACAGCTGACGGTAGCCCGTCTGGCTGGATTCACGACGGTTGACCAGCAGTTCGCCGTAGACTTCGGCGTTGCCGAGGGCGTTCAGGTCGTAGGCGCCTTCCAGGAAGACGGTGGCCACTTCAGCCGGCGAGATCAGCGAGCGGTTCAGAATGCGCGGCTCGAAGGTGTCGCGGATGTTCAGGTTCAGGCCCGTGGCGCCAACGCCTTCATAGCCCACCAGGCCGGTCGTGACGGCCGAGTTCGGACGCCAGCGGTTGAAGGTGCCAGCGTAGGTGCTGGGAACGCCAGCAGCGCGAGCGCCGAAGGTCGAGGAGGTACCGATCGTGTTGATCGTCACGCCGTTCGAGCCGGTGCCGGTGATCGGGTAGCACTTGCGCTCGTTGGTCAGCGGATCGATGAAGTCGCTGAACTGGCCGGTGGCGCGATTCAGGCGGTAGTCGGTGTTACAGGCCGTGAAGTCGCGATCGCCCAGGGCGATCTCTTCGCGGTTGTAGTACTCGGCCGAGCCGGAGATGTGCCAGCGGTCGCCGCTCAGGCCGCCGACAACCGAGACACGCGCCTGGTCGCCCGCGCCATTGGCTTCGGTCGGGAAGTTGTACTGACCTTCGAAGGTGATGCCTTCGATGTTGTTGCGGGTGATGATGTTCACGACGCCGGCAACGGCGTCCGAACCGTAGATCGACGAGGCACCGTCACGCAGGACTTCGATGCGCTCGATCATGGCGGTCGGCAGAACGTTCAGGTCGGCCGAGCCAACCGAACCGCGCGAACCGGCCGGCGAGACGCGACGGCCGTTCAGCAGGACCAGGGTCCGCGACGGGCCAAGGCCGCGCAGCGACAGGGTGTTGGCACCCGGGCCACCGTCGGTGACGAAACCGCCGAAGGCGTTGTTGATCTGCGAGCTGCCGCCCGTGACGCCCGTGCCCTGCAGGACCTGGGTGGTCGAGTTGTAACCGGCGAGGACGGTTTCTTCGCGGGTGACGACCTGAACCGGCGACGGCGAGTTGTAGGTGTCGCGGCGGATGCGCGAACCAACGACGACCAGTTCGTCGACTTCGGTGGCTTCTTCTTCGTCTTGATCCTGCGCCATGACCGCGGTCGGGGCGAAGGCCATCATGCCGACTACGGCGAGACCGGCGACGACGGTCGAGTTGAGAAGTCGCTCTTTAGAAAACTTGATCACTTATGAATCCCCCGAAGAACTGTCGGACCAAAACACTGATCGACTCGAACGGTGTGAGGATGGGTCTTAGCGATCATGACACAAGCAAGGCAAGTGTCGGGCTGGGACATGGTGGAAATTGGCGCAGAACCGTCACGATCAAGACACACTTTCGCGTCTGACGTATCACAGGTTTTCGCGAAGCCATCCGGACAGACGCACGATCATATTGCCGCCGTGAACGCGGGGCGCGTCGGCAGCGGTGATCTGACGGGCCATCAGCTTGCGGGCCGAGACAGCTTCGCGTGGGCCATAGGCGGCGCGCAGCAGAATGCCCGCCGCCGAGCAGAAGGCCGGGCCTGATGCTGCGTCGGCCAGGTGCGGCGCACGCTGGGGCCGGCCCAGGCGCACCGGCCGGTCGAACACCCGCACGGCCAGTTCGCGCACACCGTTCAGCTGGCTGGCCCCGCCGGTCAGGACCAGTCCCGTCCCCGGCTCCAGACCGACGCCGGCGCGGCGCAACCGGTCGCGCAGCATTTCCAGGGTCTCTTCCACCCGCGGAGCTATGACCGTCTTCAGCATGGCCCGCGGAAAGACCACCGCCCCTGCTGCGGCATCTTCGCCGCGCGGCGGAGCCTCGACCATTTCCCGGTCCTCGTTCGGAGAGGCCATGGCCGATCCGTGCAGGGTCTTCAGACGCTCGGCCCCTGCCCGCGAGGTCGACAGGCCCCGAGCAATGTCAGAAGTGACATGATCGCCGCCAAAGCCCACGCTTTCGACGTGCAGCAGTGAGCGCCCGCCCCACACGGCGGCCGAGGTCGAGCCTCCACCCATGTCCAGGCAGACGCAGCCCAGGTCCATTTCGTCGTCTTCCAGCGCCGCCAGCGACGACACCACCGGGGCCGCCACCACGCCCTGAAGGTCCAGGTGCGCCAGGGCCAGGCAGTGCCCCAGGGCGCTGAACGCCCCCTCGGCCATCGACACGACCAGGAGGTCGAGGCTCAGCTTGCTGCCGCGCATGGCGCGTGGATCGTGGACGCCGCGCGCCCCGTCGACCGACCAGCCGATCGGCAGGACGTGGATCGGGCGGCGGTCCGGCAACTTGATCTGGGCCAGGGCGATGCCGATGGCGCGGGCCAGGTCCGCATCGCCGACCGGCGTGGTGCCCAGCGAGACCTCGGCCTGAACCCTGTGGCTGGCCATCTGGCCGATGGCGGTCGAGACGATGACGCCCGACACCGGGGCCCCGGCCGCGCGCTCGGCCCGTTCGACGGCCTGGCCGATGGCCTGGGCCGCCTCGTCCATATTGACGATGGCCCCGCCCCGCACGCCGCGCGACTGGACATGACCGGCACCCGCGACACGGATGGTGGAGTCGGCATGGCGCACGCCGTCCGGCTTCATGATGAAGCAGGCGACCTTGGACTGGCCCAGATCCAGCGCGACCGTCGGCAGTCGCCCGGCTCCTCGCGCCTGATCCAGCGTCAGTTCACCCTTGTGTCCGGCCATGCGTCGCAATCCTCAACTCAAGCTCAGGCGTCGTCGGCGGTCAGCCGAACGGTAATGGCTTCGGGCACCCGAAGGTCGATGCGCGTGAACCCCAGGTCCAGCAGGCGCTGTCTCTGGTCCAGCGCATCCAGCTGAATCAGCGCGGCCTCGGGATCCCGGGCGGGCAACAGGATGACACTGCCGTCCTTCAGACGCAGATCCCATCGGCGCCCGTCGACACGCACCAGGGCATCCATGCGCGACATCAGGCGCGGCCGCTGGGCGATCAGGGGAACGATCTCGCCCGCTGCCTCATCGGCCCCGCGCCCCACGACCAGCGGCAGTCCGGCGTAACGGCCGGGGTCCGCGCCATGGATCACCTGTCCCTGGGTGTCGATGACCACGACCTGACCGGCGGACTGCCAGACGGCGAGGCGGTCATGCTCCACCACCTGGATCACCAGGGTGTTGGGCAGCAGGCGGACGATCCGCGCCTCCTTGACCCAGCCCACGGCCTGCACCCGCTCGCGCAGGGCGTCCAGATCGATCGATGTGATGGCCTGTCCGGCCGACAACTGCACCGCCTGCTGGATCGCCAGGGTCGCCTCGGGCGATTCCCCCTCGATGCTGACCTTCTGCAGCTTCAGGCCCATGCCGGCGGTGACGCCATCCATGCCCTGGCTGAAGGCCGCACCGATGCGCTCGGCCCGCGAGCCGGTCGCCATCACGCCGACCAGCAGCAGGGTTCCGGCGGCGATGGAGATGAGAACGGCACGGGGCGAGAGGTCCAGGCGGCCGATCGCCGCCAGCTTGCCCGGTACGCCAGAGGCGGATTGGGGCCTGCGCTGGGGCCCGCGTCCGCGTGCCGGCCCCTTCGGAGCCGCCGCCCGTTTGGGAGCCTGACTTGAACTCTGTCGCCGACCGCCACGCACTACCGCGGGCATGAGGCGTCCTCCACCATCCACCGGACCAGATCACGATATCCCATCCCGACATGGGCGGCCTGCTCTGGAACCAGAGAGGTCGGCGTCATGCCCGGCTGGGTGTTGACCTCCAGAAGAACGAGAACGTCCTTAACATCGTCATAACGAAAGTCGGATCGTGAAACCCCTCGGCAACCCATTGCGGCATGCGCCCGCTCGGATTGGCGCAGCGCCGCCTCAAAAACATGGGGCGGCAGATCGGCCGGAAGTCTGTGGACAGAACCGCCCGGCGCATACTTCGCCTCGTAGTCGTAGAAGCCCTTGGTCGGGGTGATGTCGGTCACGGTCAGGGCGCGCGGGCCGTCCGCCTCACCCAGGACGGCGACGGCCAGTTCCTTGCCAGGGATATAGGGCTCGACCATCACCTGCTCGCCATAGGTCCAGTCGTCGGCCCCGACCGCGGCCTGGGTCGGATCGCCCTCTGCCACCAGATAGACGCCGACGGACGAGCCCTCGGCATTGGGCTTGATGATATAGGGCGGGTCGATGACGTGGCGACGCGCCACCTCGTGCCGGTCGAACAGGCCCCCGCCCGGCACCTCCACCCCCGCCTGACGCAGCACGGCCTTGGTCCGGGCCTTGTCCATCGTCAGGGCCGAGGCCAGGACGCCGGAGTGGGAATAGGGAATCTGCAGCGTCTCCAGAATGCCCTGGACGCAGCCATCCTCGCCCCAGGCTCCATGCAGGGCGTTCAGGACGACGTCGGGTTTCAGATCGGTCAGCACCTGGGCCAGGTCCCGGCCCGCATCGACACGGCTGACCCGCGCCACCTGCCCCTCCAGCGCCAGGGCGCATTGCTCGCCCGAACTCAGCGACACTGCCCGCTCGGACGACAGCCCGCCCAGCAGGACGGCGACGTGCAGTTCAGAGAGGGGGCGTTTCATGACAGGAGCGAGCTCAGAGAGGGCGGCCGATCCTCTTGATCTCCCATTCCAGGTTTACGTTCAGTTTACTTTGAACGTCGGCGCGCACCGCCTCGCCCAGACCCTCGATGTCCGCGGCGGTCGCCTCGCCCGGATTGATCATGAAATTGCTGTGCAACTCGCTGAACATCGCCCCTCCGCCGGTCACCCGGTGCAGCTTGCCGCGCCATCCGGCCTCGTCCACCAGCTTCCAGGACGAATGACCCGGAGGGTTCTTGAAGGTGGAGCCGCCGGTCTTTTCGCGGATCGGCTGGGTCGTCTCGCGCCGGGCAGTGATCTCGGCAATCCGGCCTGCGACGGCGGCGGGATCGTCGCGCGTGCCCCGGAAGGTCGCCTCCATCCACAGGATGTCTTCGTCGTATCCGTTGTGGCGATAGGAGTAGCCGAAGTCCTCGACCGAATAGTCTCTCAATTCCCCGGTGCGCGTCACGCCCCTGGCGGACACCAGCACGTCCTTGGTCTCGGACCCATAGCAGCCCGCATTCATGACCAGCGCCCCGCCGATCGTGCCCGGAATGCCGGCATAGAACTCCAGCCCCGCCAGACCCGCCTTGGCCGAAGCCTTGGCCACCATGGCGTCCAGGGCCCCAGCCCCCGCCGTGATCGTGTCGCCCTCGGTCGCGATGCCGGCAAAGGCCCGCCCAGCCAGACGGATCACCACCCCCTCGACCCCGCCGTCGCGCACGATGACGTTCGATCCGACGCCCAGGACGGTCACGGGCACGGCCGCATCCAGCGCCTTCAGGAAATCGGCCAGGTCATCAGCATCGGCCGGAATGAACAGGGCCTCGGCGCTTCCGCCCACCCGGAACCAGGTGAAGGGGGCAAGGGGTTCGTCCCGCAGCAGCTTGCCGCGCACGGGGGGAAGGGTGTCACGCCAGGTCATGCTGCAATCCCAGGATCGCGGATGGAGCGGAAGGTGATGTAGCACTGGTCCGCATCGACGACGGAAATCACCAGATCAATTTCGAGGGCATAGGTTTCGCGCACCCACCGTTTCCAAACCCAGCCGATCGCTTCCGCATTCGCTCGGGCTAAGTCGAGATCGAAATACTCTTCACCCTCATTGAGCAGTCCGACACTGTTGATGGTCTCCTCGGCCGTGTCGATATCCGGCTCACCGCCGCCGAACTCCGCCTGATCAAATAGATCGTCGATCATCGCCTGGTCGAACCGCGACTTGACGAACAGGCCACCGCGATAGCTGATCAGTTCAGGGAACAGGAGGCGGTAGTGCGCCAGCGTCTCGCGCTGATTGCTGCCATAGAACCGGACGTCATCATCTTCGCCCGGCACGCCGGGCGGATGCAGAGCCTGGACGAGAGCTTGGCTCTCCTCGCTCACGCCAGCGCCTCCAACTGCCCCGGCAGGGCATAGGCCCACTGGGTGATGTCTCCGGCACCGAGCAGAACGACCAGGTCGCCGTCCTTCGCCTCGGCCGCGATGACGGCGGGCAGGACCTCCACGCCCTCCAGCGGCTGGACCGAGCGATGGCCGAAGCGGCGGATGCCATCGACCAGGGCGTGTTTGTCCACGCCCTCGATCGGGGCCTCGCCCGCCGGATAGACGTCGGCCACGATGACGGCGTCGGCGTCCGAGAAACAGGTGGAGAAGTCCTCCATCAGGTCGCGCAGCCGCGTGAACCGGTGCGGCTGGACCACGGCGATGACCCGGCCGGACTCCTCGCCCTTCTGGGCCACCTGGCGCGCGGCCTTCAGGACCGCAGCGATCTCGACCGGGTGATGGCCATAGTCGTCGACGATGCGGACGCCGCCGACCACGCCGGTGGTGGTGAAGCGCCGCTTGACCCCGCCGAACCCGGCCAGGCCCGCCCGGATCGCCGCGTCCGAGACGTCCAGCTCGCGCGCCACGGCGATGGCGGCCAGGGCATTGGCGACATTGTGCCAGCCCGCCATGGGCAGGTGCAGGCCCTCGATCCGCGTCGGCTCACCCCCCGGCGTGCGCGACTGGATCACCACGTCGAACCGGCAGCCGTCGGCGGCCATGTCGCAATGCTCGGCCCGGACCATGGCCTGGGGATTGACGCCATAGGTGACCAGCCGCCGGTTATCGACCTGGGCCACCAGCCGCTGCACTTCCGGGTGATCCAGGCAGACGGCGGCAAAGCCGTAGAAGGGAATATTCTCGACAAAGTCCACGAACGCCTGCCGCACCCGGTCGAAATCACCATAATGATCAAGGTGTTCCGGGTCGATATTGGTGACGATGGCCACCGTGGACTTCAGCCGCAGGAAGCTGCCGTCGCTCTCGTCCGCCTCTACAACGATCCAGTCGCCGTCGCCGACCTTGGCGTTGGTGCCATAGGCATTGATGATGCCGCCATTGACCACCGTGGGGTCCAGACCCGCTGCATCCAGCAGGGCCGCCACCATTGAGGTCGTCGTGGTCTTGCCGTGGGTCCCCCCGACCGCGATCGAGAATTGCAGCCGCATCAGCTCGGCCAGCATCTCGGCCCGGCGGACCAGGGGAATGCGGCGCTCGCGGGCCGCGACCATCTCGGGATTGGTCGCCTTGACCGCCGTCGAATAGACGATGGCCGAAACGCCATCGGTCACATGCTCGGCGTCATGGCCGATGAAGATGCGCGCACCCAGCCGCTCCAGCCGCACGGTATTGGCGCTGGCCTTGGCGTCAGAGCCCTGAACCGAATAGCCGATCTTCAGCATGATCTCGGCAATGCCGCTCATGCCGATGCCGCCGATACCGACGAAATGAACAGGACCGAGGTCGAAGGGGACGGGGCGAAGGCGTGCGATCATGCCAAGCGTCTTAGCGAGGCTCGCCCGCGATTGCACCCTCCCCTTTTCGTCTGCCCGTTCAAGGGTGGGGAGACCTCGAAAGGCCTACCCCGCCACCTGACCGAAGTCGGCGACGCGGCCCATGACGTCACGGACCTGCCCCAGCAGCTTCAGCCGGTTTTCGCGCTCGGCCGGAACGTCCGAGTTGACCATGACGTCGGTGAAGAAGGCGTCGACCGGACCGCGCAGGGCCGCCAGCGCCGTCATGGCCGCGGCGAAATCCTCGGTCTCCAGCGCGGTATCGACGGCCGTGCGGGCAGCGGCGGTGGCCATGGCCAGGACAGTTTCCGCCTCGGGCTGGTTCGGTAGGCCGGTCTTGACCATGCCGGTCGGCAGCTCGCCCTTCTTGGCCTCGGCCCGCAGGATGTTCGACGCCCGCTTGTACCCCGCCAGCAGGTTCGCCCCGTCATCGGTCGCCAGAAAGGCATCCAGCGCCTCGACCCGCCGCACGATGCGCACGAGGTCGTCGTCGCCCAGGGCGAAAACGGCGTCGACGAGGTCATGGCGCCTGCCCTGGTCGCGGAGAAGGACCTTCAGGCGGTCGGCGAAGAAGCTAGATGCATCCAACGCCTTCTCGGACCAGAACGTCTCGCCTAGCCCGACTTCGGTCCAATAGCCGAACGCACCGCCAGCAGCGATGTCGAGCCGATTGAAAGTGATATCGCCGAGCTCGCTAGCTTCAGGATCGTGTCGCGCTGTGGGTTGACGCCCAAGAATCAAGCCAGACTTTTCGGCTACGTTTCCGATTGAGAATGGAGCAATGCCATTCTCCAGCACCAGCCGGATCACCCCCAGCGCCGCCCGCCTCAGCGCGAATGGATCCTTCGATCCTGTGGGCTTTTCGTCGATGGCGAAGAAGCCGACCAGGGTGTCCAGCTTGTCGGCCAGTGCGACGGCGACCGTCAGGGGCGCGGTCGGCACCGAGTCCGCCGGGCCCTGGGGCTTGTAGTGGTCGCGGATGGCGTCGGCGATGGCATCGCCGTGGTCGGCGCGGGCGTAGTAGCCGCCCATCACCCCCTGCAGTTCCGGGAACTCCCCCACCATGCCGCTGGCCAGGTCGGCCTTGGACAGGCGGGCGGCGGTTTCGGCCTCAATGGGGTCGGCACCGACCAGGGGGGCGATCTCGCGGGCCAGGGCGGCGATGCGATCGACGCGTTCGGCCATCGTGCCCAGTTTGGCGTGGAAGGTGACGCCTTCCAGCTTCTTCAGCCAGGTCTCGAAGCCGACCTTGCGATCCTCGTCCCAGAAGAAGCGGGCATCGTTCAGCCGGGCCGACAGCACGCGCGAATTGCCCGCCGCCAGCGCCTTGCCGCCGTCCGACGCCTCGACATTGGCGACAACGATGAAGTTCGGGGCCAGCTTGCCGGTCGCCGGATCGCGGACGGCGAAATACTTCTGGTGCACCTTCATGGACAGGCGGACCACCTCGGGCGGCAGATCCAGGAACTGCGGGTCCATCTCGCCCAGGATCGGCGTCGGCCATTCGGCCAGGCCCGACACCTCGTCCAGCAGGCCGTCGTCATCAACCAGATCCAGCCCCCGCTCGTGGCAGGCGGCGCGGGCAGCCTCCAGGATCCGCACCTTGCGGTCGGCGGCGTCCAGCAGGACGTAATGCTGTTCCAGCTTCTTCCGGTAATCGGCGAAGTCGTGGACCGTGAAGGGCCGCGCCTTGCCCAGGAAGCGATGCCCCTCGGTGACGTTTTCGGCGACGATGCCGTCGATCTCGAACCGCACGACATGGCCGTCGAACAGGCACAGGATCCGCTTCAGCGGCCGCACCCAGCGCAGGGTTCCGTCGCCCCACCGCATCGACTTGGGCCAGGGGAAGGTCCGCACGATCGCCTCGACCATGTCGGCGATCAGGTCGGTCGTCTTCTGACCCGAATGACGCACCACCGCGATCCAGACGCCGTCCCGCTCGGTCAGTTGTTCGCGCGTCAGGCCGGTCTTGCGCAGGAAACCTTCCAGCGCCTGATCCGGTGCCGAGGTGCGCGGCCCCTTCAGCTCTTCCTCGCGGTCGGGCGTGGACGCAGGCAGGCCCTCGACCACCAGGGTCAGGCGGCGCGGACCGGCAAAGGTGGTCAGGGCCTCATGCTCCAGACCCGCCGCCTTCAGCCGCTCGGTCGCCATCCGCGCCAGATCGCGCGCGGCCCCCGCCTGCATGCGGGCGGGGATTTCTTCGGAAAACAGTTCGAGAAGAAGCTGGGGCATCAGGCGGACGCCCTTTCCTGTTCGACATAGGCGACGGCGCAGGCCTTACACAGGTCGCGGATGCGGCCGATGTAGCTCTGGCGTTCGGCGACGGCGATGGCACCACGCGCGTCCATCAGATTGAACAGGTGCGACGCCTTCAGCACCTGGTCATAGGCGGGCAAAACCAGAGGCTGGCCCTGAGGTCCGGTCATGGCGAGCAGGCGGCGCGACTCGGCCTCCATGTCCTCGAACCGGCGCTTCAGGCCGTCGACGTCATAGCCATGGAAGTTCGCCTGCGACTGCTGGCGCTCATTCTCCAGGAAGACCTCGCCATAGGTCAGACCCTCCTTGGTGAACTTCAGGTCATAGACGTTGTCCACGCCCTGGACATACATGGCCAGCCGCTCCAGCCCATAGGTCAGCTCGCCCGAAACGACGTCGACTTCCAGCCCGCCGACGCCCTGGAAATAGGTGAACTGCGTCACCTCCATGCCGTCGCACCAGACCTCCCAGCCCAGGCCCCAGGCCCCGACGGTGGGGTTTTCCCAGTCGTCCTCGACGAAGCGGATATCGTGCAGCTTCGGATCGATCCCGATTGCCGCCAGCGAGCCGAGATACAGCTCCTGAAGGTTGTCCGGATTGGGCTTCAGAATGACTTGATATTGGTAATAGTGTTGTAATCTATTGGGATTTTCGCCGTAACGGCCATCACCGGGACGGCGGCTGGGCTGGACGTAGGCCGCCTTCCACGGGCGGGGGCCCAGCGCGCGCAGGACGGTGGCAGGGTGCAGGGTCCCGGCCCCGACCTCTACGTCATAGGGCTGCAGTATGGCGCAGCCCTGTTCGCCCCAATAGCGGTGCAGGGTCAGGATCAGGTCCTGGAAGGCAAGCGGCTGGACAGTCACGGAAAGCTTTCGAAAGGCGCAAAAGCAAAAGGCGGCGGACCCTAGAGCCCGCCGCCTCTGACTTCAACCGGAGCCCGCGATTACTGCGGGTCGGCCGGGGTCTCCTGGTCCACCGGGGGCGTTTCGGTGGTCGGCTCTTCGGTCGGCATCGGAGTAGCCTCCTCGCTCGGCACCGGGGCCGGCGCGGCCTCGGTCACAGGAGCCGTCTCATCGACTTCGGCGGGCGGCGTGGCTTCGGCCGCAGGGGCCGCCTCTTCATCGCCCATGGCCGCCTGTGAGTTGGCCGGGTTCAGGACGGTGTCGATGGCGAAGACGGCGCCGTTGCCAGCGTCGATGTCGGCCTGGACCACAGTGGCGGCATCGATCTTGATCGCGTCACCCGTGCCGTCCAGCTGGACGCGGCTGCCCGCCGCCGTTTCCACGGGACCGCGCGCGCCATTGATCTGGCTCGAGTTCACGTCAGCCACGATGACATGATAGAGCAGCAGCTCGCGCAGGTCCTCGGCATTGGCCGGGTCCATCAGGCGCGTGCGGTCGGCCTCAGGCAGGGCGGCGAACGCCTCGTCGGTCGGCGCAAAGATCGAAATCGCGGGCGTGGTCGAAAGCACATTGGTCAGCTGTGCCTGTTCGATCGCGGACAGCAGGGTGGTGAAGCGACCATCCGCCTTCAACACCTCGATCAGATTGTTGGCGACGGCCGGCGTGGCCGCAGCCTGGGCCTGGGGAGCGGCCGGCTGGGCGGTCGCGGCAGCCGGGTCCTGCGCCGGGCTCATGGCGTCCTGGGCAAAGGCGGCGGGGGCGGCAAACAGGGCGGCAGCCGCAGCGGCGGTCATCAGACGGGCACGAAACATGACAGTATCCTTCTCATTTGGACGACCGCGGGAGGGGGAGGCGGTGCGGTCGCTTCAGTCAAAGACTGCGATGAACAAGTCCTGAATGTTCTCGCCAGTTCCATATCGGCCACATCTGGCGAAAAAGAATAACTGACCGAAGGTTATATTCGGACGATTTCAAGACCAATGCCGCAGCATAGTCTTAAAATTGCCTCACAACCCGCAATGGGGGCATCAATCGCCCAGAATACAGGCCGAAACCCATCCCTTATACTGTGACGAACGAAGAAGGGTCGCCGCCTGTTCGGCGGCGGCGTGATCGCGGCAAAGGCCAAACACCGTGGCCCCCGACCCCGACATCCGCGTCAGGATGACACCCGGAAGAGCGGCGACCGTGGTCAGGGTCTGGCCAATGGCTGGTGCCATGGATACCGCCGGATCCTGCAGATCGTTCCTCTGGGCGGCCAGCCAGGCAATCACCTGGCCCGTCCCCCATGACCGTGGCGGTGCGGGGCGATCAGCCGATTGCAACGGCCCATCGTCATAGGCGCGATAGACCGCTCCAGTCGGCGACGGCACACCGGGGTTGACCAGAAGGCCGAACAGAGGCGGCAGAGAGGGCTCCGGCGTCAGCACGTCACCGCGACCTTCGGCCCAGGCCGACCGAGGAAAAAGACACATCGGTCCGTCGGCCCCCACCGTCGCCGCTACCCGCGACAGGGCCGCATCATCGATCGGCAGGGCCAACACCTGCCGTGTCAGGCGCAGCGCTGTGCCGGCATCGGAAGAGCCGCCGCCCAGGCCAGCGGCGATCGGCAACCGCTTGTCCAGCGTCACCGCGACCTGCGGCTCGCCGATGCCGCATGCGTGCCCCAGTGCCCGCAGCGCCGTCAGGATCAGGTTCTCGCCCGGCCCGTCCAGTCCTGCCGCAAACGGCCCTGTGACCGTCAGAGACAAGCGATCGGCCGGCGCGACGGCGATCCGGTCGCCGATGTCGGCAAAGGCGACCAGACTGGCCAGCGGATGGTAGCCCTGAGCGTCGACCGGGCCGACATGCAGGAACAGATTGACCTTGGCCCGCGCCAGGTCCGAAACGGCGGTCACCACAGCCAGCCTGCGATCAGGGCCGAGCGCCGTCCGACACCGGCGTCGGCGGTGCCAGTCCTTCGGCCAGTTTCTTCTCGACTTCCGAGCGGCGCTGGGCATCGGGATCCAGCGTCAGGACGCGGTTCCATTGAAATGTCGCCTCGCGCCGTCGCCCTACCTGCCAATAGGCATCGCCGAGGTGGTCGTTGATCTCGGCATTGGCCGGTTCCTTGTCGACCGCCTGCTCGAGCGTCTCGACGGCGATCTCATACTGACCCTGGCGATACTGGGCCCAGCCGAGCGAGTCCTGGATGTTGCCGCTCTGAGGATCGGCAGCATGGGCGCGCGCGATCATTTCGGCGCCCTGATCCACCCGCCGGCCGCTGTCGACCCACAGATAGCCGAGATAATTCAGGGCAGAGGGATCGTCCGGTCGAAGCTGCAAGGCCGCCCACAGGGCATTTTCGGCCAGGACCACATCGCCGCGCGACTCATAGGCTGCACCGCGCAGGAAATAGACCTCAAACCCCTGATCCACCGTATTCAGCAGAGGGCCGTTCAAGATCTCGAGCGCCTCGTCATAGCGTTCGGTGGTAAAAAGCTGCGCCGCAAGCAGATAGGCGATCTCGGGCTGGTCCGGCGTGGCCTGGGCGGCGCGCTGGAACTCGGTCAGCGCAGCCTCGGCATTGTCTTCCTGCTGCCAGCTCAGTCCGATCTGGGTCCGGGCCGACGAATACAGAATCGGGTTCGATGGCGAGACCGTCTCGAAAACCGCTCGGGCCGCAGGATGCAGGCTGGCTTCGCTCAGCGCTGAACCGAGGGCCAGACGAAGCCCGTCGTCTGGATCGACGCTGAGGGCCAGCCGCAGATAGACCGCCGCGAACTCGTGCGCGCCTTCGGAGGTGGCCAGGGCTGCGGCCGACGACAGGGCCTGGGCCGCGCCCTCTTTCAAGGTCGGCGCAGGCGGCGGGCGGCGGCGGGCGGCCGCGCGCTCACGGGCCTGGCTCAGGCGGCGATCCTCAGGTGAAGCCGCCAGGGCTTGTTCATACAGGGTAACGGCCTCGGCCCGCCGACCCCGACGCTCCAGAAACTCACCGTAAGACAGCGTGAAATTGGCCCGTCCCAGAGGCTGAGCCATCAACAGCCCATACTCGGCATCCGCCTCGTCATACCGGCGCAGATGTTCCAGAATCATCGCCCGATTGTGCCGCGAGATCAGGCTTGCGGGATCGCGGGCAGTGCGCGAGGGCGCACGCGTCGCCAGTTCCTCATCGCCTGCCGCCGCAGCGATGAAGGGCAGAATGAACTGTCCGGCACGGTTGTGAGGGCGGCCGATTGGGCGCTCGGCGATCACGGCCAGGGCCGCGTCGGGGTCGCCCTCAGCGAACGACTGCACCACGCTGACCAACCGCCCCGCCTCGCTCAGGACAGGCGATACGGTGTCTCCCGTCGGCGCGGTCAGGGCCGCGAAATCCAGATCACCGCTGAGCAGATTGGCCAGAAACGCCTGGTCGCGGACCAGGACCTGCTCAGGGGTCAGGGCATAGGCCTGTCGAAGATAGGCCGCGCCGACCGCACCTTCGCCGCGACTGTTGGCCAGTCGTCCTGCCAGGAACAGGCCATAGGCGGTCGTCCCCTCCGCCGTGGTCGGCACCGGCGACCACTCCGCAGGGATCGCGACGATGGCTTCGGGCTCCGGCGGCTGAACAGCCGGGCCGGGAGCGACCACCGCCGGGGGCATGGCCTCGACCGGCCTGGGCTCGGCGTTCGACGGCTCGGTGACGGGCGGCTTGGCCACAGGCTCCTGTACCTCAGGCTCCTGGGCCAGGACCGGAACAGCCACCACCAGGGCAGCGGACAACATCAGGGAGAAGCGAAGACCATGCATGAGCGACAAGGTCATCGGTTTGTATGTCCGCCGCAAGGCCTCTCGCCGCCGGGATGTAGGATTCCTCGCCCGTGCGGCGAGGGGCGATCACATATTCGGATAGTTCGGCCCGCCGCCGCCCTCCGGTGTCGTCCAGACGATGTTCTGCGACGGATCCTTGATGTCGCAGGTTTTGCAGTGGACGCAGTTCTGGGCGTTGATCTGGAAGCGCGGATTGGACTTGCCGTCCTCGTCGTAGAGCACCTCATAGACCCCGGCGGGGCAGTACAGCCGCGCAGGCTCGCCATATTTGGGCAGGTTGACCTGGATCGGCACGCTGGGGTCCAGCAGCTTCAGATGCGCAGGCTGCTCCTCGGCATGGTTGGTGTTCGAGATAAACACCGACGACAGCTTGTCGAACGACAGCTTTCCGTCCGGCTTGGCATAGACGATGGGCTTGTGCTTCGCCGCCAGCTCGGTGGAGGCGGCGTCCGTCTTGACGTGTTTCTGGGTGCCGAACAGCGACAGGCCGCCGAAAAGGGTGCCGAACCACATATCGAACAGGCCCAGCGCCCCACCCAGGGTGGTGCCGAACTTGGTCAGCAGCGGCTTGGCGTTCCGGACGCGCTTCAGCTCCTGATAGACCCAGCTCTTTTCATAGGCCGCCTGATACTCGACCAGCTGATCGCCGGACCGGCCCGCCATGACCGCGTCATAGGCAGCGTCGGCGGCCAACATGCCGGTCTTCATCGCATTATGGCTGCCCTTGATGCGGGGCACGTTCACGAAACCGGCGGAACAGCCGATCAGAACACCGCCGGGGAACGACAGCTGGGGCACCGACTGGAAGCCACCCTCGGTGATCGCCCGCGCACCGTAGGAGATGCGGGTGCCGCCCTCCAGGTGTTCGCTGATCGCCGGATGATGCTTGAACCGCTGAAACTCGTCGAAGGGCGACAGATAGGGGTTCTTGTAGTTCAGGTGGACGACATAGCCGATCGCCACATAGCGATCGCCGAAATGGTACATGAAGCTGCCGCCGCCGGTGAACTCATCCAGAGGCCAGCCGGTGGTGTGCTGGGCCAGGCCGGGCTGGTGCTTCTCTGCCGGGACCTGCCACAGCTCCTTCAGGCCGATGCCGAACTTCTGGGGCTCAGCCTCATCGCACAGGTTGTGGCGCGCCATGATGGTCTTGGCCAGCGAGCCCCGCACCCCTTCGGCGATGAAGACATATTTGCCGTGCAGCTCGATGCCGGGCTGGAAATCCCCGGTCGGCTGGCCATGCTTGTCGATGCCGAAGACGCCGGCGACCACGCCCTTGACCCGGCCCGTTTCCTCTTCCCAGACCACATGGCTGGCGGCCATGCCGGGATAGACCTCGACGCCCAGGGCCTCGGCCTGTTCGCCCAGCCAGCGCGCGACATTGCCAAGGGAGGCGATGTAGCAGCCGTCGTTGTGCATCATCGGCGGCAGCAGGGCCATCGGCAGGGACACCTGTCCCATGGGGCCCAGGATCATGAACCGGTCCTTGGTGACGGGTGTCTCCAGAGGGGCACCGCGTTCCTTCCAGTCCGGGAACAGTTCCGACAGGGCGCGCGGGTCGATGACCGCGCCGGACAGGATGTGGCCGCCGACCTCGGCGCTCTTTTCCAGCACGGCAACGGAGATGTCCTTGCCGTCCTTCTCGGCCCGCTGCTTCAGGCGGATGGCTGCGGCCAGGCCAGCGGGGCCGCCGCCGACGATGACGACGTCATACTCCATGACCTCGCGCTCGACGCCGCTCAGGGCTTCCAGAGCGGGCAGCTTGTCGATCACCGCGTCCTGCCAGGCGTTCTTTGCGCCGCCTTCGATGGCTTCATCGGCCATGGATTGCATTTCCTCGTCTAGAATGGGGTCATTGCCTTATCGGAAGGTGACGCACGGGCGGTCAAGGCTTATCCCTGTCCGAACTCATGAACGCATCAACGATCGAATTGGCCGCGACCGAGGCCCTGCTGGCCTTCTGGCGCGATGCAGGCGTCGACGCCTGCTATGCCGACGCGCCGATTGATCGCACCCACATTGCTCCGCCACCGGCCGCCAAGGCGGTCGCCCGGGCCACCGCCACGGTGACGCCCCTGCCGCTGAGCGGTGCTGGCCTCAACGATTCCGTGTCGGAGGCGCGCCGCCTGGCTACGGCGGCCGACAGTCTGGAGGCCCTGGCCAAGGCCGTGGCGGATTTCGAGGGGTGTCCGCTGCGTGGCATGGGAGCCCGGCAGTCGGTCTTCGGTCGCGGCGATCCGGCGGCCCCTGTGCTGGTCATCGGCGAGGGGCCCGGGGCCGAAGAGGACGAGCGCGGCGAACCCTTCGTCGGCAAGGCGGGGCGGCTGCTGGACCGCATGCTGGCGGCGGCGGGGCTGGAGGGAAAGGTCTTCATCACCAATACCGTCTTCTGGCAACCGCCGGGCAATCGCACCCCCAGCCCGGCGGAACAGGCGGTCTGTGCCCCCTTCGTGGAACGGACCTTTGCGCTGATGCAGCCTCGGGCCGTTCTGCTGCTGGGCGGGGCGGCGTCGAAGTCCGTGCTGCAGAGCGACGAGGGCATCATGCGACTGCGCGGGCAATGGCGCGAGTGGCGTCTGGCGGAGGGCAATGTCTCTGCACCCGTGATGCCGACGCTGCATCCGGCCTTCCTGCTGCGCCAGCCTCAGACCAAGAAGCAGGCCTGGGCCGATCTGCTGGCGTTGGCGGTCCGGCTGGAACAGGCTGACTGACTCAATCTCGCCCCATTGAGACGCGAGTTTCCGACCCGCCGGGGGGCGTGGCACTGTTTCTGCCTGCCGACCGCAAATGAGACGTGCGAGGCCCAATTCGAGACGGGCCGATATGCCGCCAAAGGGGCCGCCATTGATGATGACGAGACTGCGCGCCCTGGCCGCGACCGGCACCGCGGTTTCCCTGGCAATGGTGCTGGGACTGGCATCGCCTGCCCTGGCCCAGACGGCCGCGCGCAGCGTGCCGCGCGCCCTCAGCAGCGCGGATCGGCTCAGCTACACCACCGCCTTTGACGCGATCCGCCGAGGCGATCTGGACGCCGCGCGCGAGGCGGCCCGGCAGGCCCAGGACCGCGTCCTGCTGGGGCAGGTCGAGTTCGAGCGCCTGTTCCATAACGACCATGTCGCCACCTATGAGGAACTGGTCGCCTGGCTCGAGGAATACTCCGACCTGCCGGATGCGCCGCGCGTCTATCAGTTGGCCATGCGGCGACGCCCCGACGGGGCGGCTGAGCCGCGAAGGCCGTCCGGGGCCAACGGCCGCGTCTGGAACCGGCGGCCCTCACCCGGTGGCGGGGCCATGCCGGACGATCCGACCAAGGCGGCCCGGATCGCCTACAATGCCGATGACCTGACCGGCGCCTATGCCATGGGGGTCGAGACCGGCGACTGGTGGACGGCGGGGCTGGCGGCCTGGCGGCTGTCGTCCTGGGACGATGCCTTTCGCGCCTTCCAGCGTGTCGCCGAAGATCCGACCGAGGACCCCTGGGTCCGCTCTGCCGGGGCCTTCTGGACGGCGCGCGCCGCCGGACGATCAGGGCGGCAGGATCAGGTTCAGCCCTTCCTGCGCCTGGCCGCCCGCTGGCCTGCCACCTTCTATGGCCAGATTGCCATGCGGCAACTGGGCGAGGAGCCGGTAATCGAGAATGCCGGGCCGGTCCCCTATCAGGCCACCCGAGCGGTCGCCTATCGCCCGGAGGCCGAGGAAGAGATCGATCAGCGCGAGCTGGAGGCCTTCGTCCGCGACGATCCGCGCGCCCGCCGCGCCGTCGCCTATTATGAGATTGGCCGACGCGACGAGGCCGAGACCGAACTGCGAACCGGATTCCGCACAGCGGTCGACGACGGCGCACGGCGGCTGTGGCGAGGACTGACCGGGGCCCTGGGCCTGAGGCGCACCAACGCCCACCGCCAGGCAGAACGCATCGATGCCGAACACTATCCGATGCCCGACCTGCAGCCCGAGGGCGGCTTCGTGATCGAGCGGGCCCTGGTCTATGCGATCGCCCGCAAGGAGACGAACTTCAACGCCGGAGCGCGGTCGGGTGCCGGAGCGTATGGGATGATGCAGGTGATGCCGGCGACGGCGGCGGAAATGACCGGGGATCGGGGCTTCATCACAGATCCGAGCAGGTTGCTGCAGCCTGCGGTGAACCTGCGCTTGGGCCAGGGCTATGTCGCCCGGGTGCTGGCCATGCCGGTGATGGAAGGCGATCTGCTGCGCGCTGCCGCCTCCTACAACGCCGGCCCCGGTCCGATGATCGGTGCCATCCGCAAACTGGGTCCCGATGCGGACCCGCTGCTGCTGATCGAAACGATCGATGTGCCCCAGGCACGCGACTATGTCGAAAAGGTCGTCGCCGCCTATTGGATCTATCAGCGGATGATGGGCGGCCCGCTGCATACTCTGGATGCGGTGGCGTCCGGTGCCACGGCCATTCCGATCAGCCTGGACTATGTTCCGCCGCCCCCGGCACCGCTGTCGCTGCCGGCCATCATCGCCACTGCCCCCGAGCCCGAGAACTGATCGTCAGATCAGACTGGACAGCAACAGCGCCGACAGACAGCACGACACCAGGATGCCCACAGCCACGGACACGACCGAGGGCTGCGGGGTGGCGGCCTGATCCTGAGCGGTGTTGAGTGGGCGGTCCATGACGAGCTTCCGGAAAGGGTCTGCACCCTCAATCCGCTGACCCTGCGCCCGTTCCCTTAAAACCACGTTCTGCGATTAAGTTAACGCCGGTGTGGCTCAGGCGTCACGGCCCCATTCCAGGAAGTCAGGCTGTTCCAGCAGGGTCGCCACATAGGCCGCCGCAACCCCATCGCTGTCGCCATGCTCGGCCAGATCGATGCGATAGTGGCGGATGCGCGCGGCCACCGGGGTGAAGAAGGCATCCGGCACTGACCACGCCCCAAACAGATAGGAACCGCCCTGACCGAACCGGGCACGCATGGTGCGGAAGATCTCGACCAGCCGGATCACTTCCTGCCGCACCGCATCGTCGCTCGGAGGATCGGCCCGGTCTGGCCCCACCATGGAATGCTCAGGCCCCATGGCGCACACGGTCCGAAGCGCTCCGAAGCCCGCGTGCATTTCGCAGGCCACCGATCGGGCCAGCCAGCGGGCATGGGCATCGGCGGGCCACAGCGGGACATCGGGAAACCGCTCGGCGCACCAGACGGCGATGGCCATGGAGTCCCAGATGGTCTCACCGTCGACCTTCAGCACCGGCACCTTGCCCGTGGGGGAGTGTTCGGCAATCCGCGCCGCCGTATCCGGCTGGTTCAGGGCGACGACGACCTCGTCGAAGGTCGCCCCGCACCGCTTCAGCACCAGCCACGGGCGAAGGGACCAGGTCGAATAAGCCTTGTCACCGATCACCAATTCCATCGCGCCCTCCTGAAATGCCGTCACGGCATTCCTTGACAGATTCGGCGGCGAAAGCCTTTAGGAGCCCCATGATCAGCCGCTATGCCCGCCCCGACGCCGTCGCCCTGTGGTCGCAGGAGACCAAATATTCGATCTGGTTCGAGATCGAGGCCCATGCCGCGACCAAGATGGCCGAACTCGGCGTCATTCCGACCGAGGCCGCCGAGGCCATCTGGGCCAAGGGCAAGGACGTCGTCTGGAATGCCGATCGCATCGACGAGATCGAGCGCACCACCAAACATGACGTCATCGCCTTCCTGACCCATGTGTCCGAGACGGTCGGCGAGGAAGCGCGCTTCCTGCACCAGGGCATGACGTCCTCGGACGTGCTGGACACCTGTTTCTCGGTCCAGCTGGCCCGGGCCTCGGACATGCTGGTGGTCGGCATCGACCGCGTCCTGGCGGCGCTGGAGAAGCGGGCGACGGAGCACAAGTTCACCGTCTGCGTCGGCCGCAGCCATGGCATCCACGCCGAGCCGGTCACCTTCGGCCTCAAACTGGCCGGCTATCATGCCGAGTTCCAGCGGGCTCGCCGCCGCATCCTGGCCGCGCGCGAAGAAATCGCCACCTGCGCCATCTCCGGCGCGGTCGGCACTTTTGCCAACGTCGATCCGGCGGTCGAAGCCTATGTCGCCGAAAAGATGGGCCTGACCGTCGAGCCCGTTTCGACCCAGGTGATCCCGCGCGATCGCCACGCCGCCTTCTTTGCCGCCCTGGGCGTGATGGCCTCCTCCGTCGAGCGGCTGGCCGTCGAGATTCGGCACCTGCAGCGCACCGAGGTGCTGGAGGCCGAAGAGCCTTTCGATCCCGGCCAGAAGGGGTCGTCGGCCATGCCGCACAAGCGCAACCCCATCCTGACCGAGAACCTGACCGGCCTGGCGCGCCTGGTCCGCTCCGCCGTCGTCCCGGCCATGGAGAACGTGGCCCTCTGGCACGAGCGGGACATCAGCCATTCCTCGGTCGAGCGCGGCATCGGACCCGATGCCACAATCCATCTGGATTTTGCGCTGCACCGGCTGGCTGGCGTGGTCGAGCGGCTGCAGGTCTATCCGGCCAATATGGAAAAGAACCTCAACCTGCTGGGCGGTCTGGTTCACTCGCAACGTGTGATGCTGGCACTGACGCAGGCGGGCGTGTCACGCGAAGACGCCTATGCCGCGGTTCAGGAGAACGCCATGAAGGTCTGGCGCGGCGAGGGCCGCTTCCTGGACTTCCTGAAGGCTGACGCCCGGGTCACCCTGCCCCATGACCAGCTCGAGGCCCTGTTCGACCTCGGCTATCACACCAAACATGTGGACACCGTGTTCGCCCGGGTCTTCGGTCACGGCTGATGAGCCAGGCCCCCCTCCGGCTTAATCCCGATCTGGACATTGCGGCAGCCGCTGCCGCCTATCGCCGCGATGGATGGGTGCAGGTTCCGGATATCTTCACGCCGGAGACGGCGGGATTCCTGGCCGAGCTTCTGGAGGCCCGAATAGACTGGGACCTGGCATTTCAGGGGGAGGACGGACGCCCGGCCGTGCTGGGGCGCAAGGAGATCGTCGGTCAGGGCGAGGCTGCGCTGCAACAGCGACTGCGCCGGATGATGACCCAGGCGGGATCGGGCTATGGCTTTCTCTATCTCGCCTATCCGCTGATCACGGCCTATCTCGCCGGTCGCGATCCCGGGCACCCGGTCCACGGGCTTACGGAGTTCCTCAACGCCGACTTCGTCCGGCTGACCACGGCGATCACCGGACGGACGGACATCGTCAAGGCGGACGGCCAACTGACCCGCTATCGTCCCGGCGACTTCATCGGCCTGCACAACGATGTGGGATCGGAGGCCAGCGACCGGCTGGTGGCCTATACCCTGGGACTGACGCGCCAATGGCGTGCGGACTGGGGCGGTCAGCTGCTGTTTCACGATGCGGCGGGCGATGTGATCCGTGGCCACGCCCCGCGCTGGAACACCCTCACGCTCTTCAGCGTGCCACAGTATCATTCCGTCGCCCCCGTCGCGGCCTATGCGCAGGCCCCTCGCCTGTCGGTCGTCGGCTGGTTGAGGAATGCGGGACGATGATCTCGCCGGGGCCGGGTCCTCGGACCGGCTTCCGCCCGATCGCCGGGCCGGGGACGCGGGTGCTGATCCTGGGGAGTCTGCCCGGAGAGGCGTCGCTGGCGGCCGGTCAGTATTATGCCCACCCGCGCAATGACTTCTGGCGGCTTATGGGTCCGGTGATCGGACGCGATCTGGCACCGATGCCCTATGCAGAGCGCCTCGAAGCGCTGGCGGAAGCTCATGTCGGCCTGTGGGATGTCATCGCCTCGGCAGAGCGGCAAGGCAGTCTGGACAGCGCAATCAGAACGCCCCAGGCGGCCGATCTGCGCGGACTGGTCGGGCAGCTGGCGGCATTGCGCGCCATAGGCTTCAACGGGGCCAAGGCTTCGGCGCTGGGGCGCAAGGTGCTGGACCCTGTCCCGTCATCCCTGGCCCTGCTGACCCTGCCCTCGTCCAGTCCCGCCCATGCCCGGCCCTTGGCCGAGAAGGCCAGAAGCTGGGGCGCATTGACCGGCTTCCTGGTGGACTGAAAGTCACGCCGTCGTCACCTGCGGTCACATGTCGCGCCGCTTTTCGTGATGGTCGGCGCATCCATTCCGGCGCTGAGCAGTAGTTGCACCATGCCGCGCGTTTAAGCGGTCAAGCTCAGGAAACGCATCCATGTCCATTCTCCGTACCCTCGGCCTCGCCTCCGTATCCGCTGCCGCGATGATCGCCGTCGCCGCCTGCACCCCCGCGGCCGAAGAACCCGCGACCACCGACGCCGCCTCGACCGAAGGGGCCATGGCTCCGGCCGCCGCCTCTACGGACCCGGTCGTCGGCGGTGCTGCCATGAGCCCGAATGAAACCATCGTCGCCAACGCCTCGAAGGCCTCCAACCTGACCACCCTGGTCAGCGCCGTGACCGCGGCCGATCTGGTCGAGACCCTCAGCGGCCCCGGTCCGTTCACCGTCTTCGCGCCGGACAATGCGGCGTTCGAAAAGATCCCCGCCGCCACGCGTGAAGGCCTGCTGGCCCCCGCCGGCAAGGCCGACCTGACCAAGATCCTGACCTATCACGTCGTGCCCGGCCGCATCACCGCGGCTGACCTGACGTCGCAGATTCAGGCTGGTGGCGGCACGGCTCGCCTGACCACGGTCGAAGGCGGCACTCTGACGGCAACGGCCGGTGCCAACGGCTCGGTCATCCTGACCGACGAAGCGGGCGGCACCTCCACGGTGACCCAGGCCGATGTCATGCAGTCGAATGGCGTGGTCCACGTCATCGACACGGTCGTGATGCCCAACTGATCCAGCGATTCGGAGCGGCCGCCCGACTAGGCCGCACCTTTAGATCAGTTTGACGAATAGCCGCCGCCCGCGAGGACGGCGGCTATTTTTTTCGACCTAAGCTGTTGAATATGAACGATATTTAACCTCGGACCCATCATCTTTCGGCTCGCAACGGCGTAGCTTGTTGGCGTCACCGATCCCGGCGGCGCAGTCCCGAACAGGAGCGCCTCATGTCTCTTTCGACTGTCTTCAAGACCACGGCCCTGGCCGCCGCTGCCACCCTTTGCCTTGGTGGCGCCATCGCCCAGGCGACGCCGTCTCCGGCCAGCCATACGGCCACCCATGATCGTCACGCGCGCACCATCGTGGCGGTGGCCGCAGGCGACAGCCGCTTCTCCACACTGGTGGCCGCCGTTCAGGCTGCCGGATTGGTGAACACCCTCAACGGGTCTGGGCCCTTCACCGTCTTTGCGCCCGTCAACGAGGCCTTCGATGCCCTTCCGCAGGGTGCGGTCGAGGGACTGCTGCAGCCACGCCAGCGGGATCGGCTGGTCCAGATCCTGACCTATCACGTCGTCGCCGGCCGGATCAGCGCGGCTGACCTGGCGACCGCCGTGCGCGTCGGCAACGGCCGTGCAACCCTGACCACGGTCGAAGGTGGCGAACTGGTGGTGACCGCCGCAGGGCGTGGGCGGCTGCGCCTGACCGACGCCGCCGGCGACCATTTCGACATCGTGGTAGCGGACGTCGCGGCGTCCAACGGCGTCATCCACGCGATCGACGGAGTGCTGATGCCGCACTGAGGCGGACAGCGGGGGTCGCGGCAAGCTGCGGCCCCCGTTTGGCTGGTGGGTTTATTCGCCCGCGCGAATCTGATCGCGGGCGATGGAGCCGAACTCGTCCATCTTGCGGCGGATCTCGCTTTCGCGAATCTCCAGACCCGAACCTTCAAAGTCGCCGGCGACCTTGCGGAAGACGTCCTCGTCGCCCGGCTGGTCGAAGTCGGCGCGCACGACGGCAGAGGCGTATTGCTCGGCGCTTTCGGCGTTCAGGCCCATCTTCTCGGCCGCCCACAGGCCCAGCAGCTTGTTGCGGCGGGCCATGGCCTTGAACTCTTGCTCCTGATCGAGGGCAAATTTGGCCTCATAGGCCTGTTCCCGATCATCGAAGGTGGTCATGGACGGTCTTCAGCTCCAGTCACGGTTCGCGCACCACGCGACCCAAGGGCTTCGTCTATAGCCGGGCTGCGGACGAACGCAACATGACTTCGCCTGACACCAGCGACGCGGGGCGTTTGTGTCGCGGGCCTGCTTCAGCTAGGGTGAAAGCGACCCTATTTAACCGACCGCCGATTCCGGATCGCGCCGCCAGCACACCACCGGCCGCGCGATTTTTGTTTCTGGCAAACCTGACTTTTCCCCTCTGGGACCCGACCCGGAAACGACCAGAAGACCATGAACGCCAAACGCAAGAAGCTCTACGAAGGCAAGGCCAAGATCCTTTACGAAGGTCCCGAGCCCGGCACTCTGATCCAATATTTCAAGGACGATGCCACAGCTTTCAACGGCGAGAAGAAGGCTCAGCTGGAGGGTAAGGGCGTCATCAACAACCGCATCAGCGAGTTCGTTATGAGCCGCCTGAACGGCATCGGCGTCACCAATCACTTCATCAAGCGGCTGAATCTGCGTGAGCAGCTGATCCGCGAGGTCGAGATCATCCCGCTGGAAGTGGTGTGCCGTAACGTCGTCGCCGGTTCACTGGCGACGCGCCTGGGTCAGGAAGAGGGCACGCCCCTGCCCCGTTCGATCATCGAATTCTATTACAAGAAGGATGAGCTGAACGACCCGATGGTGACCGAAGAGCACATCACCGCCTTCAACTGGGCCTCGACCCAGGAGATCGACGACATCCTGGCCATGACTGTGCGGGTCAACGACTATCTGTCGGGCATGTTCGGTGCCGTCGGCATCACTCTGGTGGACTTCAAGATCGAGTTTGGCCGCATCTGGGAAAACGATTTCTCGCGCGTCATCCTGGCCGACGAGATCAGCCCCGATTCCTGCCGCCTGTGGGACACGACCACCGGCGAGAAGATGGACAAGGACCGGTTCCGCCGCGACCTGGGCAATGTGATCGAGAGCTATGCCGAGGTGGCGCGCCGCCTGGGCATCATGAAGGATATGCCGACGGTGATTCAGGGCGGGTTGCACTGACGATGACAAAGACGGTCAAGGTTCACATCTTCCTGAAGCCCGGCGTCCTGGACGTGCAGGGCAAGGCGGTCGAAGGCGCGCTGAACGGCCTGGGCTGGCCTGGCGTCGCCAATGCGCGGGTCGGCAAGCTGATCGAGTTCGACTTCGACGGCGAAGGCGACCCCCAGGCCGAGGTCAAACGCATGTGCGAAACTCTGCTGGCCAATACGGTGATCGAATCCTATCGGATCGAGATCGGCTGAAGATCGTTAGGTGCCTGAACTCGATACGGAGCGTTCCATGACCTTCACCCTGACCTCCAACGACATCACCGACGGCGGGGTCCTGCCGGATGCGCAGGTTCAGGCCAAGGGCGATACCTCGCCCCATCTGGCATGGTCAGGCGCGCCTGAGGGCACCAAGAGCTTCGCCATCACTTGCTATGATCCGGACGCGCCGACGGGCTCGGGTTTCTGGCACTGGACCGTGGCCAATATTCCGGCCGACGTCAGCGAAATCCCGACCGGGGGCCCGGTGCCTGCCGGGGCGGTCGAGGGTCGGACCGACTATGGCGCGCCCGGCTTCGGCGGGGCAGCACCGCCGCCGGGGCATGGCCCACACCGCTATATCTTCACCGTCTTTGCGGTGGACGTGGAACAACTGGACGTGACGCCGGACAATTCCGGTGCCGTGTTCGGGTTCAACCTCTTCTTCCACACCCTGGCCAAGGCCACGATCACCGCGACCTATGAGAACAAGGGCTGAGGCTCGCCTCGCCCCTGACATCGGCCGCGAACCCTGCTAAACGCCCGCGCCATGAGCGCAGCCGTCATCGTCTTCCCCGGATCCAACTGTGATCGCGACTGCAAGGTCGCGGTCGAACGCTCCACTGGCGAGCGGGTCGAAATGGTCTGGCATCACGAAACGTCCCTGCCCTCCGGGCTGGACCTGATCGTCCTGCCGGGCGGCTTCTCCTATGGCGATTATCTTCGCTGCGGTGCCATGGCAGCGCAGTCGCCGGTCATGCAGGCCGTCAAGAAGGCCGCCGACGACGGGGTTGCCGTGCTGGGCATATGCAACGGCTTCCAGATTCTCTGCGAGGCGGGGCTGCTGCCGGGCGCACTTCTGCGCAATGCAGGTCTGAAATACGTCTGCAAGCCGATCAGCCTGACCGTCGCCAACCCCAACACCCGCTTCACGGCCGGCTATCAAGGCCAGGATGAGGTCGTGATGACCCAGGGCAATGGGGACGGAAACTATTTCGCAGATCCCGAGACCCTGGCCCGCATCGAGGGCGAGGGGCAGGTCGTCTTCCGCTATGTCGACAACCCCAACGGCTCAGTGGCCGATATTGCGGGGATCCAGAACGCGCGCGGAAACGTCCTGGGCATGATGCCCCACCCGGACCGGGCCTTCGAGGCTGAACTGGGTTCGGCGGACGGCGCGGTCCTGTTTCGATCGATCTACGCAGCGGCCTGAATTTCCTCGTTTTATGACAGAGCGCGCGATTGACAGGCGCGAAAGCTCGGGCTCAACCTCCCTCAAATCCTATGGGGGGAAGTCAGTGTTCAAGAAAATTGTCGGAGCCCTCGCGCTCCTTTCTGTTGCCGCCTGCGCGTCGCCTTACGTCGCCACGCCCTATGATCGGGCTACGGCAAACGTCCGCACCATCACCATCATCGACGATGCCGGCGCTCCTGAAGCGATAGCCTATGAGGTCGCTTCGATGGGCTCCAACTTCGGCCTGATCGGGGCCCTGGTCGATGCCGGTATCCAGGCCGAGCGGCAGGGTGCCGTCAACCGGGCCCTGGACAGCGTCACCTTCGATGGCGAAGCGGTCTTCGAGCGCCGGCTGTCCGAGCGCCTGACCGCCAATGGCTATACCGTCAGCACGCAATCGGATTCGGCCCGGCCCAAGCGCGCCTTCCTGGTCAGCTACCCGACCGCCAATGGCACCACCGACGCCTATATGGACGTGGTGATCGACCATTACGGCTATCTGTCCGCCGGAGCCTTCCAGCCCTTCCGTCCGTCCGTGGTGGCTCAGGTTCGACTGGTCAGCGCCGCCGATCCGTCGGTGATCCTGATGGACAACCGCATCGTCTATAACGGCATGACTTCTGCGGATGCGGGCGTGATCACCCTGTCGCCGAACCCGGCCTACGTCTTCCAGAACCGTGAGGAACTGCTGGCGGACCCGGCTCGTATGGCGGCGGGTATCGAAGACGCCCTGAAGCAGGTGGCCGACACGGCTGCCCAACTGCTGAGATAGGCCGATGCGCGCAATCCTGCCGATCAGCGCTACCCTGTTTCTGGCGGCCTGCGTCACCGTCGAGCCGCCGGCTATGCCCGTGCTGGAGTTTTCGGCGGTAGACTGCACCGATGCGCCCGACCTGACCCAGGCCATCAGCCTGACGCCGAAAAAGGAAGCCGCCGTGCATGTCGTGGCCGCGCCGATCGGTTCGGCGTCGGCCTGCTTGGCGCGACCGGACCTGCGAACCGCCTATGTCCTGTTCGAGATTCCCTCAGACCACGCTGACAAGACCTTGACCGTCGGCGGCCAGTTGGAAGCGTTGCGCGTCCTGTCACCGCATGTGGAAACCCTGGACGCCCAGGGTCAGACGGTGCGGCGCTTCGCGGATGACGAGTACATGTATCGCGGCCCGAACTTTTCGGTGCTGTTCCGTCCGCGTGAAACCGAACAGTACGTTCTGGTGAGCCAGAACCCCGCCCGCGTTGGCCAGACCTACGACTCCATCGCCATCGGCGTGTCCACCACGACCTACTACACGGGCTACGGGGCGGCGAACTGGAACACCGGCGTCGACATGGCTCACTCGCGCACCTTCTCCTACGAAGGCATCGCCATGGTGACCGTCAACGACTCCGACACGGACGAGGAACAGTAGGCGCAGCCGGCTCAGGCATCGCTGGCGGGCGACAGCTGCTCGTCCGCCGGTTCGACCTTGGCGTCTTCGTCATCGCGCGATTTGACATCGCCCGGATCGCGCTGGGCGGCCATTTCGCGCGCGCCGATGCCCAGACCCTGTTCGCGGGCTCGGGTGGCCTCGATCTCGTCGGTTTCGAAAGTGGGGGTGTCGGCCATGAGGGTCTCCTGTCGGATGTGTCCCGACAGAACCGATGCCCCTTGTCGGGGTTCCAAGATGCCGCACAGATGAACCTTTGCCGTCGCCAGACGTATCTGCGGCCAAGATAGTTTCTGCCAAGGAAGCGCGATGTCCTCGATTCTCCGGCCCACACCCGCTCAAAGGACCCGCCGTCTGGTCGTCCTGGCCACGGCGGCCTTCGCCGTTGTGGTCGCCTATGGGCAGATGGGCTTGGGCCTGGGACAGACGGCCGCCGAGTTTTCGGCGGACAGCGACGCGACGCTCAAGGTGGCAGGCTGGGCCTTTTCAATCTGGGGCATCATCTACCTGGGTCTCTTGGCCTATGCGGTGCGTCAGGTTCTGCCGCAGACCGGCGAAAGCCCGATGATCAACCGGCTCGGCTGGCCGTCTGCTGCGGCGATGCTGGGCATCGGCTGGTGGATCATCGCGGCGGCTCTGGACTGGGAGATCGGCACGATTCTGCTGATTTTCGGCTCGGCCATCGTGCTGATTGTACCGCTGCTGCTCAATGCCGCCACGGTGCGGGCCCTGCCGCGCTGGGACCGGGACCGCTGGCTGGTGGTCTGGCCGCTCAGCCTGCTGGCGGGATGGCTGACGATTGCTGCTCCCGTCAATCTGCTGACGGTCCTGACCGGAAACGGCGACCTGCCCGCCGCGCTTTCGCCGACTCTTTGGGCGATCCTGGCCGTCGTCGTGGTGTCGGTTCTGGCCCTGGCGATCACGGCACAGCTGCGAATTCCCGCCTATGCCCTGCCCATTGCCTGGGGCCTGATCGGTGCCTTTGCCGCCGAACAGTCACGCAACCCGACCCTGGCCTTCGCCGCCCTGGCCGCCGCAATCGCTGTGATCGTGGGCACCGTCGTCTTGGTGCTGCGCCTTCGTGCCGGAGTAGAGAAGCCCCGCCCCTCGGAAACCTGAGGCCTAGGAATCCGGCGGCCGGTATTACGTTTTGGGCCGAGTCCCGCTAGAACCCGCGCCCATGAGCGCCACACAGAAGACCATCGCCGAACTGGCCGCCGAATACGGCCTGAGCCCCAGTGAATATCAGGTGGTCCTCGACCGCCTCGGCCGCGAGCCGAACCAACTGGAATTGGGCGTGTTCTCGGTCATGTGGTCCGAGCATTGCTCCTATAAGTCGTCCAAGATTCACCTGGGCAAGTTCCCGACCAAGGGCCCGCGGGTCATCTGCGGTCCCGGCGAGAATGCCGGCGTCATCGATATCGATGACGGCGACGCCTGCATCTTCAAGATGGAAAGCCACAACCACCCCAGCTTCATCGAACCCTATCAGGGCGCGGCGACGGGCGTGGGCGGCATCATGCGCGACGTCTTCACCATGGGGGCCCGCCCGGTGGCCCTGCTGAACGCTCTGCGCTTTGGCGACCCGTCGCACGAAAAGACCAAGCGGCTGGTCAAGGGCGTGGTCAGCGGCATTGGCGGTTACGGCAACTGCGTCGGCGTCCCGACCGTGGCAGGCGAGACCAATTTCCACCGCGGCTACAATGGCAACATCCTGGTCAATGCCATGTGTGTGGGCTTGGCCAAGGCCGACAGCATCTTCTATTCGGCCGCCCCGGGACCGGGCATGTCCGTGGTCTATTTCGGTTCGAAAACGGGCCGCGACGGGATCCACGGCGCGACCATGTCCTCGACCGAGTTCGACGACGAGTCGGAGTCCAAGCGCCCCACCGTCCAGGTCGGCGATCCCTTTGCCGAAAAGCTGCTGATCGAAGCCACGCTGGAGCTGATGGCCTCCGGTGCCGTGGCCGCCATCCAGGACATGGGAGCCGCAGGCCTGACCTCGTCTTCAGTGGAAATGGCCGGCAAGGGCGGCGTTGGCATCGAGCTGAACATGGACGCGGTGCCCCAGCGCGAAACCGGCATGACGGCCTATGAGATGATGCTGTCGGAAAGCCAGGAGCGGATGCTGGCGGTCCTGAAGCCGGGCCGGGAGCAGGACGGTTATCGCATCTTCGAGAAATGGGGCCTGGACGCTGCCGTCATCGGCAAGACGACCGAGACCGGCCGGCTGGTCCTGAACCATCACGGCCAAGTCGTCTGCGACGTGCCCCTGGCCCCGCTGTTCGACGATGCACCGCTGTACGATCGTCCCTGGGTCCAGCCCGAGCTTCACCCGCGACTGGCCCCCGCCGAGGTCCCGGCCCCGGACAACTGGGCCGATGCGGTGATGAAGGTCGTTGCCTGCCCCGACATGGCCTCCAAGCGCTGGATCTGGGAACAGTACGACCGCCACGTCATGGCCGACACCCTTCAGGATTCGGCCACCGGGGCCGATGCCGGCGTGGTGCGGGTTCATGGCACCGACAAGGGTCTGGCCGTCACCAGCGACTGCACCCCGCGCTATGTCCAGAACGACCCCTATGAGGGCGGCAAGCAGTGCGTGGCCGAGGCGTGGCGCAATCTGACGGCCGTAGGCGCGAGGCCCATCGCCATCACCGACAATCTCAATTTCGGCAATCCGCAACGGCCTGAGATCATGGGTCAGATCGTGCGCGCGATCGACGGCATGGCCGAGGCCTGCCGCGAACTGGACTTCCCGGTCGTGAGCGGAAACGTCAGCCTCTACAACGAGACGAACGGTGTCGCCATTCCGCCCACCCCTACCGTGGGCGGCGTCGGTCTTCTGCCCAACTATGACGTGGTCGCGGGCTTTTCGACCATGGTGGAGGGCGACCATCTGGTCCTGATCGGCGAGACCCATGGCGAACTGGGCGCCTCCATCTATCTGCGCGAGGTTCTGGGCCGCGAGGACGGAGCCCCGCCGCCGGTCGACCTGGCGCTGGAGCGAAAGACCGGCGACTTCGTGCGCGGGTTGATCGAGGCGGGCGAGCTGACGTGCGTTCACGACCTATCGGATGGCGGCCTGATCGGCGCGGCCGCCGACCTGGCCCTGGCCTCCGACGTCGGCATCGAGCTGGACGCCAAGAGCGAGACCCACGCCCATATCTTCCTCTTTGCCGAAGATCAGGCGCGCTATCTGGTGGCTGTGCCCGAGGCGGGCCCGATCCTGGATGCGGCGCGCGAGGCCGGGCTGCATGCGTCTGTCGTGGGCCGGGCGGTCGGTCGCGACTTCGGATCGCGAGACCTGTTCCACATTCCGCTGGAGCACCTGCGCGAATGGCACGAAGGCTGGATGCCCGGTTGGATCGGCGCGTGAGCCGCCTGGCGCTGGTGATCCTGTGCCTGACGGCAGCAGCCTGTGCCAGCGCGCCGACCGCCCCATCCACCGACACCACCGGCTGTGACGTCGAAGTCCGGTTCGGCAGCTATGCCATGGGCGTCGATCCGGACCTCAAACGTCGCATCCTGTCGATCGTCCAGAACGACCCCGACGTAGAGACATCCTCCGAAACACCATGGGGACGCGAGGGCGAATCCACCCTGTGCGTCGATCTGGACAGTGCTGCGGCGACCGATCGGCTGTATGGCCGGATCGAGGCCGTGATCCCGCCCTACAGCGACCGCGCGCCCACCACGGTCATCCACCGTGACGGTCGCAGCCACTCGGCCGTCACGCCCGGCAGGAGCTAGCCTTGAGATCGTCGATCAGCTTCATGCTTGCTCTGTCCATTCTGCTTCTCGGGGGCTGCGAGGGCGGTGGCGATCCTGTCGAACAGGCGGTACGCGAAGCCTCTGCCGCCCGCCATGCCGAGACCGTTCGCGACGGCGAGGTATCCGGCCCGGTTGCCCCCGCCGCGCCCCGCTCGTCTGCGGACGAGGCCTATATCGCCCAGATGACGACCCACCACGAGACCGCCATCGCCCAGTCCCGCCAGATCCTGGCCGGCTCGAACGACCCCGAGGTCCGCCGCCTCGCCCAGACCACCATCGAAACCAGCAGCATTCAGCTCAATCAGATGCGCGCGCTGCAGGCGGCGGCCAACTGACACGTCGTCTTCCGGTCGTCACTGGACCGGCTCAGCTTGCCCCACGGCTGACCCTGGATTCCTGCCCGGTGCTGAAAACCCTTGGCCCTGCTGCCGTTTGCGGCCCGACTTCACGACAACTCCGCGCTCGGCGCCTGTCAGGGCCGTCAGTCCGATCGAACTGACGCGTGACGACTGTCACATTTGCAGGTTAGGTCGGGCGCTTAGTCACAGGAGATCCGCATGAGCCCCTTCAACGCCCTGTCCCGTCGCGGTCTCCTGCTGGGACTGGGAGCCGGCGGTACCGTGCTCGGTGCCGGTCGCCAGGCCCTGGCCGACCCGATCTTTGCCGACTACCCCTTCCAGCTGGGCGTTGCGGCCGGTGATCCCCTGCCCGACGGCTTCGTCATCTGGACCCGTCTGGCACCCAAGCCGCTGGAAATCGGCAACGGCATGCCCTCTGCTCCCGTGCCGGTGAAGTGGGAAGTCGCCTCCGACGCCGGCTTCGGCACGGTGGTGCGCAGCGGCGAGGCCATCGCCCGCCCCGAACTGGCCCACGCCGTCCACGTTGAGGTCGAGGGACTGGAGCCCGGCCGTCCCTATTTCTATCGCTTCAATGCCGGGCGCGAGCGCAGCGCCACCGGCCGCGCCCGGACAGCCCCGGCCCTGGGTTCTGCCATCGCCTCTGCCCGCTTCGGCGTGCTGGGCTGCCAGGCCTATGAACAGGGTTTCTATACCGCCCACCGCAAGGCGGCCGAAGAAGAGCTCGACTTCATCTACTGCTACGGCGACTACATCTACGAAGGCCGCAGCAGCCGCGTTTATAACGGCTCGGGCGGCACCTCGGAGAATCCGCGCCAGCACTTCGGCGGCGAGATTTACAGTCTGGACGACTACCGTCGCCGCTATGCCCAGTACAAGATGGACACGGACCTGCAGGCCAGCCACGCCTCGGCCGCCTGGTTCGTCACCTGGGACGATCACGAGATCGACAACAACTGGGTCTCCGCCCTCGACCAGGACGGCGTTCCGCCGGAGATCTTCGCCCTGCGCCAGCAGGCCGCGATGCAGGCCTTCTATGAGCATATGCCGCTGCGCCGCTCGGCCTTCCCCCGCGGCTCGGCGCTACAGCTTTATCGCAAGGCATCCTGGGGCAGTCTGCTGGACCTGAACCTGCTGGATACCCGCCAATACCGCACCGACCAGCCCTGCAACGACCGCTGGGCCTCGGCTTGCGCGGGCGTGGATGCCGATACGGCCCAGGTCCTGGGTCAGGCTCAGGAGGCCTGGCTGTTCGAAAGCCTGAACCGATCCCAGGCGCACTGGAACGTTCTGGCCCAGCAGATCATGGTCATGGACCTGGACCGCAAGGAAGGGCCCGAGCCGGGCTACAACCTCGACACCTGGGCGGGATACCGCATTCCGCGCCAACGGCTTCTGCGCCACCTGCGCGACCGGCGGATCGGCAACACCGTGGTCCTGACCGGCGACGAGCATCAAAACTATGCCGGAGAGCTGTTCCTGGATGGGCGCGAGCCCGAGGGAGCGCCGATCGCGTCGGAATTCGTCACGACCTCGATCAGTTCGTCGGGCGACGGTCAGGATCAGCGCGCGGACGGCCGTCGCTATCTGGCGGACAATCCGTTCCTGAAGTTCAACAATGCCCAGCGCGGCTATGTCGTTTGCGACGTGACCGCCGAGCGCTGGCAGACGGAGTTCAAGGTGCTGGACAAGGTCTCCGACCGGGGCGGCACCCTCAGCACCAGAGCCAAGTTCGCCGTGGCCAGCGGCGATGCGAGGGTCGTGTCCGCCTGATTCCACATCCGATGTCGGAACGGAGCCGAGCCGTTCGTCCTTGGTTCGGAATCAACCCAGGGAGACCCAAGATGGCCTATGTCGACGGCTTCGTTCTGGCGGTGAAAAAGGACCGGCTGGACGAATACAGACAGATCGCATCCGACGCGGCGGACGTCTGGAAAGAATATGGCGCCCTGCGCACGGTCGAGGCGGTGGCCGAGGACGTGCCCTATGGCGAAGTCACATCATTCCCCCGCGCCGTTCAGTGCCAGGAGGATGAGGTGGTGATCTTCTCCTGGATCGAATACCCGGACAAGGAAACGCGCGACGCCTGCAATGCCAAGATCATGCAGGATCCCCGCATGAAGATGGACATGGTCAACGGTCCGATGAACGCTAAGACAATGATCTACGGCGGGTTTACGCCCATCGTGGACAATGCTGGCGACTGACGGCCTGGTTCAGGCAGCGACCGGCACGCTCTGGCTCAATCGCCCCCCCACCCGGATCGGCTCGATCCGGGTGGCCAGGCCGGTCTTGTCGTCGGTCTCGACATAGACGCCGCATACGGTCGCGGGTCCGTGCGCGGGCGAATAGCGCCCACCCGACAGGCGGGTCGTGAAGCGCCGCAGCGGCTCTTCCTTCTCGTTGCCGATCACGCTGTCATAGTCGCAGCAGCCGCCGGCATCGGTCTGATAAGCCGTGCCGCCGGGCAGGATCTGAGCATCGGCGGTGGGCACATGGGTGTGGGTCCCCACGACCAGACTGGCGCGTCCGTCGCAGAAGTGACCCATGGCCATCTTTTCGCTGGTGGCCTCGGCATGAATGTCCACGATCACGGCATCGGCGGCGATCCCCATGGGACAGGCGGCCAGTTCGCGCTCCACCGCGCCGAACGGATCATCGACCGCATCCATATGGACGCGTCCCAGCACGTTCATGACCAGCACCATCTTGCCGCTCTGCGTCTCGAACAGATTGGCCCCTGCCCCCGGCGCATCCATCAGCCGGGGATAGTTGGCCGGGCGGATCAGGCGCGGCTCGCGCACGATATAGGTCAGCGCCTCGCGCTGGTCCCAGCTGTGGTTGCCAAGGGTCAGGCAGTCCGCCCCGGCCATGAACAGTTCCTTGGCCGTATTCTCGGTGATGCCGAAGCCCCCGGCCGCGTTCTCGGCATTGACCACCACGAAATCCAGGCCCAGCTCACGCCGCAGACGCGGCAGATGATCGCTGATGCCGTCGCGGCCCGACTTGCCGATCACATCTCCAAAGAACGCTAGTCGCATGGCACCTCAGACTTTCCGCGCCGGGATATAGCCGCTCTCGGTCAGAATGCCATCCAAACCCTGATCGTGGGCCTCGATCGGCAGGCGATCGAGGCGCTGTCCCGCATAGGCCAGACCGATAGCCAGAACCGCCGTGCTGCGACGAAGCTGAGCCAGCGTCCGATCATAGTGGCCACCGCCCTGCCCCAGCCTCGCTCCCGTATTGTCAAAAGCCAGCAGCGGCACGAGGACTAGGTCAGGCACCACCGTATCCGCCAATGGCAGAGGGGACGGGCATCCCGCCAGATCGGGCTCAAGGGGATCCCCCGGTGTCCAGCGGCGAAAGATCATCGCCTCATCCCGCCGGACGACGACGGGAAGGCTGAGCCGGTGCCCCTGTCGCAACAGGGCTTGGGCGAGAGGCGCGACGTCCATCTCCGAGCCCATGGCGCGATAGACGGCAACCTCGCGCCCTGGAGGCAGGGAGGCTGCGTGGTCCGCGACACGACCGGCGGCATCGGGACTGGCATCGGAGAGGTTGCGGCGCAGGGCACGCATCTGTGCGCGAAGAACCGTCTTGTCGGAGGTCATCGCGCGCTCATTGCTCGCCACAGGGCGTTGGATCAGGGTGGCGGGTGCCGCGAGAGCCGTGAAGGTCGGTTTGATCCTCTCGAGCCTGGATAACCAGGTGGGCGCCATATACCCGGGCCCTCGAGCCCAGACAGGGACAGCTCCCTTCGAGTGAATTAAGGCCGCGAGGATATGTTGCCTTCGACGAGAGCCGCAGCGACCCGCCGTCGATCAAGATAGGCGCTCCGGTGACCACCGACAATGCTGTCTGTCCCCTTCCCATGCGCGATGATGGGGAGGGGTGCGAGCAGCCCGGCGGCCGGGAGGTTCTGATGGCGAGGAGGAGGCCTCAGAGCGAGAGCACAATCTTCTCGAGACGGGCCGCGACCGCGTTCAAGGCCTCGGCGACGCCCGCTTCCGCCCCGGCTCCATTGAGGACGACAGGTGCCGCTGCGGGCGGCCCGGACACCGCCAGCTTCGCCTCATGCAGTTCGTCCGCCAGCAGCAGGCCCGCCATCAGGAACAGTCGCAGGTCGCCGACATGACCGACCTCGCCCGCCACCTGACGCACATGGGCGTCGAACTGTCCCGCCAGACTGCGGACGCGATCTTCCTGACCGTCGGCACAGCCGACAGCATAGGGGCGCCCGTTGACCTCGACCGTTACCGTGGCCATCAGGCGCGCTCGCTCAAGATGTGGCGGATTTGTTCAGCGGCGTCGGCCAGCGCCTGCGACGCCTGCTGCCCTGCAGCCTCCAGTTCCGCGACGCGACCGTCATCGGCAGCCGCTGTGCGCACGGGCGCGAACAGGTCGTCGTCCCCCACCGTTCCGGCACCGGCCGCGCGCGCCTTCAGCTCCAGCATCTTGCGCTCAAGCTTCGACAGGGCCTTGTCGATCCGGTCTTTGGCGGCACTGACAGCGTCCATCGGGCTCGCATCCTCCTTGAATCCGTATAGAACCCGCCCACGCGCTGCGGTAAAGCGCCGCCGCACCCCTTTTTCCGATGACCGACGAAAGAATTCCCGTGTCAGACGCCAAGACCGCCCCCCACAAAGTCACCTCCAAGCAGATGGCTGACGCCATCCGGGTCCTGGCCATGGACGGCGTTGAAAAGGCCAACAGCGGCCACCCCGGCATGCCCATGGGCATGGCCGATGTCGCCACGGTGCTGTTCTCGAAATATCTGAAGTTCGACGCCTCTCGCCCCGACTGGGCGGACCGTGATCGCTTCATTCTTTCGGCCGGGCACGGCTCTATGCTGATCTACGCCCTGCTGCATCTGACGGGCTACAAGGCGGCCACGCGCGAAGAACTGTCGAACTTCCGCCAGTGGGGCTCCAAGACCGCCGGCCACCCGGAATACGGCCATATGCCGGGGGTCGAGACGACAACGGGCCCGCTGGGTCAGGGCCTGTCCAATGCGGTCGGCTTCGCCATGGCCGAGCGCCACCTGGCTTCGCGCTTCGGCGACGACCTGGTCGACCACCGGACCTGGGTCATCGCTGGTGACGGCTGCCTGATGGAAGGGATTTCTCAGGAGGCAATCGCCCTGGCCGGCCGCTATCAGCTGAACAAGCTGACGGTGCTGTGGGACGACAACGCCATCACCATCGACGGTGCGGTGTCATTGTCTGATGCCACCGATCAACTGGCGCGGTTCAAGGCGGCGGGCTGGGCGGTCAAGGCCGTCGACGGGCACGACACCTCGGCCATCAAGAAGGCCCTGGCCTGGGCGACGAAACAGTCCAAGCCCTCGCTGGTCGCCTGCAAGACCAAGATCGGCAAGGGCGCCGCCACCCTGGAGGGCAGCCACAAGACCCACGGTGCCGCCCTGGGTGCCGCCGAGATCGCGGCCAGCCGCCTGGGCATGGGCTGGGAGCATGAGCCCTTCGACCTGCCCGAAGCCATCGAGAAAGCCTGGAAGAAGGTCGGCAAGCAGGGAGCCAAGGCGCGCAAGGCCTGGGAGGCCCGCCTGGCCGACAGCGCCCACGCCGACGAATTCACTCGCGCCATGGCCGGCGACCTGCCCGCCGCTGCGTTCGAGCCGCTGAAAGCCGCCATCGCCCAGCTGGTCGAGACCAAACCCGCCCAGGCCACCCGCCAGGCTTCCGGCGCCGCCCTGGATCAGCTGTTCGGTGCCATCCCGGAAATGATCGGTGGCTCGGCCGACCTGACCGGCTCCAACAACACCCTGGTCAAGGGCACCCGCACCTATGACGCGCCCGATTACGAGGGTCGCTACGTCAACTGGGGCATTCGCGAACACGGCATGGCTGCGGCCATGAACGGCATGGCGCTGCATGGGGGCGTGATCCCCTATGGCGGCACCTTCATGGTGTTCTCGGACTACAGCCGCCCGTCGATCCGCCTGGCTGCACTGATGGGCATCCGCGTCGTCCATGTCCTGACCCACGACTCTATCGGCCTGGGCGAGGACGGCCCGACGCACCAGCCGGTCGAACATCTGGCCGCCCTGCGCGCCATCCCCAACCTGCTGGTCTTCCGGCCCGCCGACACGATCGAGGCCATGGAGTGCTGGCAGGCAGCACTGCAGAACCGCACGGGTCCCTCGGCCCTGGCCCTGTCGCGCCAGAAGACCGCCGCCGTTCGCCTGTCGGCCTCCGACACCAATCTGTCGGCCAAGGGCGCCTATGAGCTGAAGGCCGCCTCGGGCGAGGCCAAGGTCACCCTTTTCGCCACGGGCACTGAGGTTCCCCTGGCCCTTAAGGCGGCCGAGACCCTGGAAGCGGAAGGCACCCCCACCCGCGTCGTCTCGGTGCCCTGTTTCGAACTGTTCGAGCAGCAGGACGCCGCCTATCAGGCCTCGATCATCGGCCGCGGCACCGTCCGGGTCGCCGTCGAAGCCGCCGTCAAACAGGGCTGGGAGCGTTTCATCGGCGAGGACGGAGCCTTCGTCGGCATGTCCTCCTTTGGAGCCAGTGCCCCGGCGGAAGTCCTCTACCGCGAGTTCGGCATCACAGCCGATGCCGTGGTTGCCGCTGCCAAGGCGCGCCTCTGATGAAGCTCGGCACCCCGCTTTCCGACACCGCCGTGCGCGTCATGCTCCTGGGCGCAGGCGAGCTGGGCAAGGAGGTCGCGATCGAGCTGCAACGGCTGGGTGCCGAGGTCATCGCCGTCGACCGCTATCCGAATGCCCCGGCCATGCAGGTGGCCCATCGCAGCCACGTCATCCCGATGACCGACCCCCAGGTGCTGAACGGCATCATCCTGGTCGAGGCCCCGCACATCATCGTGCCCGAGATCGAGGCCATCGCCACCGATGTCCTGGCCGATATCGAGGCCGCCGGCCTGGCGCGCGTCGTCCCGACGGCACGCGCCGTCCAACTGACCATGAACCGCGAAGGCATCCGCCGTCTGGCGGCCGAGGAACTGGGTCTGCCGACCAGCCCCTATGCTTTTGCGTCCACGGCGGCGGAACTGGCCGAAGCCGCCCACCGCATCGGCCTGCCCTGTTTCGTCAAGCCGGTGATGTCATCCTCCGGCAAGGGCCAGTCGGTCATCGAGGCAGTTGAGGATGCGGGCAATGCCTTCGCCTATGCCCAGTCCGCGGGGCGCGTCGATGCGGCCCGTGTCATCGTCGAAGGCCGGATCGACTTCGACTATGAGATCACCCTGCTGACCGTCCGATCGTTGGATGCAGACGGCCAGACCCGCACTGACTTCTGCGCCCCCATCGGCCATCGTCAGGTTCAGGGCGACTATGTCGAAAGCTGGCAGCCCCAGGCCATGAGCCCGGCCGCCCTTTCGGCCTCCCAGGACATCGCCGCTCGCGTGACGGCTGCCCTGGGCGGCCTGGGCGTATTCGGCGTGGAGCTGTTCGTGAAGGGTGACCAGGTCTGGTTCTCCGAGGTCTCGCCGCGCCCCCACGATACCGGCCTCGTGACCCTGGCCACCCAGATCCAGTCCGAGTTCGCCCTGCACGCGCGGGCCATCCTGGGTCTTCCCATCGATGTCACCCTGCGCGAGACCGGCGCCAGCGCCGTCATCTATGGCGGGATAGAGGCGCAAGGTGTGGCCTTCGAGGGCGTGGCCGAGGCCCTGCGTGTCCCCACCGCCGACCTGCGCCTGTTCGGAAAGCCAGAGAGTTTCGCCCGCCGCCGCATGGGCGTCGCCCTGGCGCGCGGCGCGGACGTCGATCAGGCCCGTGAGCGTGCGCGCGAGGCGGCGGGACGCGTCAGGGTCGTCCCGGCCTGATCACAGGTCCCCGTCCAGAATGGCCACGGCCCGGTCCAGCGCCGGGTCGCGCCCCGCCAACCGGTCTTCCACCGTCGTCGGCACGATCAGGTCCGGCTCGACGCCCGTCTTTTCCAACCGAACCCCGGATCCGGTGATGAAATCGGACCGGCTCAGCGTCAGCCGCCCGCCGTCCGGCAGAGCCGTGTCCTGCGAGATCAGCACAGAGCCCGCCGTCCGCTCGCCGATCACCACCGCGCGCCCGGCTTCCTGCAGGGCAGCAGGCGTCAGTTCCGCCGCGCTGCGGCTGGTCGGCCCCACCAGGATGGCGACGTCATTGGCCACGGGCGCGCCCAGGGTCCCGCACGGCGTTTCAGTCCTCAGGATCGCCCGTCGTCCGCCGCGCGAAATGCGATAGGCCCAGGTCTGACCGCCCGGCAGGAAACAGCTCAGCACCGCTTCCGCCTCGATCAGCAGCCCTCCGGAGTTGCCGCGCAGATCCACCACCACATCCGTCTCGGGCGGCAGATCGGTCAGCTGCTCGCCCATCCAGCGGCCCAGCCCCGCCTCGAACCCCTCGATCCGCAGCACCACCACACCGGCCCGCGACCGGTCCGCGACGAAGGCAGGCGTCGGCTCCATCACGGTCGGGACCAGGGTCAGGGTCCGCTCGGCCCCCGTATCGTCGATGGCCAACACCGAGATCGGCTGGCCTTCGACGATGTCCTGTTCCGGCGTCCAGCCCCCGTCGTCGATCCGGATGCGCCAGCCCAGCCGTATCCCTGCCGCCTCGGCCGGAGACCCGGGCCGCACCCGTTCGACATTGTAGATGCCATCATCGCCGCGCGTCATGGTCATGCCGACCACTGCCCGGCGCGTCCGCAGGCCATCCTGACGCCGGGCAACGGCGGGGGGCGACGCACTGGCATGGGCGTCGTCCAGCAGGTCCAGCATACGGTTCAGCACGTCGTACAGTTCGCGATCGTTCGTCGCCGCCAGCGCCTGCGGACGATAGGTGTCCCGGGCCGCATCCCAGTCCACGCCATGCAGGGTCGGGTCGTAATAGGCGCGCCTCACCTCGTTCCAGACCTTGTCGAAGACCCGCTGGTTCGTCCGCGCCCGCTCCCGGTCCGGCTCGGCTTGTTCTGCGGATACGCCAACCGCCGACGGCACCCAGGCCCCGGACGGCGCGGCCACAGAAGTCCCGAAGGTCAGGGCGAGAAGGGCAAGCAGGCAGGGGCGAAAACGCATGGCCCCGACGATAGGTCGTGGGAGCCTACCCGCTCAAGCCACAATCACGCCGGAATGTAACACATCATCACGCCTTGTTACGCTTGCGGGCTTGATCCTCGGGCCTCACGGTTCCATTGAAGCGCCTAACGGGGCCTGACGCAGCGCCACTGCGCGACAGGCTGAAAAGAACGCAAAACATCGCTTCAGGAGCATCGCCCATGACCGTCCGCGTCGCCATCAATGGTTTCGGCCGCATCGGCCGCCTCGTCCTGCGCTCGATCGTCGAGCATGGCCGTCGCGACATCGAGGTGGTGGCGATCAACGACCTGGGCCCGGTGGCCACCAATGCCCACCTGCTGAAGTACGACAGCGTCCACGGCCGCTTCCCCGGCACCATCACCTCGGGTGAGGACTGGATCGACGTCGGCCTGGGCAAGATCAAGGTCACGGCTGAGCGCGACCCCGCCAAGCTGCCGCACGCCGAGCTGAACGTCGACATCGCCTTCGAATGCACCGGCATCTTCACGACCAAGGAAAAGGCCAGCGCCCACCTGACCGCCGGGGCCAAGCGCGTCCTCGTCTCGGCCCCCTGCGACGGTGCCGACAAGACCATCGTCTATAAGGTCAACCACGACACCCTGACCGCCGAGGACATCGTCGTCTCCAACGGCTCGTGCACCACCAACGCCCTGGCCCCCGTCGCCAAGGTCATGCACGACCTGTTCGGGATCGAGCGCGGCTATATGACCACGATCCACAGCTACACCGGCGACCAGCCGACGCTGGATACGATGCACAAGGATCTGTACCGCAGCCGCGCCGCTGCCCTGTCCATGATCCCGACCTCGACCGGTGCCGCCAAGGCGCTGGGCCTGGTCCTGCCGGAACTGAAGGGCAAGCTGGACGGCTCGTCCATCCGCGTCCCGACCCCCAACGTCTCGGTCGTGGACCTGAAGGTCGTCGCCGGCCGCGAAGTCACGGTCGAAGAAATCAACGCCGCCATCCAGGCCGCCGCCGACGGCCCGATGAAGGGCGTCCTGGCCACGACGGACGAGGCCCTGGTCTCCACCGACCTGAACCACATCGCCGCCTCCTCCACGGCCGCCCTGCCCCAGACGCAAGTCGTGGACGGCAAGCTGGCCCGCGTCCTGACCTGGTACGACAACGAATGGGGCTTCGCGAGCCGGATGGCCGACACGGCGCTGGCGATGTCGAAGTTTATCTGACGTGGGGTCTCCTCCCTGTCGCGCAGCGATGGGGAGGGGGACCGCGAAGCGGTGGAGGGGCTCAATCCGCCGCACTCATTTGGGGGCGGAAGCCCCTCCGTCACGGCGCAAGAGCGCCGCGCCACCTCCCCATCGCTGCGCGACAGGGAGGAGACAGGAGATGACCAATGACCTTCCGCACCCTCGACGACGTCCCCTCCCTCGCCGGCAAGACCGCCCTGGTCCGCGTCGACTTCAACGTCCCGATGGAGGACGGCAAGGTCACGGACGACACCCGCCTGCGGGTTGCCCTGCCGACCATTCAGCGTCTGCGCGACGCCGGAGCCAAGGTCGCCCTCTTGGCCCATTTCGACCGGCCCAAGGGCAAGGTCGTGCCGTCGATGAGCCTGAAGCCAGTCGTCGATGATCTGGAGCGCCTGCTGGGTGCCCCCGTCCGCTTCGCCGACGACTGCGTGGGTGACGAAGCCAGGGCCGCCCTTGCTGACCTTGATGCCGGCGGTGTCATCCTGCTGGAAAACGTCCGCTTCCATGCGGGCGAGGAGACCAACGACCCGGCCTTCGCACAGCAGTTGGCCGACCTCGGCGACATCTATGTCAATGACGCCTTCTCGGCCGCGCACCGCGCCCATGCGTCGACGGAAGGGCTGGCGCGGCTTCTGCCCGCCTATGCTGGCGAGTCCATGCGGCGTGAGTTGGATGCCCTGGATGCCGCCCTGGGCAATCCCCAGAAGCCCGTCCTGGGCATCGTCGGCGGGTCCAAGGTCTCGACCAAGCTCGATCTGCTGAAAAACCTGGTCGGCAAGCTGGATCGCCTCGCCATCGGCGGCGGCATGGCCAACACCTTCCTGCATGCCCAGGGCGTCGATATCGGCGGCTCCCTCTGCGAGAAGGACCTCGCCGAAACCGCCCTGGAGATCATCGAAGAAGCCCGTCGCCAGGGTTGCGAACTTCTGCTGCCGGTCGATGTCGTGGTGGCCAAGGAGATCAAGCCGGGGGCCGAGGCCGGCGTCCGCGCCCTGGACCGCATCGCCGCCGACGACAAGATCCTGGACGCCGGGCCCGAGACCGTCGCCCGCCTGAAGCGCGCCATGGACCTGTCCAAAACCCTGATCTGGAACGGCCCGCTGGGCGTGTTCGAAATCCCGCCCTTCGACAAGGCGACGGTCGAGGCCGCTCGCCATGCTGCCGATCTGACCAAGGCCGGAAAGCTGATCGCCGTCGCGGGCGGGGGCGACACCGTCTCGGCCCTGAACCACGCCGAGGTCATCGAAGACATGACCTTCGTCTCCACTGCCGGCGGGGCCTTCCTGGAGTGGATGGAGGGCAAGCCCCTGCCCGGCGTCGAGGCCCTGCGCGCCTGAACCAGCCTACCGCATCGCGGCAACACCCGGCCGAGAATCCATCGGCCGGGCCTGTAACAATGCGTGACTTCGGCCGTGCCCGGCGCTAAACCGCGACCATAAAAAAACAAACGTTCAGGAGCAGATTCCCCATGGCGCGCATCACGCTGCGACAGCTTCTCGACCATGCGGCCGAGAACGACTACGGCCTCCCGGCCTACAATATCAACAACATGGAACAGGGCCTGGCCATCATGGAGGCGGCAGAGGCGGTCAACGCCCCCGTCATCATCCAGGCCAGCCGCGGTGCCCGTTCCTATGCCAATGACGTCGTCTTGGCCCGCCTGATCGACGCCCTGTGCGAGCTCTATCCGCACATCCCGGTCTGCATGCACCAGGACCACGGCAATGGCCCTGCCACCTGCGCCACCGCCATCCAGTACGGCTTCACCTCGGTGATGATGGACGGCAGCCTGAAGGAAGACGGCAAGACCCCCGCCGACTACGAGTACAATGTCGACGTCACCCGCCGCGTCACCGAGATGGCCCATGCCTGCGGCGTCTCGGTCGAGGGCGAACTGGGTGTCCTGGGCAGCCTGGAAACCGGCATGGGCGAGGCCGAAGACGGCCACGGCTTCGAGGGCGTGCTGGACCACTCTGCCCTGCTGACCGATCCGGATCAGGCCGTGGACTTCGTGGCCCAGACCAAGGTCGACGCCCTGGCCATCGCCATGGGCACCAGCCACGGGGCCTATAAGTTCACCCGCAAGCCGGACGGCGACGTCCTGGCCATGCATGTGATCGAGGAGATCCACCGCCGCCTGCCGGACACCCATCTAGTCATGCACGGCTCCTCGTCCGTGCCGCAGGAGCTTCAGGACATCATCAACCAGTACGGCGGCGAAATGCCCCAGACCTGGGGCGTGCCGGTCGAAGAGATCCAGCGCGGCATCAAGCACGGCGTCCGCAAGATCAACATCGACACCGACAATCGCATGGCCATCACGGGCGCGATCCGGAAGGTGCTGGCCGAAAAGCCGGGCGAATTCGATCCGCGCGCCTATCTGAAGCCGGCCAAGGAGGCCATGCGGAAGGTCTGCATGCAGCGCTTCCAGGAGTTCGGCTGCGAGGGTCAGGCGTCCTATATCAAGCCGATGTCCACCGCCCACATGGCCAAACGCTATGCCTCCGGCGACCTGGACCCGGTCTTCGGCCGCCAGCTGAAAGCCGCGTCCTAGGATCAATCCGCTGCGGCCTGTCACCTCGGCGCGAACCACCGTATCCTTGGGCCGATGATACCGGCTCAACAGGATGACGACGCCACCGACGACGACCTGACCGTGCTCGAAGCCCGGATCGAGGCGACGGGTCGCCGTCTCGACCGGGCGCTGGCCGAGGCCTTTCCCGACCTGTCGCGCGCCCGGTTGCAGGCCCTGCTCGCCCTGGGTGCCGTGACTGTCGATGGCGAACCCGTCACGACCGCCTCGGCCAAGGCGCGGGCCGGCCTCTATGCCGTCACCGTGCCCGCCCTGATCTCGGCCACGCCCCTGCCGCAGGCCATTCCCCTGACCGTCCTTTATGAGGACGAGGATCTGATTGTGATCGACAAGGCGGCGGGCATGGCCGCCCACCCGGCGCCGGGCACGCCCGACGGCACCCTGGTGAACGCCCTCCTGGCCCATTGCGGCGACAGCCTCAGCGGCATCGGCGGTGTCGCTCGCCCTGGCATCGTGCACCGCCTGGACAAGGACACCTCCGGCGTCATGGTCGCGGCCAAGTCCGACCGGGCCCACGCCGGCCTGTCGGCCCTGTTCGCCACCCACGACATCGAACGGACCTACATCGCCCTGACGCGCGGCGCCCCCAACCCTGCGAAGGGCCGCATCGAAAGCCGCCTGGGCCGCTCCAATACCGATCGCAAGAAGATGGCCGTCCTGCGCACCGGCGGGCGCGAGGCCATCACCGACTATGTCGTTCAGGCCGTTTACGGCACCCCGGCCAAGCCCGGTGCCTCACCGATGGCCGCCCGCATCGCCTGCACCCTGCACACCGGGCGCACCCACCAGATCCGAGTCCATATGGCGTCCAAAGGCGCCCCCATCCTGGGCGATGCCACCTATGGCTCAGGCAGCCCCGCTGTCCCCGTCCGCGCCGCGATCGCCGAGGCCGGCCTGACCCGTCAGGCCCTCCACGCGGCCGTCCTGGGCTTCGTTCATCCGATCACCAGGGCGGCGATGCGGTTCGAGACGCCACTCCCGCAGGACATGACTGCGCTGGAGGCCCTACTGGCCGATCTTTGACCTCGCCGTTGACCCGGCACCGCGGTTGACGACTAATCCGGCTGATGTTGCGACCTCTCCTCTGCCTCATCGCCCTTACGGCCCTGACCGCCTGCGCAGGCGGCGGCCGGCCCACCCGGACCGAGATGCCGCTTCGCGTCCTCTATCTTTCCCAGGCCGTGGGCTGGGTGCACGAGACGGTGCGGCGTCCCGATGACGGCTACTCCACCGGCGGCCTCGCTCCTTCCGAAATCGCCATGCAGCAGATGGCATCCGATGGGGGCCTGATACTGTTCCTGACCCAGGACGCACGCGAGATCACGCCCGAGCGGCTGGCCCAGACCGATGTCCTGGTTTTCAACACCACCGGTCTCCTACCCATCGATCGCGCCACATGGACCGCCATCACGGCCTGGATCGAAAGCGGTCGTGGCGGCTTCGTCGGCATCCATAGCGCCACCGATACCTCATTGGATTTCGAGGGCGGCCAGGACGCCTACACCGCCTTCATCGGCGGTCGTTTCGACGGCCACCCGTGGACGGAGGGGACGGCTATCCGCCTGGCCAACCTGGACCCCGATCATCCCCTGGCCCGGATGTGGCCGGACGGCACCGACTACGCCGAGGAAATCTATCAATATGTCGGCTTCCAGCCTGACCAGGTTCGCGTGCTCCAGGCGCTCGACATGCGCCATGGCCCACTACGCCGCCCCTATCCGGTTCCCGTCACATGGGTCCGGTCCATGGGTCAGGGCCGCCTCTTCTACACCAACCTCGGCCATACGCCTTCGACCTGGGACGACCCGCGTTTTCGAGATCAAATCACGGGCGCCATTCTCTGGGCCGGGCACCGGACAGACGCCCCGTCCACACCGAACCCGCAGGTTCAGGATCGCCATGCCGTCGACGGCTTCCTGGCAGCCGAAGGCTCGCGCCCCAATACCCAGGCTCCCCTGGCGCTGGCCCCTGCCATTCGCGATCTTCAGGCCTTCCATCCCGAAAAGCGCGACGGCGACGACACCCAATGGCGACGGGCAATCGATCGCCTAAATGCGGCCCTGGCCAGTCCGTCTTGATTAAAGACTGACCGCCTGATACAAGATCGCAAGACCAAAGCACGTGGCGAATGGGTCACGGTCACGCTTTCGTGTGACAATCCGCCCCTCAAAATCGGGGCAACCCATCTCTAAGTGTCCGGTTGAGGGGTGAGGTGTCGGTGCACATTGGGTGGCCGTCTCCGCAGAGCCCGCTCGTTCAAACGGTCGGAGGGACCACTATGGCTGTCGCTAAAACGCTCGCGGTAATGTCGCCTGAACAGGGGCTGTCGCGCTATCTGTCCGAAATCCGCAAATTCCCGATGCTGGCCAAGGATGAGGAGTTCATGCTCGCCAAGCGCTGGACCGAGCATCAGGACCCCGAGGCCGCCCATCGCCTTGTGACCTCACACCTTCGCCTCGTGGCCAAGATCGCCATGGGTTATCGCGGCTACGGCCTGCCGATCGGCGAGGTGATTTCAGAGGGTAACGTCGGCCTGATGCAGGCCGTCAAGAAATTCGATCCGGACAAGGGCTTCCGCCTGGCGACCTATGCCATGTGGTGGATCCGCGCTTCGATCCAGGAATACATCCTTCGCAGCTGGTCGCTGGTGAAGATGGGCACGACCGCCGCCCAGAAGAAGCTCTTCTTCAACCTGCGCAAGGCCAAGAGCCAGATCTCGGCCTTCGAGGAAGGCGATCTGCATCCCGAACACCTTGCCGCCATCGCCACCAAACTGGGCGTCTCCGAGGAGGACGTCACCAATATGAACCGTCGCCTCAGCGGGGATGCCTCGCTGAATGCGCCGCTGCGCGCCGATGGTGAAAGCGAATGGCAGGACTGGCTGGCCGACGACACGGCTGTTTCTCAGGAAACCGCCTTGGCGGACTCTGAAGAGAAATCGATCCGCATGAGCCTGCTGGAAGAGGCGATGCAGGAGCTGACCGATCGGGAGAAACACATCCTGACCGAGCGTCGCCTTAAGGACGACCCCGTCACTCTCGAGGAACTCGCCGGTCAATACGGTGTCAGCCGCGAACGCGTCCGCCAGATCGAGGTCCGCGCCTTCGAGAAGCTGCAAAAGGCCATGCGCGCCGCTGCCGAAGAACGAAACCTCGTCGACGCCTGATCCGACTTCCCTCCCCGTCATGGGGAGGGACGAAGTCCCTACGCCGTGCGCGCCAGCGGTGCGTCGGCCAGGGCCAGCAAGACCCCGATCGGGCGTGTCAGGCTGGCCCGCGTCGGCGGGCCGGAGGCGAGACTGGCTTCCAGTCCCGCTGCCGCCAGCACCAGGGCCGTGTCTGTCCGCTTCATTCCGAGGGCTTTCAGCGTCTCGGCCTGCTGCCTGACCGCGCGGACAGCCTGCATCGGGTCGGTGTCGAACTGGTCCAGGGCCGACGCCAGAATTCGCAGGGCCTGATCCTTGATCATCGCCGCCTCGGCCTCTCGCGAAGCGGGCTTGTCGGAGTTTCGCTTCTGCGGACCTGTGTATTCCGCCGAGTTGAAGCGTCGCCGATCCGGGCCCACATAGCCGACCCCCTCAATCCAGTCGCGGGGCTTCAGGGCCACGTTCTCCACGCGCTTGAACAGGTCTGCGCTGGTGAAGGGCTTCCTCAAAAACTCATGCACGCCCACATCGCGCGCGCCCTTGATCGAACTGGCGGTGGCCTCTGCCGTCACCATAATGACGGGGGCCCGGCGACAGGCGAAGACCGAGCGCCTGAGCTGGCGGGTAAAGGCTTCGCCATCCAGGGTCGCGCCGCTTCGCTCGGTGAAGATCAGCCCCGGCTCCATCTCGCGCGCGGCCATCAGTGCCCGCTTCTCTTCAGTCTCCACGGCGACGTCGCGCGCGCCCAGCCCCTTCATGATGTCGACCAGCAGGCGTGCGGCATGCAGGTTCGGATCGACAATCAGGGTGCGCCGAACGACGGGCTCCATACGGGCCAGGACACGACTATCGGGTGCGAACACGAGCCAACTCCGGATACAGGCGTCCGGTATAGCCAGGACCCGTTAAAGTCCGGTTGCATAACCCGCAGAGGCGCGATCGCCTCAGCCCTGGAAGGGGTCTCTCATCATGATGGTGTCGTCCCGCTCCGGGCTGGTGGACAGCAGGGCCACCGGCGCACCGATCAATTCCTCGATCCGGCGGACGTATTTGATGGCATTGGCGTTCAGGTCCTTGAAGCTGCGCGCGCCCGCCGTCGTCTCGCTCCAGCCCTCCAGCTCCTCGAACACCGGCTCGGCCGATCCCTGGGCGTTCAGGCTGGACGGCAGATAGTCCAGCACCTGCCCGTCGATCCGATAGCCGACGCAGATCTTCAACGTCTCCAGCCCGTCCAGCACGTCCAGCTTGGTCAGGGCGATACCGTCGATGCCGTTGATCGCCACCGACTGGCGCACCAGAACCGCATCGAACCATCCGCACCGACGCGGCCGACCGGTATTGACCCCGACCTCACGTCCGACCGTCGCCAGGTGCTGGCCGACCTCGTCGTTCAGCTCACAGGCAAAGGGGCCTTCGCCCACCCGTGTCGTATAGGCCTTGACGATCCCCAGCACATAGCCGACGCCCCGCGGCCCGATTCCGGACCCCGCCGCGGCCTGGCCTGCGACCGTGTTCGACGAGGTGACATAGGGATAGGTGCCGTGATCCACGTCCAGGAAGGCCCCCTGGGCGCCTTCGAACAGCACGCGCTTCCCGTCCCGCCGGGCCTGATCCAGAACGCGCCACGCCGGCTGCACATAGGGCAGGATTTTCGGGGCGATCTCCAGCAGCTGCGCCAGCAGCGCGTCCGGGTCGATCGGCTCCAGCCCCAGCCCGACGCGCAGCGGATCGTGATGCGCCCGCAGACGATCGATCTTGACCTTCAGGTCCTCGGCACTGGCCAGGTCACAGACCCGGATCGCGCGCCGCCCGACCTTGTCCTCATAGGCCGGCCCGATGCCGCGCCCGGTCGTGCCGATCCGCGCACCCGGCGCACTGGCCGCCGCCTCTCGCGCCACGTCCAGCGCCGGATGGATCGGCAGGATCAGACAGGCATTGTCCGCGATGATCAGAACATCGGGGCTGATGCGGACGCCTTGCGCCTCGATCTTCTCGATCTCCCCGACCAGATGCCAGGGATCGACGACGACGCCGTTACCGATGATCGAGGGCTTGCCCTGCACCACGCCGCTCGGCAGCAACGCCAGCTTATAGACCTTGCCGTCCACGACCAGCGTATGGCCGGCGTTGTGTCCCCCTTGGAACCGCACGACCATGTCGGCCCGGTTCGACAACCAGTCGACGATCTTGCCCTTGCCCTCGTCGCCCCACTGGGCTCCGATCACCGCCACATTCGCCAAGGTTCGTCTCCGCTGTCCGGGATTTCGGATTGCGGGCGCAGCCTATAGCCGGGGAATCGGACGATGTCGTCCCGGCAAGACGGAAAAGCGTCAGAGCTCGGCGACCGCCACAGCAAACGCCCAGTCCAGCCAGGGGCCCAGCGTCCTGACGTCCTCGGCCTCGACCGTGCATCCGCACCAGATCCTCAGGCCTGCGGGGGCATTGCGATGGCCTTCGATGTCGAAGGCTGCGCCCTCGCCTTCGACCAGAGCCTTCATCCGCTGAACGAAGTTGTACCGTTCCGCCGGATCCAGCCCCGTCACGCGCGGGTCGATGATCTTCAGACAGACCGAGGTCGTCGATCGCGTCGCCGGGTCTACCGCCAGATAGTCGACCCAGTCCGTCCGCTGCACCCATTGGTCCAGGGCCGCGGCATTGGCGTCGGTTCGCGCAATCAGCGTCTCCAGCCCCCCGGCCCGCGCCGCCCACTCCAGGGCGTCGATCCAGTCCTCCAGCGTCCAGATGGAGAAGGTGTTGATCATCGTCCCCGTCGCCAAGGCCCGATTGAAGCGGCCCTTTTCGGTCAGGCGCAGGACCTTGGGCACCGGCCAGGGCGGCGTATGGGTGTCCAGCCGCTCGACCGCGCGCGGCGATAGGGCGGCGATGCCGATCCCGGCCTCTCCCCCCAGCGCCTTCTGGAACGAGAATGTCACGACATCCAGCTTGGGCCAGTCCAGGTCCATCGCGAACGCCGCCGAGGTCGCATCGCAGATCACCAGCCCGCTTCGGTCGGCCGAGATGAAGTCGGCGTTCGGCACCCGCACGCCCGACGTCGTCCCGTTCCAGGGAAACACCACGTCCTTGCCCGGATCGACCGCGCTCATGTCCGGCAGCTCGCCCCAGGGCGCTTCCAGGATTTCGGGCTCAATCTTCAAGTGATCGCGCACGTCCTGGGCCCAGGTCTGGCCGAAATTCTCGAACGCCACCACCTGCACCGGACGTGAACCCAACAGGCCCCACAAAGCCGCTTCCACCGCACCGGTATCCGAGCCGGGCAGATAGGCCAGCACATAGTCGTCCGGCACCTTCAGCACGTCGCGGGTCAGCTTCAGCCCGTGCGCGAACCGCTCAACCACCTCGGGCGCGCGAATGCCGCGGCCCAGCAGGACGTGCGGCAAGGCCTGGGACGACCATCCCGGTCGCTTGGCCGTGGGCCCGGCCGAGAACCAGGGCCGTGCCGGCTTCATCTCAGGTTTCGACGTCACGGCGGGTCAGCCCCCAGGCTTGTACGGGCGCTGCGCACGCCAGGTCTCGGCAAACTTCACCAAAGCCTCGTCCGGCGATTCCGGCAAGGTGACGACCAGTCGCGCCTTCAGATCGCCGCGCCGTCCGTCGGCCACCGCCCCGCGTCCCTTCAGCCTCAGCACCTTGCCCGAGTTGGATCCGGCGGGGATGGTCATGACCACCGCGCCTTCAGGCGTCGGAACCTGCACCTTGCCGCCCAGCACCGCATCGGGCACCGAGATGGGCAGGTCCATGGTCAGGTCGGCCCCGTCGCGCGTGAATACCGGATGGGCCCCCAGCTTCAGTTCGATCAGGGCATCGCCGGCCTCGCCGCCGTTGCGACTGGGCGATCCCTGTCCGCGCAGCCTGATGGTCTGGCCGTCGTTCGCCCCCTTGGGGATCACCACGTCCAGCGTCCGACCGTCCGAGAACTGGATGCGCCGCGTTGCGCCAGCGATGGAGTCTTCCAGGCTGATTTCCAGCGTCGCGCGAACGTCCTGCCCCCGCATCGGCCCGGCCCGGCCCGCACCGCCGCGACCGGCCGCGCCGCCGAACATGCCGAAGATTTCGTCCAGGTCGATATTGTCGAAGGCCGCCCTGCCTCCCTGGAAGCCTCCGGGCCCGCCGCGCGCACCCGCAAAGCCGCCACCCCGGAACTGCTCGCGGCCATCGGCATCGATTTCGCCGCGATCGTATTTCGCCCGCTTCTCGGGATCGCCGATCAGATCGAAGGCCGCAGTGATCCGCTTGAACCGCTCGTCGGCCACGGTATTGCCGGGGTTCTTGTCGGGGTGCAGCTCCTTGGCGAGCTTGCGGAACGCCTTCTTGATCTCGTCCTGGCTCGCGCTGCGGCTTACGCCCAGTTCCTTGTAGGGATCGCCTGCCACGTCGAATGCCGCTCCTTCACAGGGGCCTCCGGCGCGGCAGCGCCAGAACCCATCCAGATACAGCGTCAGTTAGGGCATGACGACCGCAACGCAAAGAGGTTAGCGGGTCAGAACAGGCTCACGCCGGCCTCCGTGCCCCAGCCGAAGCCCTCGCCCCACTGCGACACCCGTGCCACGGCACCAGTCAGCCCCGCCGGAAAGTCCGCCGCGACCTCCTCCGCCGCATACAGCGCCTGCGTCGCCTCCACCTCGAACACCCTGCGCTCCACCGGGCCGTCCAGCACCCGCACGCGGAACCGCATCGCATCGCCCGTGGCCTCGACCTCCCAACTGTCCCCGAACAGCCTGGCGCGCGGCTGCCAGCCGATCCGCAAGCCGTCCTCCCCTTCCACGACCGTCAGGTGTGCCGGGCTCCAGGGTCGATCATGCAGACCCGCAATCACCGCCGCGACCTCGGCGAACCCTTTTCCTCCGGGCGGCAGTCCCGCCGGCCCCGCCCGCCACAGGCGCGGCAGGCCCCGCTCCCCCCTCGGACTGTTCAACCGCCCGATCGCTGCGTCCAGGAAGACGACCACTGCCCCGGCGCTTGCGCCCGCGGCCATCTCGGCGTCCGTTCCCTGCTGGGCCCGCAGCAGCCCGCTCAGCTGCCAGACATCCGCCCCCACCAGGGTCGCCGTCCGGTATTGGACGATCTCCCACCCACGCGCCGTCTGAACCGCCAAGGCGTTGGCCCCGGCAAGAACCGCCTCCTCCGACTGGCTTTCCGGGGCCCGTCCCTCGACCCGGACGACGATGGTCTGGGCTTCATCCCAGCGATGGCGCACGCCCGGTCCCAGCGCCGCCACCAAGGTCCCGACCGTCGCAGGCTGCGTCAGCGTCGCTCTCAGCTCCAGCGAAGCGGCCAAGGTCCCGCCGTGCACGCTCATCGGCCGCCATGGCTGGGCGGACACGGCCACCACGGGCCGCGCGTCCTCCTCGCGACCCGGCAGGGGCGGCAGGTCGAGGATCGCCACAAACGGTGCCCCCACCGCGCCCACCGGCTCTGTCGGCCGCCAGTCCGGAATCTCTGCGTCGGCCGGCACCTCGATCACCGGCTCCAGCGTTGCGCGCGGGGCCTCGTCCCACTCGATCCGTACCACGCGCCAGTCGCCGCCGTGCCCCTCCACCGTCACCACATCCGCCGGTTCCAGCCTCAGCGTCGACAGCGGGTCGAGGCTGACCGCCAGCCGCTCACCTCCGCCCTCGCTCGCCAGCAGTCGACGCGCCGCCGCCTTCGCCAGTGCCCGGCCGCAGACCGCCGGCAGGTCGGCATCGACGCCCCCCGCCTCGCCGTCGGATCGCACCACGACCGACCCGGTCTGATAGTCGGCCGTCTCGTCAATGAACCGCACCCGCGCAGCACCGGGGCGTGGCTCCAGCGATCGCGTCGCCGCGACCGGCCCTCCATCGTCCGGCAGGGCCAGGTCCTCCAGCATCAGCGCCGCCACCGCCGGGCGGTCCTCGACCAGGGCCACCCGGCCATTCCGCTCGGCGATGTTCAGACCCAAGGCCGCCGACAGCGGCGCGATCCCATCGCGGACCCGCATCGGTCGATCGATGACATAGCCCGCGATCTCGCCCTGGACCGCCCCGACCTCGAATGATTCTGGGTCCAGACCGCCGCGCATCAGAATGGCGGCTAGCAGGTCGCGCGTTTCCCCGCCCAGCCGCCCGTTCAACCAATGTCCACTGGCCCAGGCTCCGGCATCGGCCCAGACGTCGGCCTTGGCGGGAAAAGCCGGATAGGGCCGCGCATCCCAGCACCAGGCATCTGCCGCCTCCAGCATCGGCCCACCATAGAGGGGCGAGACGGGATTGTTCGCCGCCTCCCCGAAATGCATCAGCACCGCCTCCAGCGTTCGCCGCTGCATCCGGTCGTCTCGCACGCCGGTGGAAAAGGGCGGCAACCCGCTCTCGCGGCTCTTGGGATCGACGAAGACATTGGGCGCATTCGCCCCTCGGTCCACGGCGGCGCAACCGAACTCGGTCAACCGGATCGGTTTCATTCCCGGCACCCAGGGGGTGGGCGTGGCGCTTCTGATCCCGCCGGGTCGATCATGGTGAGCGTTCGACCACCAGCCGACCAGATCCTTGACCCGGAACACCCAGTCCTCGCCATGGGCCGTGTCGTGGATCGGTGTCCTTGCCTGCGCCGCCCGGTCGGCCTCGGTGGCATAGAACCAGTCGAACCCCTCCCCGCCCGCGATCTGGGTGGCCAGATAGGCCGGATCCGAGGCCCCCTCGAACAGGGCCGCGTCGAGGCCGCCGCCGTCGTCCCGCCAGTCGCCCAAGGGCGGGTACCAGTCTATGGCGACATGATCGATATTTACGTCGGCCCACAGCTGGTCCAGGTGAAACAGCACCTCGCCGCCGCTGCGCACCCCCGCATATTCCGACCAGTCCGCAGCATAAGACAGGGCCACGCCCGGCCCCACCACCGCCCGGCATTCCGCCGCCAATGTTCGGAAGGCCGCGACCGCCGGAAAGCCGCCGTCCGCACCGCGCGTGGTCGTCAGACCGCGCATCTCCGACCCGATCAACAGGCCATCCGCGCCCGTCTCTGTGGCCAGCTGCGCATAGTGCAACGCCAGCCGCCTCAGCCCCCACCCGTCCGCCGTGCCGAACAGGGCCGCAACGTCGCCCGTGGCTTCCGCTCCATGGCGACCCGCGATCCTTCCGCGCCAGGGGTAATCGGCCGCGTCCATGAAGACGAACGGATACAGGGTCACCGCCCAGCCCCGCGCCTTCAGTTCCGCCACGGCCTGCCGGACACTGTCGTCCGACGGCGTGCCGCCGTAGGCTGGACCATCCCCGGCCTGCGAGATCAGATGGGCCTGCGACCGATCCAGCCCTGCCACGGACCAGGTCAGGGGCTCCGTCGCCTTGTCCCGCCGCTCGACGCCGGGCCGGATCGTGCACTCACCGGCGCTCAGGCTGTCGCCGAACCATCCGATCACCAGACTGACCCGCTTTAGGTTCGGGCATTGCGCCTCCAGTTGGTCCAATGAAACCAACAGGTCCGCGCGGCCCTCGGCATTGTTCACATTCTCGGCCGTGGTCCGCGTCAGGCCGTCGCGCCGCATCACCGCTTCGGTGGCCAGCACGAACTCCCCCGCCCCGGGGATCAGGCACACCCCTTCCAGCCGGTCCTCCAGCACCGGGGCCGACCCGCGCGGTCGCCGAAAGACTTCAAAGGCCAGCTGCGGCACCCGGTTGCCGAACGGTCCCAGCGGCAGATCCTCGAACACCACATAGGCCGTGCCTCGAAACGCACTGGCCTCGCTCACCACCCGGTCCAGCCGCGCCTGGGCGCTGGCCACCGCCTGGTCGATGCGCGCCACCTTCTGTTCCAGCAGAACATCGGCCGAGGTCTTCTTCTCGATCTCGTCCAGCCGGGCGTCATTGGCCCCTTTGAACGCCTCGAACGCCGCCATCATCTCGTGCAGCGCAGCGCGCGCTTCCGGCGAACCGGAAGCGGTCTTGGTCTCTTTCATGCTGTTTCCTTTTGCGGTTCTCCCTCCCCCTCATGGGCAGGGAGGAAGTCTTTCCACCGCCGCTCCTGCGCGGCAGCCTCCCAGGTCGTTAACGACCCTGCTTCACGGCCTCTCAAGGTCCGCGTGCCACTATCCCCTCCGTCATCACGGGGGGCTGTTCGCATGACTTGCTCGGTACGGTTCATACCGCTGCTGACCATGGGCCTGGCCCTCGCCTTGACGGCCTGCACTCCGCCTGCGGACCCCTCCACCCAGGAGCCCGTCGATCCCGCCCCCGGCCTCTACCGCATCACACTGGGCGGGGCTGGACTGGCCCAATATGCCCAACAGGGTCCAGGCAAGACCGAAGACGAAGTCTGCGTCACCGCGCGCGAAAGCCCGCGCTTCGCCGACCGGGCGATCCGGAACTATTTCGTCCTGCATCCCGGATGCACCACCCGCCCGGCGCCGCGCGTCGGCAATGCCGTGTCCGGCACCATCACCTGTCCGCTCGATCCCAAAAGGGCGGCCGGCACGGTCACCATCACCTATGAAGGCGTCGTGGCTGCCGACGGCGTCGAGGCCACCAGCCGCATGGCCTTCGATTTCCAGCCCGTCCCCGGGGCCCTCGGACCAGACGAAGAACGCCAGGTCGCCATGGCCACCAAGGCGATGGAGCAGGTCGGCATCAGGCTGAAGGCCGAACGGACTGGCGAGTGCGTCTAGGCGGAGTGCCGAAAACGCAGACCGTCACCCGGCACGGCGTCAGTACACCGGCTCCACCGACCACCCGGTCAGCTTCAGCATCATCAGGCCCACCTCGTGCACCGGGCCACTGTCCGGCGACCAACGGCGCCACAGGTCATAGTGGCCGCGCCCGCTACGCTCGATGAGCCATTGGGCACCATCCAGTCCTTCCTCGCACCCGATCGGGGCCGCCTGCGCCAACCGATCCGTCTCCAGAAGGCTTCGCAACGCCACCGCCTCGTCGGCTGACAAGACTCGACTGACCCTGCGATATCCCCGGCCGTCGACCAGAGCGCCATTATAGGTTTCCGTTGCGGTCATCCGCATCGTGCCGTCGGCCGACGCGTCGATGCGAACCACGACCGGATTGTGGAAACTTCTCAGCCAGGTAAATCTGACGACCTCGACCGGTACGGCTTCGGCATCCAGCGACGCCAGATACAGCGAGGGCTCTCGCGCCGCCCTCAGCGCGCTGGAATATTCACTGTCCCAGAACGCATCGAGACTGGGCTGCGGCAGCGTATAACCCGTCTCGCAGACCCAGAACTGATCTCGCAAGGCCAGCGGAAAGTGCATGGATTTCGTCGTGGCATACCAGCCGCAGGCGATCGCGGAGGCGATAACCAGCAGGGTCTGAACGACGGCAAACCCCCGCGTCACGCTCCGCCTCCCGAAAGTTCACCCGCACGGTCTCACCGTTTCGCACCGGTTTCAATCACGCACCCGCGGTCGCCACCTCCTTGTCTCCGGCCCGATTGATAAAGCGCCGGACACCGCTAGGCTGGCTTCATGAAACGGCGCTTGTCCAACCTGATCGAAAGCCTGCGGCTGTCCTGGATCGGGGCGGCGGCGTTCTCCCTCCAACTACCCGCCATTCTCCTCCTGACATTTCCTGGCGGTATCGACGCCAACCACATTGGTGGCCTGGAGTTGGCCGCTTCATTCCTGGTCATGATTGTAATCCTGGCCTGGGCCATCCTGGGCCAAACCTTTTCGCTGCGGACCCAGCACAGACTCAAGGGTCTAGGCACCTTCGAGCGGATCCATGCGCTTGCGCAAACAGACCTCCCGGACACCGATTTCCCTGTCGCCCAACCGCGCTGGATCATGCTCCTCGGGACACCGTTTCCACGATGGCTTTCCCTGGCTTTCCCATGTCTGGTTCTGCTCATATGGGCCGCAATGGCGGGGCTGAGCTTGGCCCCCGAGACCTGGCTGATACAGACCATCGGCCCAGCCTGGCTTGACCCCGAATTCCGCCTGAACACCGCGCGCGTCCTGATCGGCCTTCTGGCGCTGCTGCTGCTCCGCCAGACCTTCGTGGACCTCGCCCGCAACGCACGCCAGACACGCTGAGCCGCCGTCCGGCAGGGTTGGGTTGGCCACCCAATACGCTGCGAGACACGTTGCATGCCCCTGGTCCCAGTCCGGACCGCCCGAACTTCGCTGGTGGTGGTTTACGGACCTTGCCAAGTCCGGCATGAACCAAAATGCTGAGCCATGGACACGGCGCGGAGCTAATGATGAATTTTCTGCGGGACCTTTTCAGGCGTCGCCCTTCGGCTATGAAGCTCGAAGCGGAAGGTCAGCTGGCTATTGAGAATCCTTCCGAAGAACTGGTCAGGGCGATGTTTCTCGGCCTCCAGCAAGGTGGCCCGACCTTTGCCTCCTTGACTGACGAAGCAGGGAACTACATTCAGGTCGCGGGTAGCCGACCGTGGTGCTTAATTGAGCGCCGCCAACTCAAACCTCTAAAGCACGAGCGCGCTTTTCAGGAGACTCCCAGGCCCAAGTATAAGGACGGGGCCAAGCTATCGACAGGTGCCGGTGAGATATCCTTGAAGCACGATGAATGGTTTCTGCTGAAAGATGCAGCCGAAGTGGCCGTTTCATTCCTTCGTCACGACGAAGTCCCGGCGCACGTGAAGTGGCGTTCGATGAATGAAATGTTCGGATTGGATTGAGCCTACCCAACCGCAGTAAGTCCGACTGGGGCCGGAAGCAGTCATCGCTCCACGACCCCGAACCGCGCCCCCGGCAGCATCGGAAACGTCACCAGCGATACCTCCCACAGGTCGACCTGGGTCAGCACCCTCAGCCGCCCGTCGCGGCGCGCTTTCACCGCCCTGAAGCCGATCGACAGGCCGTCCAGCGCCCCGGCTCGGGCCAGGGCGGCGGCATAGCGGGCGTCGGGGGACCAGTCGGTGATCCGGCCCCGGACGAACAGGCCGCGGTCGTCCTCGAGCATCTCGTCCCACACGCCCACGACGGCCCGGCTCTCGTGCTGGTGCAGCATCCGCACCCCGCCCGGCCCGGTCCGCGCCAGACTGTCCCCGAACGCTCCCTTGGCCACCACATCCCCATTCAGATCGGCGACGTTCCACAGCGAGGCATGGCCTTCGATAAGGACCGTCCCGGCATTTTCCTTCCCCCGCCGGGGGAGGGAAAATGCCGTCACCGCCTTCAGCATCACTTCTCCTCCAGCCGCCGCTCGATCCGGTCCAGCGCCGATCGCGTGGCCAGGCTCTGTTCCTCCAGCCGCGCCAGCCGCTCGGCCACCAGCCTCTGCTCGGTCACCCGGTCTTCCGGCGTGGCGATCCGCGCCGCCGCCCCGCCGGCCCAGACCAGTCCCCCAATCGTCTGCACTGTCAGCGCCACGATCAGGGCAACGGGAATACGTTTCAGGTCTTCCATACTTCTCCTCCTTGTTCGCGCAGCGAACGGGGAGGTGGCGCGGCGCGGCTTCGCGCCGTGACGGAGGGGGCGACCGGGTCCAAAAGATCGCACTCCACCGTCACCACCGCGTCAACCCCCTCCGTCTTCCGGCTCATCGCCGGAAGCCACCTCCCCATCGGCATAACGCCGATGGGGAGGAGACCGAACGCCACTAACCACTCGCCACTCTCTTCAGCCCCCCCCCACGCCCGCCATCCGCCGCCGCTCGTCGTCGCTGAGGAAGGTCGCCGCATTCAGCCGGGCCCACAGGGCGTCGCGCTCGGGCTGCAGGGCCGGCACGGCGTCCAGGTCCGGCTCGATCCGCACATCCGTGAACCGGCTACCCAGCCATCCGCCCAGCGCCCGGCCGTCTTCCGGACCAGCGGCACCACCGTCCCGCGCCAGAAGGCGGCATTGGCCTCGCGATAGTTGGCATAGGTGGCATCGCCCGGAATCCCCAGCAGCTGCGGCGGCACGCCAAACGCCAGGGCGATCTCCCTGGCCGCCGCATGCTTGCCGGCGACGAAGTCCATCTCCGCCGGGGTCCAGCTCATCGGCTTCCAGTCCAGCCCGCCGTCCAGCAACAGCGGCCGCCCGGCATTGGCCGCGCCCGAATGCCCGTTGGCCAGCTCGGCCTTCAGCAGATCGAACTGTTCGGCGGTCAGCCGCTCCCCGTCCCGCCCGCCATAGACCAGGGCGCCCGACGGCCTGGCGGCATTGTCCAGCAGCGCCTTGTTCCAGGCCCCCGAGGCATTGTGCACATCGATGGCAAAGGCCGCCGCCTCCAGGGGCGAGAACCCATAATGATCGTCGACCGGGTGAAACAGTTTCAGATGCATCACCGGCATCCAGCCGCCCGGCTCTCGCCCGATCCGCACCGACCGTCCGTCTACGGAATATTCATAGGCCTCGGGCCAGCCATGCCGCCCCGGCACGACCTTCACCCGGTCGGGACGCAGCGACCACAGCTCTCCACCCTCTCCCTCGCCGACCGCCTCGACATAGGCATTGCCCGCCGTCTGCAGCGCGCCATAAACGCCTTCCAGCCATTCGGCCCCGGACTGTTCCGGGTTCGGCTTGGCCAGTCGCCGGGCCAGTGGATGGTCGTCCGCCCGCGCCCCGCCCTCGAACACCACCAGCGGCACCGAGGCCGCGCCTTCCGCGATCATCCGCACACAGCGATAGGCCACCGGGTTCTTGCCGAACCCCTCGGCCGCCAGATGGGCATAGTCACGCGGCGTCCAGCGCGGACGGCCCGCCCCCGTCAGGGCCATCAGCGGCCCGATCCGGCTGTCCTTGACCTCCGGTGCGGCGCGCTTCGATTTCAACGGGTCCAGCCAGTTCATGGTGCCTCCTGATTTCACTCGCCGCCCAGATCCGGGCCCAGACCCCACACCGCCGCCTCGTCCGCATCCGCGAACCTCAGCGCCACGGTCATCTGGGGGTGCAACGGGTCGTCTCCCGCCCAGACGCGCCGCATCCGTCTCGGCATGACGCGGAACGTCTGCCATTCCGGATGAACCGCCAGCCGCTCTGGCGTGACGTTCACGTGCCAGCCGTCCAGCGACACCGGCACGGTGTCCCCCTCCGCCGGCACTTCGGCGATCAGGCCGATCACATCGATTCCGTCCTGCATGGTGGTGCTCCGCTATTGGGTCAGGGCGATCAGTTCGGCATCGCTCGCGGCCCCTGGCCGGATCGTCACCGCGCTGACGCTGCCGCACAGGGCATTGCCGCCCGTGATGGCCCGGCAGCCGAGGCCCAGCAGGCTGACGGCCTCTGGCGTGCCTGCCGTGTCATGGGCTCCCAACTGGCCGTTGGCGGCGCTGTTCATATCGTCGGCGGCCACACGCACGGCGATACGGTTTATCTGACCGGGCAGCACCGCGTGATTGATCAGGCAGATCCGCCCTGCGCCGTTATAGATTTCCATGTTCACGGTCGTCGCCGATGACCTCAGCAGAATGACCCGCGACACATCTGTGCTGTCCGACAGCGACAGCACATACTGCCCCGCTCCTGTGGTCCAGGCCGACGCGTCCGGCTCGAAGGCACAGACGACCGTGTACGGCGGGCTCAGCGCCAGCTGGCCCAGCAGGGCGACATCGCCCCCTCGGGTCGCCGCCGCACCTGTCGTCACGATCGGGCTGCTGGCCGATGCCCCCGTTTCCAGCTGCGGCAGGACGAACACGAAGGTCGAGGCCCCGCCCTGCGACGCCACCCGCATCCGCGTGCTGGCGCCGGGTACCACCCCGTCCACCCCGATCCGCGTCAGCTCCGTCGAAGACGTCGCTGCCACCGGGCCGTGGCCTTCCAGGCAGACGCCAGCGGCGGACCCGCTTTCGATCGCAACCCAGGCGCTGGCGCTCGTCGCCATCGTCCCGGTTGTCGCCGTGCCGATGCTGACGCCCTGATCGCTGCCTGTCGTCACCACACGGAATACCCGTCCATTGGGACAGACCTTCGCCAGTCCTGCGGCCGCGATCAGCGCCCCTCGCTCCACCACCGACACCGTCGCCCCGCCAAAGGGGGTCAGGCCCGCCACATCCACAGGATCGGCATTGAACAGACTCAGCTGATTGGTCCTCAAGCCCTCGATCAACAGGCCCCGGTCGGTGATCCGCGCCGCACCGCTGGCAAAGGTCTCCAGGACACCCGCCGCCGTCCAGGCTGTACCCGCCCCGCTTCGGCCAAAGCTTCCCCCCGGCATGGCGGCCAGCCCGGCATGGCGCTGACGGTCTCGGTCGTATCGCGCGGCATGCGGAACGATCCTGATCCCCGGCTCCACCGCGCCGCCCAGAACCAGCCCATCCAGATCCAGGCCCAGGCTCACGCTCATTCGGACAGGGCCACGATGTGCTGGGCGGTCGTACCGGTCGCCAGTACGCGCCGCGCCTGCACCGGCACATAGCCGCCTGCATGGTTCTTCAGCGTGACCGCTGCCGTCGATCCGGCGGGGATCAGCGTCAGGTCGCCCCCGACCCCCAGATACAGCGCCTTGGCATAGGTCGTCAGATCGACCGTATCGCTGGGCGTCACCGCTTCGGCGCGCCGCGCGGGCGAACCCGGCGACCGGCCATGGGCTTGATAGACGTCGTTCGACGGCATGGTGTCTCCTTGAACATCAGATCGTTTGTCAGCCGCAGTCGGCGGCATGGGCGCTAGAGCCGCCTGATCCGTGGCCCCTCACGGCCATTCAGCATCAGGCCGTTGATCGCCCAGACCAAGGCGTCGGCCCGGTCCGGGCTGGCCCCTCCGGCATCGCTGCCCAAGGCCATCATCTCTTCTTCAAGCGCAGGAAAGGCGTCGCAGTGGATGACCCGCCCCTGTTCGTACAGCGCCGCGACCGGCTCGGCCCGGACCCGCTTGCCATGGCGGGCATGAACCAGCTTCACCGCTGTCTCGCACCCGGCCTGAGCCAGCAGGGTCCGCACCATTTCGCCGCCCTGGTTGGCCTCGGCCATGACCTGGGCGGCCTTGAACTCCTTGGCCACCGCGGCCACCACACGGGCCCAGCCATCGGGCGACCGCCCCCGCACCGTCCGGTCGGCCAGCACATAGGCGCGGCCGTCCTTGCGCCCCACCACCACGATGCCGCAAGCATCGCCATGCGCCGTCGCCGGCGGATCGACCGCCACCACGATCCGGTCCAGCGACGCCGGGCGGGCCCCGCGCGCCTGGGCCAGGTCCTGCGCACGGAACAGGGCACCGTCTGTCTCGACGATCAGCCCCATCAGCTCCTGCGCCGCCAGCCGCGTCCCTCCGTAGAGTTCGTTCAGATGGGCCAGAAAGCCCGGTGACAGATGGCGGGCATTCGCCTGGGTGGCACCGCTGTCGATCACCGTCCCGCCCTGGGCCAGCAACCGTCTCAACGCGGCCATGGGGCGGGGCGTCGTCGTCACCATCAGCCGGGGCATCTCGCCCAGCCGCAGCCCGAACCTCAGGTTCGACAGAACCGTCTCGGGGTTGCGCCAGGCACAGAATTCGTCGGCCCATCCGGCATGGAACTGTGGCCCCCTCAGGCTGTCCGCGTCCTCGGCCGAAAAGGCATAGGCCACCGTGTCGTTGGCCCAGACCAGTCGCTTGCGTCCGGCCTCCCATCGCGGCCTGTCCGACCCGGCCAGGGCCTTGATGCCCGACGGCCCCTCCACCATCACTTCGCGTACATCGTGCAGCGCAGGCCCCACCAGGGCCAGCGTCCGCCCGCTCTCACGCGCCAGCGTATTGATCCAGTGCGCCCCCGCGAACGTCTTGCCCGATCCACGCCCCCCCAGCAGGACCCAGGTCCGCCAGTCCACCTCCGGGATCACCTGATGGGGCAGCAGGACTGTCGTCGCAATGTCGGTCTCCAGCTGGCGGCACGAACGTCCAGCCCGCCACGCGTTTCGCTTCGATAACGGTATGGAGTTCAGCCAGGCACCGCTCATGTTCGGCAGACAGTCGCTCGCGCGTGGCGGGGTCTTCGTCACGATGATCTTCGCTCATTCCATCCTCGGGGTCGGCCACGTCGGCGGGGCGCGTGTCGACGACGCCGTCGACCGCCTTCATCGCCCTGGCCATGTTGACGATGGCGCGCGCGTGTTTGTCGGCGGCTGCGATGTCGCCGTCGTTAAGGGGGGCTGTCTTCAGAACGGCCACGGCCCTCAGCGTCTCGGTCTGAAGCACGGTCAGGCCGTCGCCCTTCCAGTCCGCTGCGCCCGTTGTCATGTCCGCTTTTCCCGCCATGCCCAAACCATAGGGGACCGGCGTCCTCAGGCGGGCCGAAGGCGTCCAGAAAAGTCTTTGTCTCGGGAAATCAGTGGCCTGAACCCCGCTGCGCGCACGTCATTGACCTGCGACCCCGCATCGCTGCGGGGCCGGTACCACAGCGTCAGATTTCCAGCACGCGCGCGTCCGGTGCCGCTTCCCGACGGGCCAGCGAACCGGGCTGGGCTGGCTTCAGAACCCGTCGCACCCGCGCCAGCAGTGCTTCGGGCGCAAAGGGTTTGGCCACATAGCCGACGCAGCCCAGATACATCGCCTCCTTCACGGCGTCGGCGCTGGTATTGGCCGTGACCATGAGCACCGGCGGCATTGCTACCCCCGCCCTGCGCATGGCCTTCAGGACGTCCAGTCCGCTCATCTCCGGCATATGGATATCCAGCAGGACCAGATCGACCCGCAGTCGGCGCAGCACCTCCAGGGCGCTGGCTCCCGAGCCGGCCGTGACGATGCCATAGCCAGCCTGACTAATGGAGATGTCCATCATCTCGCGGATCAAAGGGTCGTCCTCGACGATCAGAAGCGTCGTCATACGCCGTGCCTCACTCCAAACTCCATATCACTCGCCGGGCTCAACTGTCGCCCGATGGCTGCCACCAGGTCCGCGACCTGGATCGGCTTGGCCACATGGTCGTCCATGCCCGCTTCCAGGCAGGACCTTACATTCTCGGCCTGGACATTGGCCGTCAGGGCTATGATTGGCACCCGCGCGGCCGCCCCGCCCAGCGCCCGGATCGCCCGCGTCGCCGCCAGGCCATCCATCACCGGCATATGCACATCCATCAGCACCAGGTCATAGTCCCGGCTGCGAACCGCCTCGACCGCCTCAGCCCCGTCGCTGGCCGTGTCCACCGTCAGACCGAACCCGCCCAGCATGACCGTGACCAGCTCGCGGTTCGCCGCCGTATCGTCCGCCATCAGCAACCGAGCGCCCGTCGGCATGGCCACGGGCTCGATCTCGGCCAGGTCCGTCCACTCTGCATGGGCCAGGGGCAGGCTGGCCTCGAACCAGAAGGTCGAACCTTCGCCCGCCTGGCTTTCGGCTCCGATCTCGCCGCCCATCATCTCGATCAGCCGGCGCGAAATCGACAGTCCCAGACCCGTGCCGCCATAGTTTCGCGTGGTCGAGGCATCGGCCTGGGCAAAGCGCTCGAACAGGGCGTCGATCTTGTCGGCGGCAATGCCGATGCCACTGTCGCGCACCTGGGCCTTCAGTCGCCAGCCCTCCGACGTCGCCGCCCCTCCGACCGTCAGGGTGATCTGGCCTTTTGCCGTGAACTTCACCGCGTTCGACAGGAAGTTCAGCAGAACCTGCCGCAACCGGTTTGCGTCGCCCATCAGGGTTTCGGGCAGGTCGTCGGCCACGGCCACGACCAGGGCCAGACCCTTTTTGGCGCACTGATCCTCGACGATCGAGGCGGCACTCTCAGCCAGTTCGCGCGGATCGAACGGCTGCGGATCCAGCTCGACCGCGTCCGCCTCCAGCTTGGAATAGTCCAGAATGTCGTTGATGACGCTCAACAGCGCCTCGCTGGAGGTCGCGATCCGGTCGGCATACAGCCGCTCGGCCTGCGGCAACGCCTTGCTGGACTGCAGCAGGCCCGAAAAGCCGATCACGCTGGTCAGGGGTGTCCGCAGTTCGTGGCTCATATTGGCCAGGAATTCCGACTTCACCCGCGCTCCGGCCTCTGCCTTGTCGCGAGCCAGGGTCAGCTGCTCTTCCAGCGCCTTGGTATGGGTGATGTCCCGCGTGACATCGTGGAATTCGATGGGTTGCCCATCGGCGTCGCGCAGCAGCCTGGGGTGGGCCTCGAGCCAGACCAGCGAGCCGTTCTTTCGACGAGCCCGATACGCAATCCGCGCCGAAACCACCTCTGATCCAGCCCTCGACAGGGTCTGAAAGGCGTTCAGCACACTCGGCACATCGTCGGGATACAGGAAGTCCGTTACCGGGCGACCGATCAACTCTTCAGGCCGATAGCCGGTCGCGACTTCCACCGACGGCGAGACATACCCAAACCGGCCATCCAGACTATAGGTGGCGATGATGTCGGTCGCATTGTCGGCCAGCAAACGGTATCGCGCTTCGCTTGCCGTGACGGCTGCCTGGGCCTGCACATCCTCCGTGACGTCCTGGAACACACCGAACATGGCCCGAACGCGTCCTGTCCCGTCGGTTTCGCACACGGCCTTGGCGCGCGTAATTCTTTCCGCTCCATCGGCGCGGATGATGCGAAGTTCGAAGTCGTACCCCTCTCCCGTCGCCAGGGAGTGTTCGATCAGGGCATTCAACCGGACCTGATCTTCCGGGTGATAGGCCCCCACCGCGCTGTCCAGAGAAGGATCGAAACTGGCGCGATCCAGGGCGTGAATGCGGTAAACCTCATCCGACCAGTTGACCCGGTTCGTGGTCACGTCCCAGCGCCAGTGACCGACCCCGGCCATGCTTTCGGCCAGTTGCAGCATCTGCAGCTGCTCGGCCTGCGTCTGCTCGACCATCATCTGGTCCACCAGATCGCCACTCAGCGCCGCCAGCCGTTTCAGCGTCACCATCTGATCGGGGGTCAGCCCGTCGCGCGGGACGCGGTCCATGACCCCGATGGCCCCCACCGCCACGCCGTCGCGGCGACGGACCGTGGCCCCGGCATAGAAGCGGATCGCCTCAGGCCCCGTCACCATGGGATGACGGCAGAACCTGGGGTCGTTCAAGGCATCGCCGATCACCAGTACGGCATCGCTGCCCATCTCGACCAACGCCCGTGTCACGCTGACTTCGGTCGGCAATTCCTGAAGGTCGGTCCCGACGACGGCACAAAAGGCCGTCGTCTGCTCTCCCAGGATCGAAACCAACCCCATCGGGGTGCCCAATGCGGTACAGGCCAGATGGACCAGCCGGTCCAGTGCACTTTCCGCCGCCTCGCCAGCTTTTGCCGGTCTTGTCGTCACGCTACGCTCCCCAACAACTGCTGGGACGATGCACGCCAATCGACAAAAAAACGTTAGTGCTCAACCCATTCCGCGTTCGGCAACCCAGTCCGGTGCCTCAAAGTCCAGCGCGTCCTCCGGCGTCGCCAGCGCCAGTTCCGAGATCGTCTGCCCCCTCACCGAGACCCCGGCGGAATGCACAGTCTCGGGCGACCCCGACACCAGCGGATGCCAGTCGGCCAGGTCCCTGCCCTCGTGGATCCGGCGATACCCGCACGACTTGGGCATCCACTCCAGCGCCTCGATGTTCCAGGGCGTCAGCTTGATGCAGTCGGGCACATGCTCGCGTCGGTTGGTATAGTCGGAACAGGCGCAGCTGTTCGGATCGAACAGCTTGCAGTGGACCCGCGTCGGGATCACCTCCCCCGTATCTTCGTCCTCGAAACGGATCACGCAGCACAGCCCGCACCCGTCACACAGGCTCTCCCACTCCTCCCGGGTCATCTCGGTCAGGGATTTGGTTTGCCAGAAAGTCATCCCATCCTCCCCCGTGAAACGGGAGGAGGGGACCACAAAACGGTGGAGGGGGTGACCCCAGACTGGGTGTCGGCCTTGGCCCGCGCCGACCCGGATCGCGCATGTTCCTTCTCCCGCTGAAGTAGGTAGCGGTTGCCGATGGACCAGCGATGACTTGATATCTGAAACATGAGAGCGCCTGTCCTTACCCAGAAGCGCGCCAAAAGTCTCCGCCGGACGATGACTCCGCCCGAGACGGCGCTATGGAGCCGACTGCGCCAGCGCCAGCCAGGTCGCCCGGCCTTTCGTCGCCAGCATCCGATCGGCCCCTACATCCTCGACTTCTATTGCTCGGATCGCCGCCTGGCGATCGAGATCGACGGCATAGCTCACAACGATCAGTCGGATCGCGACGCTCGTCGCGACGTCTGGCTTCGCGACCAAGGCATCAAGGTCGTCCGCATTCCGGCCGTCGATGTCCTGCGTGACCCAGATGCTGCGGCTGTCTTCGTATGGTCGCTCGTGTCACCTCAATAATCCTCCCCCGTTCTTCACGGGGGAGGGGGACCGCTTGCGGTGGAGGGGGCGGACGCATTCGCGACGTGTCCTATGGAAACTCCGCCTCAAACCCCCTAGATCAGCCCCGCTTCCGCCCCCTCCACCCCGTCGGCCAAGCGGCCTCCGCGGTCCCCCTCCCCCGCTTTGCGGTGGAGGATTTAGGTTTCCCATGGCTCCCCGCTCCTCTCCCCGTCCGCCCCTCGTCGCCCTCAAGGATGTCCGTCTTCAGGACGGGCCCCGCCCCCTGTTCGACGGCGTCGATCTGGCGCTGGAGCCGCGCACCCGCTCCTGCCTTGTCGGCCGCAACGGCGCGGGCAAGTCCACCCTGATGAAGGTGGTCATGGGTCTGATCGAGCCCGACAGCGGCACCCGCTCCATGCAGGCCGGCGTCCGGTTCGCCTATGTCCCCCAGGAGCCGCTCATCGCGGGCGACACCCTGCTGGACTACGCCAGCTCCGGCGAGGCCGAGCCCTGGACGGCCGAGGCCTGGCTGACCACCTTCGGCATGGACCCGCAGAAATCGACCAAGGGCCTCAGCGGGGGCGAGATCCGCCGTGCCGCCCTGGCCAAGGCCTTCGCCGAAGAGCCGGACCTACTGCTGCTGGACGAGCCGACCAACCATATGGACATCCTGGCGATCGAGCTGCTGGAAAAGGAAATCATCGACGCCCGCTGCGCCACCCTGATCGTCTCCCACGACCGCGCCTTCCTGAACCGTGTCACCCAGTCCTGCCATTGGCTGGAAGGCCGCCGGGTCCGCACCCTCAACAAGGGCTTCGACGCCTTTGACGAATGGGCCGCCAAGGTCACCGAGGAAGAGGCCGAGTCCCTGCGCCGTCTGAACAAGGCCATCGAGCGCGAGACTTATACCTTCTACCGGTCCATCACGGCGCAACGCACCCGGAACGAGGGCCGCGCCCGCGCTCTGGAGGCCATGCGCGCCGACCGCGCCGAGCGGGTCAAGGACCTGCCTCGCGACCTTCAGCTGGGCGTCGATTCCGGCACCACCTCGGGCAAGCTGGTGGCCGACCTGAAAGGCATCAGCCAGCGGTTCGGCGACCGCACCGTCATCAAGCCCTTCACCAGCCGTATTATCCGCGGCGACCGCCTGGCCATCGTCGGCCCCAACGGCGCGGGCAAGACGACCCTGGTCAAGATCATGCTGGGCGAACTGACCCCCACCGAGGGCACGGTGAAACTGGGGGCCAACCTCGAACCCGTCTATCTGGATCAGTCGCGCGAGGGGCTGCGCTCGGACATGACCCTGTGGGATGCCCTGACCCCCGGCGGCGGGGACAGCATCCTGGTGCGCGGCGTGTCCAAGCACGTCGCCGCCTATGCCAAGGATTTTCTCTTTTCCGAGGCCCAGCTTCGCCAGCCCATCTCCACCCTGTCGGGCGGAGAGCGCAACCGGCTCCTGCTGGCCCGCGCCCTGGCCAAGCCGGCGAATATGCTGGTGCTCGACGAGCCGACCAATGATCTGGACATGGACACGCTCGACAAGCTGGAAGAGCTGCTGGAATCCTACGACGGCACCCTGATCCTGGTCAGCCACGACCGCGACTTCGTCGATCGCCTGGCCACCTCGACCATCGGCATGAACGGCCGTGGCGACATCGTGGAAACCCCCGGCGGCTGGACCGACTTCATTCGCCAGAACCCGGGCTTCCTCAGCGCCTCTGCCTCCTCCGGCGGAGGGTCGTCGCGCAGCGACGGAGCGGTGGCGACCTCGCAACCCGGCGCCGCCTCGGCTGGCTCCAGCCGCCCAGCGTCGGCTGCGCCTCCGTCGGCGTCCCCCGCCGGGGAGGCAGCGGCCCGCACCAAGCCCGGAAAGCTCTCCTTCAAGGACACCCACCGCCTCAAGGAACTGGACGCCCTGATCCAGGAGCTTCCCGCGACCATCGCCGGCCACGAAGCGAGCCTGGCCGACGTCAACTTCTACAGTCGCGACCCTTCCGGCTTCGCCTCCACCATGAAGGCCCTCGAAGCCGCCCAGTCCAAACTCGCCGCCGCCGAAGAGGAATGGCTGGAGCTGGAGGCAAAACGGGAAGCCTTGGCGGGCTAGAGCCGTCTTTCTGCGGGCGGCTCCGCGTGACGTGCCCGTCCCGCCCGAACCCCGCCTTTCCTTCGCCCGCCCATCGGCTTAGGTTCCGGCCATGCCGCCATCCCCGACTCGCCCCGTTTCCGGCCCTGCGATCACCAGTCGACGTCTGATCCTGGCGGGCGGCATCGCCACCACCGTGACCGCCCTGGCCGGTTGCGACCGGACGGAGGCCCCCATCGACGAACAGGGACGGGTGCGTCTGCGCTTCGCCACCGACTGGCGGGCCCAGGCCGAGCATGGCGGCTTCTATCAGGCCCTGGCCACCGGGGCCTATGAGAAGCGAGGCCTGAACGTCCAGATCGTCCAGGGCGGGCCCGGCGTGAACGTGCCGCAACTGCTGGCCACCGGCAGCGTCGAGCTGGGCATGGGCTCCAACAGCTTTATTCCCCTGAACCTCGTCGCCGAAGGGGCCCCGGTGAAGGCCGTCGCCGCCTTCTTCCAGAAAGACCCCCAGGTCCTGATCGCCCATCCGGACGAGGCCCTGACCGGGATCGCCGACCTGGCCGGGCGGCCATTCCTGCTGGCCGATGCCTCGATCACCGCCTTCTGGGTCTGGCTGAAGGCGAAGTACGGCTTCACCGACGATCAGGTCCGCAAATACACCTTCAACCCCGCCCCCTTCATCGCCGATGAGCGCGCGGTCCAGCAGGGCTATCTGACCAGCGAGCCCTATTCGATCGAACAGGCCGCCGGGTTCGAGCCGCGCGTCTTCCTGCTGGCCGACGAGGGTTATCCCTCCTATGCGACCATGGTGCTGGCTCCCAATGCCTTTGCCCGCGACAATGCCGCCGCCCTGCGGTCCTTCATCGCGGCCTCGGCGGAAGGCTGGCGCGACTATATCCACGGCGATGCCAGCGCCGCCGACGCCCTGATCCGCCGCGATAATCCCGACATGACCCAGGACGTCCTGACCCAGGCCAGGGAAAAGCTGCGCGTCAACGGCATCGTCGATGGCGGAGATGCCGCCCTCTACGGCCTGGGCGCCATGACCAACGAGCGCTGGCAGGCCTTCTTCGACGTCACCGCCCAGGCCGGCGTCTATCCCCCCAACCTGAACTGGCGCGACGCCTTCACGACCCAGTACCTGCCGGGCCGTGGCTGACACCGCCGCCGCCCTCTCCCACGTCTGCGTTCACTTCCCCGGCAAGGCCCTGGGGCCCATCGACCTCGCCGTTGCGGCTGGAGAGATCGTGACCCTGGTCGGGGCGTCGGGGGCCGGGAAGTCGACCACCTTGCGGCTGCTGGCGGGGTTGGAGCGGCCCTCGCAAGGGACGCTGACCCGGGCCGCCGGACCGGGGCGAACCGGCTTTGTATTTCAGAGCCCCACCCTGATGCCCTGGGCCGATGCGGCCGCCAATGTCGCCCTGCCGCTGGAACTGTCGGGTCTGGCCCGGGACGCGGCGCGTCAGCGCGCCGTTCAGGCTTTGGCCGATGTCGGTCTGGGCGACCGCAGCGATGCCCGCCCCAATCAGTTGTCCGGCGGCATGGCCATGCGGGTGTCCCTGGCCCGGGCCCTGGTCACCGCCCCCGACCTGCTGCTGCTGGATGAGCCGTTCGCCGCCCTCGACTCGGTCACCCGCCGTCGCCTGATCGAGGACATCCATCGGCTGTGGGCCGCCCGCGCCGCACCGCCTGCCATCGTCTTCGTCACCCACGATGTGGAAGAGGCCGTCTATCTGGCCCATCGTGTCGTGGTGCTGTCCTCCGCAAGCGGCCGCGTGACCGCTGACCTGCCCTGTCCCGGTCTCCTGCCGCGGCCCGATGGCTGGCGCACCGAGGCCGATTATCGCGCTGCGGTCGAGGCCGTGGCCGGTGCCCTGGAAGCAGCGATGGGAGAGGCGCGATGACCCGCGCCCTGCCCCCTCTCCTGCTCACCGCCGTGTTGCTGATCGTGTGGGAAATCGCCTGCCGCGCCCTGGCCGTGCCCTCCTATTTTCTGCCGCCGCCCAGCGCCGTCGCAGAGGCGCTGGTCGAGCGGGCACCCGTGCTGGCAGCGTCAGCGGCCCAGACCTTCCGCATGGCGTTCCAGGCTCTGCTGCTGGCCGGGTCTCTGGGGGGCGGCCTGGCCGTTCTGGTGTCGCTCAGCCGCCGGGCCGAGCGGGCCGTCGCCCCTTTGGCCGTCACGCTTCAGGTCACCCCCGTCGTTGCGATCGCTCCTCTGGTGCTGATCTGGGTCGGCCTGGACAATGCCGATCTGGCCGTCGTGATCCTGGCCGCCGCCGTCGCCTTCTTTCCCTTGTTCTCGGGGGTGCTGACCGGCCTGAAGTCGGCAGACCCGGATCTGGAGCGATTGTTCGACCTGTATGGAGCCACGCCCCTGCAACGACTGTGGCGGCTGCGGATCCCCTCAGCCTTGCCCTTCGTGCTGGAGGGACTGCGGGTGGCCGTTGGTCTGGCGGTCATCGGGGCGGTGGTGGCCGAGTTCGTTTCCGGTTCCGGTGCCACCCAGGGGCTCGCCTGGCGCCTGCTGGAAGCCGGCAACCGCCTGCGCACCGCAGAACTTCTGGCCGCCCTGGTCTGGCTGGCGGTCATGGGACTGGCGCTCAATGCCGCGGTGGCGGCGGTGGAGGGGTGGGTGCGCCGCCGTTCCGGTCTGGGCGCGCGTTAGCGGCAGGTTAAGCCCGCCCCGGCTAAGGTACCGCTCTCATGCTGTCACAGCGGGAGTTGTCCTTGCGTCGCGCCCCCCTCCTCGTCTCCACCCTGGCCGTGTGTGCGGGTCTGGGGATCGGCGCGCCTGCCATGGCCCAGCAACCCCCGGCCCGTGACGGCCAGGGGGCAGGCCTGCGCTATTTGTCGTGGTCGGGTCGCCCGGCCCCCACCGTCACCGCTCAGCCTCAGCGAAGCGAAGCCCGCCCCCAGTCCGGCGTCAGCGGGCGCAGCGACCTGCGCCGTCCCTCGCCCATCATTCCCCACGCCGGCGCCGATGCGGGAACCGGCTCGGCGACGCGCGTGGCCGAAAGCCCCTATCGCCCTGTCACCAGCCCCGCTCCCCGAACCGGCCTGACGCCCGCTGGAGCGTGGATGGGCGGCCCCCGCTACAGCCAGCCGGCGGTGTCCGATAATCGTCCGGCCGCGATAGAGACGCCGCCGCCCGCGCCGATGCCTGCACCCGCCCCTGTCTCTGCGCCCGCGCGGCAGGCCCCCGCCCCAGCCCCTGCCCCTGCCCCTGCCCCTGCCCCGCGCTTCACCTCGGCTGAGGTGGCGGTGGCTTCGCGCCCGGCGGCTCAGCCCCCGGCCCGAACAGAGACAACGGCGCCGAGCGTCCCCGACCAGCCCGTCGACGACCCCATGGCTCCACGTCGCGATGCGCCGATCTTCCGCATCCAGCGCGATGCCGCATCACCCGACACCGTCGCCGGGAACGGCAGCGCGCCCCCCGCCGGATCCGGCGCCGTCGTCGCCACCTCCGCCAGTCCCGATGCCCCGCGTCAGGGCTCGCGATACTATTCCGTCCACCGTCAAGCCGGTCGCCAGCCCGACCAGATCGCCATGCCGGAACAGATCTATCTCGATGCCGTGCCTATAGAGCTGGGCGATGCCCCTGCCACCGAGGACCTGGCAGAGCCGCCCGCAGCGCCGCAGATGGCGCGCAACGCCCAGGGCCGGCTGGTGCCCGTCCCCGCTGCCACGGACTCCGACCTGCCATGAGTCAGCCGAACGCCGCGCCGGGCTCGCGTCTGCCCGACCTGATCGCCCTGGCCAAAAACCCGTCCAGCGAGAACCGGCGGGCCCTGCTGCGCGAACTGACCGATCACTTCTTCGGCCACACCACCCAGACCCCGGCCGAACAGGGTCTGTACGGCGTCGTCCTGGCCGAACTGTCGGCGGACATGGAGGTCGCGGTCCGCCGAGAAATGGCCGCCCGCTTTGCCCCTATCGCCGATGCCCCCGCCGTCCTCATCCGCCGCCTGGCCCTGGACACCGCCGAGGTCGCCGAGCCGGTGCTGCGCCAGTCCCCGGTTCTGACCGATGACGATCTGCTGGGCGTGGTCCGCACCCGCGGCCAGGATCACATGCGCGCCGTCTCGGCCCGTGCCTCGGTGTCCGAGGCAGTGTCCGAAGCCATCGTCGAACGGGGCGACGACCAGACCCTGAACACCCTGCTTCGCAACGATGGGGCCCGCCTGTCGCGCGCAGCCTCCGAGGCGGTGGTGGAACGCGCCAAGGCCAGCCCGAACCTGCACGCCGCCACGGTCGAGCGCGCCAGCCTGCCGCCCGATCTGCTCAACGACATGTATTTCGTGGTCGAGGCGCGGCTGCGCCAGCAGATCCTCGAACAGAACGCCCGCCTCGATCCCGCCTTGCTGGAAAGCGCCCTGGCGGCCGGCCGCGCCAAGGTCGCGACCCAGGACGGAGCCCTGCCCGCCGACTATGCCGACTGCCTGGCCTATGTCGAAGAGCTGAAGGCCGCAGGTCAGCTGACGCCCCAGATGCTGGCCCGCTTCCTGCGCTCGGGTGGCAAGACCTCCTTCCTGATCGCCCTGGCCCAGTTGTCGGACATCGATTTCCACACCGCCAGCCGGATCGTGGAGCGCCGCGAGCTGGACGCCCTGGCCGTGGTCTGCCGCGCCGCCGACCTGGATCGGGCGCTGTTCCTGACCTATGCGGTCGTGCTGCTCAACGACGACGGCGATGCCATGGGCAAGGCGCACGCCTATGCCCGCATGTATGCCGAACTGACCCGCGAGGCGGCCCTGCGCACCCTGCGCTTCTGGCGGATGCGACGCGGCGCGGCGGCGGCCTGAACGAAAAACGCCCGCCCCTGTCACCAGGAGCGGGCGTCTCTGTCGATCCCTAGGACCGAGTTACTTCTTGGCGCGGCCCGTGGCGGCGGGTTTGCGGCCGCCCTGACCCAGACCCATCTGCTTGGCCAGGTCCGACCGGGCCTTGGCATAGTTGGGGGCGACCATCGGATAGTCCTTGGCCAGGCCCCACTTGGCCCGATAGTCCTCGGGGCTCATGTTGTACTTGGTACGCAGATGCCGCTTCAGCGACTTGAATTTGCGACCGTCTTCCAGACAGATCAGATAGTCAGCCGCAATCGACTTGCGGATCGGCACGGCAGGTTCCTTGACCTCGGGCTCCGGCTCGGGGGCGCCGGTCGAAACCTGCGAAAGGGCAGCGTGAATATTGGCGATCAGCCCAGGCAGGGCATCGGCCGAGACACTGTTGTTGCCGACATAGGCAGAAACGATGTCTGCGGTCATTTCCAGCAGTTCGGACTTGTCTTCCATGGCGGACCTTTGCTTCATCAGAGCGTTTTTATTGATCGAGAATCACGATCATCGTGCCCGCTCCATAGAAGCGATCCCCGCTAAAAGCAATGCACAGCCCCCGTACAAATACAGTTGCAGCCTATTCAGAATAGGTGACGACAGCTTGGCTGTCCGTGATCAACGACCGAAGTCTTGGGCCAAGGCCATCATGGCCGCGCGCTCCGGAGCCGAATAATCGTCGGCGGTTTCGTCCTCGCCGTCGCGGATGGCCTTCATCAGGGCCGGTGTGAGGGCCGATGACAGGGACCAGTTCCAGTAACGCAGCACCGTCTGAGCCCGGTCCACCGCCAGCATTTCATAGGTGATCTGGACCCGCTCCCAGTCCGGGTGGGGCGAACCGTCTGCAGCCGTCTCCGGCCGCCGCATCGACCGCCACAGGGCCAGCAGATCGCCGCGTCCCATGCCCGTGGCCTTGCACAGGATGGCGAGAGGTTCGCCGCCGACATCGCCCATGATCTTGGCCCCCGTCAGCGGCTTCACACCGGCCAGAAAGGCGATCTCGGACGCCACCTCGCGGTTCAGGCCGTCACGGGCGGCGGTCGCGACCGCCTGTTCCAGACTGTCGAACGGACTCTTGGTGATGGCGGCGCGGTTTCTCTGGCGTCGCTCGATGAACTGCAGGGCCTTTCGGGCCACCGGATCGGCCCAGTTCTCGGCCGCCATCATTGGAAAGACGTCTTCGGACACCTCCTGCATCGCCTCGCGCGATACGGCAAAGCGCTGCAGGATCGTGCGGCGGTCTTCGGCCCCGCACCACCAGAACATCACATAGGCCCCGGACGGGCGCAGTTCCGGGCGTCGCAACAGCCACAGGCACAGGTGGGTCGACTTTCGGCTCAGGCTGACCACCGACTCGATCCCGACCTGCGACAGGCGGGCCGAGCCGTTGCGCAGCACCGCCTCGATCACCTCCGGCTCGTTGAACCCGATCAGCGTCTCGGTCACCACCTCGGACAGGCCGCGGCGACTGGCCATCAGAAACCGGTGCTGGGTCGTCGTGTCACGCGCGCAGGCCACAAGGTCGGCATCGCTCAGCGACGCACACTGATCCAGCAACAGGCCTGCGATCTCGGGATCATCCCTCAGCAGCATCCGCGCCAGGCTGTTGGGCAGTTCGGCAAGAGGGGCGATCCGCATCGCCACCCGCTTGCGCTCGCGCGGCTCGGCCAGGCGCAGCATTTCGACCAGCAGGTCGCCGGTGACCGCCCGTTCAAAGGCGTTGATCCGGCTGGCAGGCAGGGAGACGACATCGGCCAGGCGCTTCAACAGCGCATGGCGCGCCCTCAGCCCCGGCTGGGGCTCAGGCGAGGCGGAAATGGCCGCTGGCTCTGACATGTCGCTGCCAGCATAGGCCCGCGCCGGTTAACCGGGCGTGAGGGCCCCGTCGTCCCGAACGACCTTGACCGTCCGCCCCGTTTGTCGGCTATCTGGTTTGACTCTGAATATCCCCGGAAAATGCCCTGATGACCGATGCCAAGGACGCCCCTCCGCCTCGTCGGTCGGCCAGGGACGGTGGCCTTCATGACCTGGCCGAGGACACCATGGGCTTCGGCCTGCTGGAGGTCCGAACGGCCTGGGCCATGCTGGTTCGCCCCCGCCGCAGCCTCGAACTCTATATGACCCTGGGTCCGACGGCCGACGGGACGCTGGCGCGGCCACTGCGGCTGTATCTGGCGCTCAACGCCATCATGATGCTGATGATGTTCCTGTTCGGCGGCATGGAGGGCATGTTTGAGGGGGTGCCGCCGGGGGCGATGGAGGCCTTGGCCGACAACGCCGGCAAGACGCTTGAAGAATTCCTGGCTGATGCCGATGGCTGGATGAGCCTGGCGATCGTTCCGATTGGGTCGGCCATCTATGCCTTGGTGCTGACACCCTTTCTGCGCTGGTGGGACCCGGACGACCTGGGCTGGCGCAAAGGTTTCCGGGCCACCTTCGTCTTCCTGAATGTCCTGACGGTCCCCTTCCTGCCCCTGACCCTGCTGATGTTCGATCCGCGCCTCATCGCCTGGTCGATGCCCATATTCGTCGCCCTGACGATCTATGGCTTCCTGCGGGCCGGGCGCGGGCGGTGGTTCTCGAACTGGGCGATGGGCATCATCAAGGCGATGGTCCTTGGCCTGGTTATTGTCATCGCCCAGTTCGTCACGTCGGTTCCCTTGCTGGTCATCGGCTTCCTGGGCGGCACCTACGGGGCCTGACGCCCCGTCACAGTCCCTCGAACAGTGCCGTCGACAGATAGCGTTCGGCGAAACTCGGGATGATGGCCACGATGGTCTTTCCCGCATTCTCGTCCAGGGCGGCCAGGCGGAAGGCGGCGGTCAGGGCGGCCCCTGAACTGATGCCCACCGGGATGCCTTCCACCCGTGCCGCGCGCCGCGCCATGGCGAAGCTGTCGTCGTTCGAGACCCGCTCCACGCCATCGATCACCGAGCGGTCCACGATGGAAGGCACAAAGCCCGCGCCGATCCCCTGGATCTTGTGCGGCCCGGGCTCTCCGCCCGACAGGACCGGGCTGTCCGTCGGTTCCACGGCGATCATCCGGATGGACGGTTTGCGGGCCTTCAGCGCCTGACCCACGCCCGTGATGGTGCCGCCGGTGCCGACGCCGGCCACGACGATGTCCACGGCCCCGGCCGTGTCGGCCCAGATTTCCTCGGCCGTGGTCACCCGGTGAATGGCCGGATTGGCCAGGTTGTCGAACTGCGAGGGACTGACCGCTCCCGGCGTGCGCTCCTTCAGTTCCTGGGCCATGGCGATAGCGCCCTTCATGCCCTTTTCGGCCGGCGTCAGCACCAGTTCCGCCCCCAGCAGGGCCAGCATCTTGCGCCGCTCGATCGACATGGATTCCGGCATGACCAGAATGAGCCGATACCCCTTGGCCGCCGCCACAAAGGCCAGGGCAATGCCGGTGTTGCCGCTGGTGGGCTCGATCAGCACCGTGTCCGGTCCGATGTGACCGGCCTGTTCCAGCGCCTCGACCATGGCCACACCGATCCGGTCCTTGACCGAGGCGATGGGGTTGAAGAACTCCAGCTTGGCCAGCACCGTCGCCTTCGGCTCCAGCTCGGCCGACAGGCGCGGCAGGCGCACCAGCGGCGTGTCCCCGATCGTATCCACGATGGAGTCATAGACCTTGCCCCGCCCCGCCTTGGCATGGCGCGAGGGATCATAGGCGGCAATGGACATGGGGGAGCTCCACGAAATCTGGGGTGGTCCACAAGATAAGCCCTCCGCCACCGATGCAAGGGGCGCGGCAGCCATTTCTCCTGTCAGCGCCTGCCAGCGCAGGTCGCAGCCTACCTGTCCGCCTTGCCCCCACAGCAGGGGGAAGGCTCGCCTGGGATAACGGCGGAAAACCACCCGATCGCGGCACAGCCGCATCACGGTGACGCTTCGTCGCCTTCACGCCACATTTGCACTTGCAATTCGTTCTCAATTAGCAAATGAGAGGCGCTCGCAAGTTGATGAGGCCCTCCCATGTCGTTCCGCTCCACCTCCCTCGCCGCCGTCCTGATGCTCGGCGCGTCTGCTCTGGCCCTGTCGGCCAAGGCCCAGGAGGCGACCCGCGTCGACGATCTGGTGGTCACCGCCTCCGGTTTCGAACAGCGGATTGAACAGGCCCCGGCCTCGATCACCCTGATCTCGGGACAGGAGATCCGCAGCCAGCGCGCCGGATCGATCGCCGAAATCCTGGCCGATATCCCGGGCGTCGACATCGGTGGCGCGGTCGGCAAGACCGGCGGCCTGAACATCAACATCCGGGGCCTGGGGTCGGACTACACGCTGATCCTGATCGACGGCCGCCGCCAGAATACGGCCGGCAGCGTCACCCCGAACGGCTTTGGCGAGACCTCCACCAGCTTCCTGCCGCCCGTCTCGGCGATCGAGCGGATCGAGGTGGTGCGCGGGCCGGTCTCGACCCTATATGGGTCCGACGCCATCGGCGGCGTGGTGAACATCATCACCAAGAAGGTCGGCGAAACCTGGCAGGGCACGGTCGCAGCCAATGCCACCCTGCAGTCGGACGACGAGTTCGGGAATCTGTACGGCGGCGATGTCTATGCCAATGGGCCGCTGGTCTCGGGCCTGCTGGGTCTGGCGGTCAGGGGCAGCTATCTGACCCGCGAACAGTCCTCTTTGACGTTTGACACCGTCGCGGGCACCCCCGCCCCGGTCACCGGCTTTGGCCGCAGCGCGACCGAGAGCGAGATCTGGACCCTCGGCGCGCGCCTCAGCTTCACGCCCCACGCCGACCACGACCTGTGGCTGGACCTCGATGTGGCGCGCCAGTGGTACGACAACGCCAACAGCCAGCTGGGCACCTCGACCACGGCCGGTGGATACGGCGATGCGCTGGAGTTCAACCGCGACCAGGCGGTCCTGGCGCACGATTGGCGTCTGGGCTTCGGCGAGCTTCAGAACACCCTGTCCTGGGGCCGCACCGAGACGATCGGCCGGATCATTCCCAATGGTGTTCCAGGCGCCGGCGGTCCGCGCGATCTGGAGACCGAGAGTCTCATCCTGGACACCAAATTCTCGTCGCAGTTCGGCAACCACACCTATACCCTGGGCGGCCAGTACTGGGACGCCACCATGACCGACGGCGTGGCCCCGGCCCCGTTCGAGTTCACCCAGTGGGCCCTGTTTGCCGAGGACGAGTGGCGCCTGTCCGACACCCTGGCCCTGACGCTGGGCGGGCGATACGACGACCATTCCACCTTTGGCGATCACTTCAGTCCGCGCGCCTATCTGGTGTGGAACGCCACCCCCAACTGGACCATCAAGGGCGGCGTCAGCCAGGGGTTCAAGACCCCGCGTCTGGAACAGCTGGCCCCCGGCATCAACGGCTTCGGTCAGCAGGGGCGGCTGCCGCTGCTGGGTTCGCCCGGCCTGCAGCCCGAGACCAGCACCGCGACCGAGGTCGCCTTCTTCTATGACAATCGCGATGACTTCCGTGCCAGCCTGACCCTGTTCGACAATCAGTTCGAGGACAAGATCGCCGCCGGTCCTCCGCTGGTGAACTGTGCCTTCGGGGTGTCGGCGGCCGACTATGCGGCGGGCAACTACAACCAGACCGGATGCACCGACGTCGGCTTCTTCCCCAATGCCGCCACCTTCGGACAGAGCGTCAACATCGACGAGGCGGTCACGCGCGGGGTCGAGGTCAACGCCCGCTGGGCCTTTGCCGACGCCTGGTCCGTCAGCGGCAATTACACCTACACCGACAGCGAGCAGAAGTCGGGGGCCTCTGCCGGCCTGCCTCTGACGGACACGCCGGAGCACATGGTCAATGCGGCCCTGAACTGGCAGGCGACCGATCGGCTGTCGGCCTGGGTGCGGGGCGAATACCGGTCAGAACGCTATCGCGGCGCAGGCGCCGCTCGCGACGCCCTGGGCGACTACAAGGCCTATGAGGTCTTCCACCTGGGTGGGGCCTATGACCTGACGGACCGGGTCACGCTGAACGCCGTCGTCTACAATGTCTTCGACAAGGATTTCGTCAGCCTGCTGCCCTATGGCACCCCGGTCCTCTATGCGCCGGAATACACCAACAATCAGGAGCCGCGCCGTCTGTGGGTCTCTGTGCGGATGGACTTCTGATTTCCGCATGGATTAACCACGATATCGTCCGCACCAGGCGAAATCGAACCAAAATACAGCTAAAACTCGCCATCTTGGCGCAAGCGTTTGCAAGGTGACAGGCCAAGGCCGATACCGGGATCGCTTCTCGACACGGCCTGGTGGCGGAGTGGCTACGCGACGGGTGTGCAAACCCGCAAACCCTCCGTTCGACTCGGAGGCCAGGCCTCCAGTCTTTGCGCGGCGACAGCACAGCTGTCGCCGCCACTGACATCCGAACATCGCCGTGGTCTAAGCGTGGCCATTCCCATGACCGCCGGTGATTCGAGCCATGACTGTTCTGCCCCAGACCGACACTGCCCCCACCGCCGACAGGGCGACCTGGATCGCCCCCGTGCTGGATGTCATGCTGGCGACCGAGGCTGAGGCCAGGCCTTCGATCCATCGGATCCGCTGTTCGCGTCCTGAGCCGCCGCCTAGGTCAGACTCCGGCCAGAGACCGCAGCATGGTCAGTGCCGCGCCCTGAAGCCGGGGATCGGTGATCCGCAAATAGGCAAACACCGCATCCTGAACGTCCGGACGCGCAACCGCGTCGATCAGGACCGGCGGAACGGGCAACCGTTCCCTGGCCCTTGTCGTCGCAAACTGACCCACCTGGCCGTCGGCACCCATCGTCACCGTCCCGCAATGACCCGGCGCACGACGGATCCGTGCCATTCCGGGCGCGACCAAGGCCGCACCAGGTCCGACTGCATCATGCGGGCCATGGATTTTGACGGGTCGTCAGGCGGAGCCGGACTGCCCCTGTCCCCCATAGCCACCCCAACCTTCTCGGGCTATCGTTGATCTACCACAGACCCCACCAGATACGGGACGCGATTATGACTGCTGCAGGCCAGGCTGAGCCGATCACCGAAGACACCAAACTGGCCTGGGTCGCCCCCACGCTGGACGTCTGCACGGCAAGCGAAGCGGAGTTTAATGCTGGTGGCGCTTCGGACGGCCTGGCATTCTCTTGAAGCGCCCACGCGGGCCCTTCCGATTGGGTCGCATCCAGCGGGCGTCTGCCCCCCCGACCGCGGATTGGGCCCTGGCGTCAACAAGCAAACCGTCTAGCCAACTTCGGCGATCTGCATTAAGCGACGCTTCTGTGTGAAAGCTTAGCTGGCTATCGTGTCCTGTCGGCCGACCTCGGTCGCAGGTCTCTGGCAACCCATGCCCGAGGGGATCGAAATGAAAACCGAAGTCGAAATCCAGACGGCTGACCGGGTCGCTGAAACCGAAAACCGCCTGCCTTGGACCGCGCCGAAACTCGAGTTCCAACCCGCAGAGAATGCCGAAGCGGGCTCGTCCGGCACCGGGGATGCCAGCATCTTCTCCTGATCCCAAGCTTTGGGGATGCGGCGCTCGTATCCCCAAAGCCACCGAGACGACTGACCCCTGGCGGTGACGGCCAAGGTCACGCGGGAGCATCGGCCATGATGCTCCCGTTCGCTCATTTGTCTCGGCCGTCACTCCCTTGGGGGTACATCCTTTCGTTAGTTATACCGCCGCGGATGGAACCGGCCATGATTCCGACAGTGCAACCCTCACCGATCCCCGAGACCAAACTTGCTTGGATTGCCCCCTCGCTGGAGGTCTGTGCGATGGACCAGGCAGAAGTCCAAACCGGCATGGGTGGGGATAGCTATCAAAGCTCCTGAGGCAGGCCCTTTGCGAACAGGCGTTCACGGCGCGTTAACCACGATCGCCCATCCCTGATCCTCAGGTTTCGGGGATGTGGAGTGCACCGTCTGGTCAAGGCCATTGAGGCGATCGCCCCCCTGGTGGTGACCGGCAAGGTCGCGGCTGGCCGTCGGCACCCATCGTCACCGTCCCGAAATGACCCGGCGCACGACTGATCCGTGCCGATCCGGGCTCGGCCGAGGCCGCATACGATCCGGCTGCATCATGCGGGCCATGGATTTTTACGGGTCGTTAGTCCTGGCCACCGCTTTCTGTCTGTCGCCGATGGTCACCGCCCGCCTGTTGAGCTATCATTGGTCCCTCAACGACAGGCCCAGTGACGGGAAAGCGACCATGAATACGCCAACAAATACTGCACCGGTCACCGAAGAGGCCAAACTGGCCTGGGTCGCCCCCACGCTGGACGTCTGCGCGACAGGCGAAGCGGAAGTTATGACCGCTGCCGGTGGGGACTCCACTGGAGGCTCCTGACCCAGGCAGCCTGTCGATGAGCCTTTACGGCGCGTTAACCACGATCGCCCATCCCTGATCCCAGGTTTCGGGGATGTGGCGTGCACAGTCTGGTCAAGGCTATCGAGGCGATCGACCCCCTGGTGGTGACCGGCAAGGTCGCGGGGGTCAGCGGTCTGTTGATCGAATCCCGTGGCGGCCTGTCTCGCTTGGCCGTGGGTGCCCGCGCCGAGATCGGGCGGCGCGGCATGGCCCCCCTGCCCGCCGAGGTCGTAGGCTTTCGCGATGCCAAGGCCCTCTTGATGCCCTTCGGCCCGGTCGAGGGCGTGGCCCCCGGTACCGATATCCGCATTATCGACCAGGCCGCCGCCGTGCGGCCCACCACGGCCTGGATGGGCCGGATCATCGACGCCTTTGGCACCCCCATCGACGGCAAGGGCCCCCTGCCGACCGGCCCGGCCGCCTATCCCCTGCGCGCCCCGCCGCCCCCGGCCCATTCGCGCGGCCGGGTGGGTGAAAGGCTCGATCTGGGCGTCCGGTCCATGGACGTCTTCACCACCACCTGCCGGGGCCAGCGCCTGGGCATCTTCGCCGGATCGGGCGTCGGAAAATCGGTGCTGCTGTCCATGCTGGCGCGTCAGGCGACGTGCGACGTCGTCGTGGTCGGCCTGATCGGCGAACGGGGCCGGGAGGTGCGCGAATTCGTCGAGGAGACCCTGGGCGAAGAAGGTCTGCGCCGCGCCGTCGTCATCGTGGCCACCAGCGACGAACCGGCCCTGAAGCGTCGCCAGGCCGCCTATATGACCATGGCGGTCGCCGAATATATGCGGGACCAGGATCTGGAAGTCCTGTGCCTGATGGACTCGGTCACCCGCTTTGCCATGGCCCAGCGCGAGATCGGGCTGGCCGCAGGCGAGCCCCCGACCACCAAGGGATATACCCCCACCGTCTTCACCGAACTGCCCAAGCTGCTGGAACGGGCCGGGCCGGGGCCGGTGCGCCCCGACGGCACCACGGCCGCACCGATCACCGCCCTGTTCACCGTCCTGGTCGACGGCGGCGACCATGACGAGCCCATCGCCGATGCCGTGCGCGGTATCCTGGATGGCCACATCGTCATGGACCGCAAGATCGCCGAACGGGGACGCTTTCCCGCCATCGACGTGCTGAAGTCCGTCAGCCGTACCCTGCCCGGCTGTCAGACCCCGCCCGAGCGTGAACTGAACCGCCGCGCGCGCCAGTGCCTCAGCGCCTATGCCAATATGGAAGAGCTGATCCGCATCGGCGCTTACCGGACCGGCGCCGACCCGATCGTGGACCGCGCCATCGCCCTGAACCCCGCCCTCGAAGATTTCCTGGGCCAGGACAAGGACGATCACACGTCTCTTTCCGATTCCTTTACCCGCCTGGAAGCAATCCTGAACCAGGGCATGATCCAGTGACCGGAGTTTCCTGACTATGACCGCCTGGGCACAATCGCTGATCCGCATCTCCAACTATGAGGTCGAAACGCTGCAGAAGCGTCTGGCCGAGATCACGGCACGCCGGGCCAGCACCGAGATGCGGCTGGCGGTGCTGGACGCCGAGGTCGAGATCGAGCGCGAACGCGCCCGCGCCGATGCCGACGCGGCCATGCTGCTGCAAAGCTATCTGCACGGCTGGAAGCTGCGCAAAGGCGCGGCCGAGGCCGATCTGACGGTTCTGGACCACGAAGAGGAAGGGGCGCGCGACGCCCTGACCAGCGCGTTCGAAGAGCTGAAGAAGTTCGAGCATGTCGCCGAACTGACCCGGTTGAACGCCGTCATTGCTGCCGGCAAGCGCGAGACCGCCGCCTTTGACGAACTGGGACTGCGGCGCCGCGCGGGCTGAAGTCGATGACCACGCGCCGCGCCCTGCTGACCGCCCCTCTTGCATTGGCAGCCTGCGAGCGTTTCGCCACAGCGGCCCCTGTTCCGGCCGCCATTCCTCCGTTGAAGGCGGCCCCCTTCCCGGTTGGGACGGCGTTCAAGACCGATCACATCGCCGATCCGGCCTGGGTCGCCCTGGCCCGGACCCACATCTCCCAGCTGACGCCGGAATGGGAGATGAAGATGGAATACATCCTGGCCGATGGACTGGCCCGTCCCCGGTTCGATGGTCCCGACCGCCTGGCCGCCTGGGCCAAGGCGGAGGGCCTGCCCATGCATGGCCACACCCTGATCTGGTATGCCCAGGGTGAGGAAGCCTTCACCGGCCTGGACAACGCCGCCTTCGACCGGGCCTTCGACGGCTATATCGCCACGGTGGCCGGCCGCTATCGCGGGATCGCGCGCAGCTGGGACGTGGTCAATGAGCCGATCCTGGACGACGGCTCGGGCCTGCGCGACTGTCACTGGTCGCGGCGCTATGGCCAGGACGGCTATATCCTGCGGGCCTTTGAAAAGGCCCAGGCCGCCGATCCCGATGCGATCCTGTTCCTGAACGACTACAATCTGGAAGGCATACCGGCCAAGGGAACGCAGTATCTGAAGCTGGTCGAGCGGCTGCTGAAGGCGGGATGCCCGCTGCAGGGCCTGGGCACCCAGTCGCATCTGTGGATCGACATGCCCGACGGCGTGATCGCGGCCTTCATCCGTGAACTGGCCCAGTTCGGCCTGCCCATCCATGTGTCGGAACTGGACGTCACCCTGCGCACCGACAATCCGCTGGATCTGCGCTCGATCGCCGAGCGGATGGCGCGCCAGGTCGATCGCGTCACCGAACTGGCCGAAGCCTTCGTCGCCCTGCCGGCCGCCCAGCGGTTCGCCTTCACCGTCTGGGGCCTGCGCGACACCGACAGCTGGTATCGCCAGGGCGAAAAGGACGACGGCAAGGACCGCCCCCTGCCCTTCGACGGCGCCGGAAATGCCAACCCGATGGCGGTGGTCCTGTCACGAGCGTTCAGGGCGGCAACCTAGGCAGGGTGACCCATGAATGTCCTGACCATCCTGCGTTCGGTCGAGGAACTTCTGTATGAGGTCATGGCCTAGCTGCTGTGCTATCCGCTGACCCTGTGGAAGACGCTGCGGCGCCCGCTTCAGACGATGGCCTATTCGGACCGCGAGCAGAAGGACAAACCGGACAAGCAGTATCTGGAAACGCTGAGCCCGCCGCTGTTTCTGGTGCTCAGCATTCTGCTGGCCCATGGCGCTGCCTTTGCGTTCGGACTGGAGGTGTCGAGCGCCAGATCGGAGATCGCGCAATACGTCGTCCATAACGAGCAGGCATTACTTGCGCTTCGGGCGCTGATTTTCGGCCTGCCTGGACTGGTCTTTGCCTGGCTGGTCCTGCGGCTGACGGGCAAGCGGATTGATCGCGAAGGCCTGCGTACGCCCTTCTTTGCTCAATGCTATCTGTCGGGCGCGACGGCCATTCTGGTCAGCCTGGGCTTTCTGGGCATCCGCCACCCCAGTGAGGCGGCGACCTTGGCGGGCACCGCCGTGATCCTGGGCACCACGGTCTGGTATCTGGGGGTTCAGTGGGCCTGGTTGCGCCGTGAAGCGACCCTGAGGCCCCTGCCTGCATTCGCCCTGACGATCGTGGCCTTCACCGGATCGATGGCCCTGGCCGGGGCGGCAGGCGCCTTGTTGAGCTGAGACTGAGCGCGAGCAGATCGCTGCCGACGTAGCCGCCACCGGGCCGTCCATGCCCCATGCAAAACGCCCGCCGGTTTCCCGGCGGGCGTTGGGTCGCTTCTTCCCTGAAGTCGTGTCTTAGGCGGCGGCGCTCTGAGCGGCACCTTCCGACGGGTCGCGCAGGACATAGCCGCGTCCCCAGACGGTCTCGATGTAGTGTTTGCCGCCGGCGGCCGTGGCCAGCTTCTTGCGCAGCTTGCAGATGAAGACGTCGATGATCTTCAGCTCGGGCTCGTCCATGCCGCCGTACAGGTGGTTCAGGAACATTTCCTTGGTCAGGGTCGTGCCCTTGCGGAGCGAGAGCAGCTCCAGCATCTGATATTCCTTGCCGGTCAGGTGGACACGGTGACCGTTCACCTCGACCGTCTTGCCGTCCAGGTTCACCGAGATCTCGCCGGTGGTGATGATGGCCTGGGCGTGACCCTTGGAGCGACGGACCACGGCGTGGGTGCGCGCGATCAGCTCGTCCTTGTGGAAGGGCTTGGTCATATAGTCGTCGGCACCGCCGCCGAAGGTCTTGACCTTGGTCTCGATCTCGCTGGATCCCGACAGGATCATGACCGGCGTATTGACCTTGCCGACGCGCAGCTGGCGCAAGACTTCCAGGCCGTTCATGTCGGGCAGGTTCAGGTCGAGCAGGATAAGGTCGTAGTCATAGATCTTGCCCAGATCGATGCCTTCTTCGCCCAGGTCCGTCGTATAGACGTTGAAGCCCTCGGACTTGAGCATCAGCTCAATGCTCTGGGCGGTCGCGTGATCGTCTTCAATCAACAGAACGCGCATCAACGCCCCTCCAAGGCAAAGCTTAAATCTGATGGCCCCACATAGGCTGCGGGTAACCTTGTTCGGACGTTAACCGCGCAAAACCTTAAGAACGGTTAACGCCGACCCCGATGCGAATCGTAGGCTGATTTGCGAATCGCCGTCGAGAGTCCACGAGTCAAGCGAGGCGGTTTTTTCGCAGTGTCTCAGTTTGAAATCATGAGCCCCAGTCCGAGCAGGTAACCTGCTGCTTCGAGCGCAAGAGCGATCAGAACGTGAGCGATATAGATCGGCACTATTCCAAACCACGAACCCTGCGGAATGGCGCGTCGGGCCTGCCACAGTTGAAGGGCAGCTATCAGAGCCGCGATTGTCACAGCCGCAATGATCGCGACCAAAGAGGGCATTTGAGCGAGGGCGATAAAGAACCCGGCCACTGCGGTCTGCAACTTGAGTAGCAGCATGAGTCCAACACGCAGTTTTTAAACTGAGACACTACCGGCTGTCGGCGACCAACCGCTGGGTCCTAGGCTGTCAGCTGGGCGGCAGCTGATAGGGGTTTTCGACCGACACCGCCTGCCCCGGTTTCAGGCCCAGTTCGTCGAAGGTCCAGACCAGTTCGACGCCCCCGACCTGGGGCGAGGTGCAGTCGTCGGGCTTGACCCGGCGCAGGGTGATGATCGCCCGGCCCACGCGCTGCTGGACCACCGGGATCAGGTCATCCTTCACCGTACAGCCGTTGGAGCTGACCCAGAACACCGCCTGATCGTTGGCGACGGCGGCCGCATGCAGGGGCTCGACCTGACCGGGTGCAGGCGCGACCGACATCGAACGGCCCATCAGACGATCAGGCAGCAGCCCGCACCCCGCCAGCGCAGCGCTGGCCGCAGCGACAACGATGATCAAGGCGCGACGAGTGGTGCGCACGGGCGTCCCTCCAGATGACCCGTGCGCAGTGTCCCCCAATTCGCCGAAAACCGCACCTGTTTCCTTTAGGGAAAGAACCGATCCGATCAGGCTTGCGCCGCAACCCAGTCGTTGATGACGCCTTCCAGCACCTTCAGCGGCACCCCGCCGGCCGCCAGGCCGACGTCATGGAAGCCCTTGATGTCGAACCGGTCGCCCAGGGTCGCTTTGGCCTGTTCGCGCAGACGCACCCATTCCGAATGGCCGACCTTGTAGCTGGAGGCCTGGCCCGGCCAGACGGCATAGCGCTCGACCTCGGTCGTGACGGCGCTTTCCTGGTCGCCCAGGGTCTCGACCATATAGCGGATGCCCTGTTCGCGGCTCCAGCGCTTGTAGTGCAGGCCGGAATCCACGACCAGGCGCGCGGCGCGGAACATCAGGGACTGAATGGCCCCGATCTGGCCCCAGGGGTCGTTGGCATACATGCCGATCTCGTCGGCCAGCTGCTCGGAATACAGGCCCCAGCCCTCGGTATAGGCCGAGAAGCCCAGCACCTTCATCAGGATCGGCGCGTCGGGATTTTCCTGCTGCAGGGCGATCTGGAAGTGATGGCCCGGCACCGCCTCGTGATAGGTCAGGGTCGGCAGGGTGAATTTCGGCCATTCGGCCGTGTCGCGCAGGTTGATGTAATAGGCGCCGGGCCGCGAGCCATCCAGCGCCGGGCCCTGATAGTAGCCGCCGGGCGCGCCGGCCTCGATGTCCTTGGGCACCCGCCGGATGTCGCAGGCCGATTTCGGCAGGCGGCCGAAATATTCCGGCATCCGGGCCATGCAGGCATCCATCTGCACGTTCAGGTCGGCGATCAGCTGTTCCTTGGCCTCGTCCGTATTGGAATAGACCTGACCCGGCAGGTTCGCGATCGAGGCGATGCGCTGGCCCACCGTGCCCTCGGTCAGGCCCTGGGCCCGCAGCAGGACATCGGCGCGCGCCGACAGTTCGGCCACCTGTTCCAGGCCCATCTGGTGGACCTCTTCGCCGGTCATGTCGGTGGTGGTGAAGAATTTCAGCCCATAGCCATAATAGCGGTCTCCGCCCTCCAGACGCCACACCCCGGCATCGTGGGTGGCATTGGGACGCTGGGCCGCCAGGGTGTCGCGCTGACGCTTCAGGGCCGGCAGGACCGTTTCATTGACGATGGCGAGCGCGCGTCCGGCCCAGTCGCCCTCCAGCCCCTTGTCCGCCGCCCGGCGCGCAACCGAGGTCACCAGGGTCATTCCGGCGGGATCGGCGTTCAGCATGGCGTCCATCTGGACCGTCGTCTTGTCGATGACGAAGTCCGGCGGCACGGCCCCGGCCGCGAAATCGGCCAGCATCCGCTCGGTCTCCTGGTCGAACGCCGTGCCCATGGCCGACAGACGCGACAGATAGGCCTCAGCATCCTCGGCGGTCTCGATCGTGTGCTGGCTGTCCAGGAAATCGGGCAGGGAGCGATAGGCCCCGCTCAGCTGGCTGACCGTATAGGGCGAGGGGAACAGACCGCCGCCATAGGGAAAGGCCTGCCCTTCCTGGGCGGTGTCACCGAAGAATTTGACCGAGTCGTAGTGGATCTTCGACGCGCTGGAGAGGGTGGAGCGGTCGATGGCGTTCAGCTCGGCCATCAGGCCGTTGAACTCGATCTTGTCCGCCTCGATCTTGGCCAGCGACCGATCGTCCAGACGCGACTTCATCACCGCTGCCGGGCCCTTGTCGAGACCCAGGCTGGTCAGGGTTTCAGGCGAGGTCATCAGCATCTGGCGGACGATCTTGTCCATCACCGCCGTCAGAGCCGCATCACCGGACGATGCGGTGGCGGCCGGCGCCGTCTGGGCCAGGGCCTGACCCGAGGCGGCAAAGCTGGAGGCGGCGATGGAAACGGCGAGGAAACGGCGGCGGTCGAACATGAAATGAGAACTCCTGATCAGCCGTCATCGAAGCGCGGCCGTCGTTGATTGGCAAGTTACCGATCCGTCAGAGGCCAATGTCCGCTCCCCTCCGCAGCATGGGAGGAAACTCAACTCTCCTCTCCATCGCCCGGCGATGGGGAGGTGGCGCGGCGGCCACTGGGCCGCCGTGACGGAGGGGGCGACCCTGGCGGAAGACGCTCCAGCGCCGTCCTGCCGATGAAGTCGAGGACATGGGGAAGTTCGTCCCTGACGTCTCGCGCGGTGATGCGGATCACGCGGATGTTGCGCGTCGCCAGCCCCGCCGATCGCCGCCGGTCCAGTTCGGCCCGTGGATGCGCCGTGCCACCTCCCCATGCCAAGTCATGGGGAGGAGAAATCAGGCTCAGGCCGTGCGCAGCTGCTGCTTGACCCGCTCGGCCAGGGTCTTGATGTCCAGCGGCTTGGGCAGGAAGGACACGCCCGCCTCGTCCTGCAACAGATCCGAGAAGTCGCTTTCGGCATATCCGGAGATGAACATCACCGGGGCATCCCCCAGGAAGGGCCGCGCCTTCTTCAGCAGAGAGGGACCGTCCAGCCCAGGCATGATCACGTCAGAGATCAGCATATCGATCCGGCCCGCCCATTCTTCGGCCAGGACCAGGGCCTCCTCGCCGTCACCGGCTTCAATCACCTCATAGCCGCGCTGACGCAGCAGGCGGGCTGCGATCTTGCGAACCGCCGGTTCATCCTCGACGAACAGGATGCGCCCGGCCCCGGACAGGTCGCGCGGGGCCTTGATCTTGACCTCGACCGGGGCGACCTCGGCCAGCTCGGCCTCTGCGGCTGCCGGCAGGAAGATGCGGAACACCGCCCCGCCCGTTTCGGCATTGGTCACCCCGATATGACCGCCGGCCTGCTGCACGATGCCATAGACGGTGGCCAAGCCCATGCCGGTGCCCTCGTTCACCGCCTTGGTCGTGAAGAAGGGCTCGAAGATCTTGTCCAGCAGCTCGGGCGGCACGCCCGGCCCGGTGTCGGCGACCTCGATCAAGGCCACTTCGATATCGACCGGGGCGTCCATCCAGCCCTGGCTGCGGGCCTCGTCGGGCGACAGGCGGCGCGTGCGGATGGTGACGACGCCCGCCCCCGGCTCGACCACGCCGCGCATCGCGTCGCGGGCATTGACGGCCAGATTCATCACCGCCGTTTCCAGCTGGCTCTTGTCCGCCAGCACGACCGGCAGATCGCGGCCATAGTCGGTTTCCAGCCGCACGTCCTCGCGCAGCAGGCGACGCAGCAGCACGGCGAACTCGCCCACCAGTTCGCCCAGGTCCAGCCGTTCGCGCCGCACGGTCGACTTGCGCGAAAAGGCCAGCAGCTTGCGGACAAGGTCGGCGGCGCGGATCGCCGTCTGGCGGATCTCGTTCAGCCCGTCATAGGAGGGGTCGCCCACCGGATGCCGTTCCAGAAGGTCCGACAGCTGCAGCTGGATGGTGGTCAGAAGGTTGTTGAAGTCGTGCGCCACCCCGCCCGCCAGCTGGCCCACGGCCTGCATCTTCTGGGCCTGGAACAGCTGCACCTCCATCGACTTCTGCGAGGACACGTCGAACAGCCATATCCGCCGGGCCTCGCCCTCGGGCGCGACATACAGGTGCAGCATCCGGTCGGGATGGGCGCGGGCCACCAGTTCAATCGGGCCGGACGACCCGGCCGCCAGCTTGGTTCGCGCCTCGGTGACGCCGCCCGGCTCGAACAGATGGCCAAAGGCCGCGTCGCGAGAATGGGCCGGGCCGGTCAGGGCCCCCAGGGCCGCATTGGGCGCTTCCACCCGCCCGGCGAACAGGTCGGCATGGGCGATGACGCAGGACCCGAACGGCGCCCCCGCCGCCATGGCCCGGCCATCAGCGCCGGACGACGGGCTTACCACCGGGGCGGACGGCACCACGGCCACCTCGACCTCGGGCGCGGCGCGGACCAGAAACCGGCCCTCGCCCGCCTGTCCGATCAGGACCTCGATCTCGCGCTCGCCCACGGTGACGATGGCGCGCCCCTGCTGACCCTGCCGCGCCTGGGCAAAGGCCATGTAGAGCGCCTGGCCCGACCGTCCGGCCGAGGCGGATTTGGGCAGGGCCACGGTCGCGCCGTTCTGCTCGGCCCAGGCCGCATTGAAGGCCAGCACCTGACCCGAGGCCCAGACCAGGGCCGCCGGTTCGGACAGGGCGTCCAGCATCTCGACCGCTGTATCGCCGCTGGGCGCACGGGCCGTCTCATTCCGGTTGAAGGCGAACAGGCCGATCAGGGCCACGGCCCCGGCGGCGAAGATCAGGATGAAGCCCGGCGCGCTGAACGGCTCGGCCCGAAACGCCGGATAGGCCATGGCCGCCACGACCACCACCATGCCGCACACCATGGCGACCAGCAACGGATCGATGAACGGCCGGGTCGTCGGCGAGGGATGCGATGTCTGCGAGACCGCCGCCTCGGCTGTCGTTTGGGCCAGGGCCATGGGACCTCACGCGCGAATCAGAGTTCGGATGATACGCCACATTTGGCACAGGTGCCCGGCACGACGAACCTCGACAGGCCAAGCGGCTGACGGCAGGCTCTGCCCCGTGCAAGCCGGGGATGTTCGATGACCATCAGCAAGACCGAAGCCTTGATTGCCGCCCGCATCGCCCTGGGCGAAGTCGCGGCGCTGGGTGGCGGGGACGCCGGCCCGACCGTCGATGCCGGTTTTCTGCGCCGACTGCTGCTGGGCCTTCCCTTCCCGGCCGCCGACCATGAGGCGGTCGCCGACCAGCATCCTGGCTATCCGATCCCCGCCGGAGAGGCACCCGTTCCGATCGCCGCGCCCGGCCTGCGGATATCCGGTGCCATCATTCGCGGCGTCCTGGACCTGTCGGACTGCATCGGACACGGCGGTCAGGGCCTGCCGGCCCTGGCGCTGGAGCATTGCCGGCTGGAAGGCGACGGCGGCGTCGATCCGGATGCTGTCGATGTGCGATTAAGCCTGGATGTGTCCCACGCCCGGCTGGCGCGATTGTCGCTGCGTGGCTCCCAGGCCGGATACATCCGTGGCCGCGAAGTCTCGATCGACGGCCCCCTGGACCTGGGCGGACTTGCTCCCCTGAACGAAGCGGCTCCGACATCACCCACCGATGATGATCTGTCGACTGTCCGGGCATGGTTCGATCGGGTGGCAGAGGCCGCCAGAGCCGAGCCCGCTTCCGTGCGCGAAGGCAAGGGCGCGCTCTTCCACGACACCGAACCCCTGCCCGGCCTGATCAGCCTCGCCGCCTGGCCTTCGGCGTCGGGCGATCACTGTTGGCTGGAGCTGACCGGGGCGCGCATTGCCGGCCGGATTACGCTGGATGACGCCAGGTTGAGGGCTCCGGCCCCGCGCGATCCAGCGATGGTGGCCAGGGTCGGCCCCCGGTTTGCCCTGGGCCTGATGGAGGCCGAGGTCGGTGGGGGATGCGTCGCCCTCGGACCCTGCTCGATCGCGGGCGGGATCGATCTGGTCTCGGCCCGCATCCAGGGAGAGCTGAACCTGCGCGGCAGTCGGGTGAGCGAGGGCGAAGGCCCGGCCCTGTCGGCACGCAATGCCTCGATCGTCGGCGGAATCATCCTGGACCGGGCGCTTCTGACGGGGTCGACCGACCTGAACGATGCCCGCCTGGGGGCCAACCTTGACCTGCGCGGCACAGGGCTGAACGGCCGGGGCAAGATCGCGGTCACGGCCCGGAACACCCGGATAGAGGGCGACATCGTCCTGACCGACGGTGCCTGCATCCTGGGCTCAATCAGTTTGCACGGGGCCAGCGCGAACTTCCTGCACCTGTCCAGGGCGCGCCTGGCCGGGGACACGACCCTGGTGGCGCGACACGCGCGGTTCGACCAGATCGAACTGCTGGGCGATTGCGTGCTGATCGGCGGGGCCAGCTTCGTCAATGCCGAGGTGCGCTCGGACATCATCGTCACCCATGCCATCGTTCTGGGGAACCGGGGCCAGGCCGCGCTCGATCTGGAAGGGGTCCGCATCGGCGCCAATCTGGGCCTCCACGATCAGGTCGTGCTGAACCGTGCGCTGAACCTGAAAAGCGTCGCCACGGGCGACCAGATGCTGCTTCAGGACGTGACCCTCATCGGCGGTGGCGTGATCGCAGCCAATGGCGTGAAGGTCGGCTCCAGCCTGCGCCTTCGCAAGCTGCACGGGGCGACCGCCTTGGACCTGTCGGATGCGTCATGCGCCATCCTGGACGACGACCCTTCCGCCTATGGCAGCGGACGGCTCGGTCTCAACGGGCTGACCTATCAGCGTCTGGCACGGGCCAGTTTCACCGGTCGCTGCGTCGATGACCGCGCGGCCTGGCTGAGCGGCTTCAGGCCCGAAACGGACCGCGAAACGGCGATCAGTCCGCAGCCCTACCATCACCTGGCACGCGTGCTTGCGGGACAGGGCCAAGTCGATGATGCGCGCGATATCCAGGTGCTGCTGGCCGATCGCCGCCGCGCGGCCGGCAAGCCCCTGATTTGGTCCGAAGGCTGGCTGACCGGCCTTGGCCGCTGGACCCTGCATCTATCGACGGGCCTGTTCGGCAAGCTGTTCGGATACGGGCTGAAGCCGACCCGCGCGGTGACGACCCTGGCCGTGGCCCTCGTGGCGGGCTGGGCCTTCTTCGGCTGGGCGAACTGGCGCGGGGCCATGGTGATCGACCAGCAGGCCGTCGCCTCCATCGCCCAGGCCGGGCGCGTCGGTGCCCCGGCGCCTACCGACGACGAAATGGTCCAGAACATCCCCTGTGGCGATGCCGTCAGGCCCTCACTCTATGCGCTGGACGTCTTCATTCCCCTGGTCGACCTGTTGCAGGAGACCGAGTGCGAGATCGGCGAGGCCGAGGGGACGGCGCGGGCCATGCCGCTGTTCCAGGGGATCACGATCGGGTCGGGCGAGGCCGCTCGCACCCTGTTCGGCGAGATCGAGGTCTATCGCTTTGCCAAGGCCTTCTATGCCCTGGCCGGGTGGCTGATCCTGTCGCTGTCGATCCTGACCTTCTCCGGCGTCATGCAGCGCTCCGGAGAGACCGGCTAGCGCCGTTTCCGCTTCTGCATGACGAAGCCGATCACCTTGGCGGCGGCGTCGAAATGTTCGCGCGGGATGGTCTCGTCGATGTCGACGGCGGCATAGAGGGCGCGGGCCAGGGGCACGTTCTCGACCACCGGCACGTCGTGCTCGCGCGCGACCTCGCGGATGCGCAGGGCCAGGGCGTCCACCCCCTTGGCCACGCAGACGGGGGCGGCGTCGCCCTGGTCCGGCTCATAGCGCAGGGCCACCGAATAGTGGGTCGGGTTGGTCACGATCACCGTGGCCGTGGGCACGTTCTGCATCATCCGCTGGCGGCTGCGCTGCATGCGGATCTGCTTCAGCTTGGCCTTGATGTGCGGGTCGCCCTCGGACTGTTTGTAGTCTTCCTTGACCTCTTCCTTGGTCATCTTCATCCGCTCGTTGAAGCGGTATTTCTGCCAGAGGAAATCGCCCGCCGCCGTCAGCCCCAGGAACACCAGGGCAGAGGCCATCAGGGCCACGACCAGATCCCGCGCGAACGGCAGAATGGACGCCGGGCTCATGGCCGCCAGGTTCTCCAGCTCGCGCGCATGGGGGCTGAGCACGCCCCAGCAGATGGCGCAGACAGCGATCAGCTTCAGCAGAGTCTTCAGGAACTGGAACAGGCCGTCGGGTCCGAAGATGCGCTTGAACCCGGCGGCAGGGCTGATCTTTTCCCAGCTCGGCTTCATCTTCTCGCCCGAGAAGATCAGGCCCGACTGCGCCAGATGTCCGCCCGCCCCGCCGACGATCACCGCCGCCATCAGGGCGGCCATGAAGGGGGCGACGGCCCACAGGGCCTGGGCCCCGATCTCGACCCCCGCCCCCGCATCCAGTCCGCCCAGCATGGCGTGGGGCGAGGCGATGAAGGGCAGAAGGGCCTCGGCCATCGACCCGGCGAACCAGCCGCCCATCATCAGGAGCACCGCCGCAGCCCCCATCAGCGACAGGGCAGAGCCGACGTCTGCCGACTTGGCGACGTCGCCTTTCTTTCGCGCCTCCTCGAGTTTTCGCGGGGTCGCCTCTTCTGTCTTGGAGTCGGGATCGGGCTTGTCAGCCACCCGCGCCTCCCACGAAGATCCGGGCCAGGGCGCGATAGCGGTCGATGAAGACCGTGCCCAGAACCCCCAGCGACAGAGCAAAAACCGACAGGCCCAGGATAACGCTGAGCGGGGCGGCGGCGAAGAAGACCTGGAACGACGGCATGACCCGCCCGACCAGTCCGGACGCCAGGTTGAAGATGATGGCGAACACGATGACCGGCGCCGACAGCTGAACCCCCAGCATAAAGCTGTCGCCCAGGGTGCGGATGGCCAGGCTGGCGAAGTCCGCGGTCACCAGCGGCCGGGCCGGGGCGATCAGGTCATAGGACCCCACCAGGCCGGCGATGAACAGGTGATGGGTGTCGGTGGCAAAGATCAGCGTCGTGCCCAGAAGCATCAGAAAGGCCGCGATGGTCGTGCCGGGCTGGGCCTGAAGCGGATTGGCCGTCTGGGCGAAGCTCAGCGTGGTCTGCAACGAGACGATCTCACCGGCCGTGGCCAGGGCCGTGGTGAAGGCGCGAAGCACCGCCCCGATGGCCAGGCCCACGATCACCTCGCGCAGCACCCATCCGACCATGCCGCCGACCGTGGCGGGCAAGGCCGGCAGCGCGCCCTGAACGACCGGCCACAGGGCCAGGGACACCACCAGTGCCAGCGAGAGGCGGATGCGCGGCGGCACATAGCTTTCGCCGACGCCGGGGATCAGCATCAGGATGGCCCCGATCCGGGCGAAGATCAGTCCCCCCGCCCAGACCTGTTCGGCGGTGGCGTAGCCGTCCACCTACATGCCCGCTATTCGGGCCGCGATCTCGCGCATGAAACCGCCCAGCAAGGCCCCCATCAGCGGCAGGAACAGCAGCAGGGACACGAAGATGGCGATGATCTTGGGCGCATAGACCAGGGTCTGTTCCTGAATCTGGGTCAGGGCCTGGAACAGGCCGATGCCGACACCGACCACCAGCCCGACCACCAGCACGGGCAGGCACAGCTGGATCGTCAGCCAGACGGCGTCGCGCCCCACATCCAGAACTTCCGCGCCGTTCATGAACACTCCTTTGGGCCTGCCGGCCCCCGATCGGGGTCGAGGGCCTGCTTGAGGCCGGACCGGAACGCCGAAACTGGGCAGAAAATGCCGGGAGCGTGGTTAACGAGGCGTTAGGACGCCAGGATTCAGCGTCTCCTCCCCATGCCGAGGCATGGGGAGGTGGCACGGTGCAGCTTCGCGCCGTGACGGAGGGGGAGAGACGGTGGCTGAGGCAAGAACTCTGACTTCGATTTTTTTCCGCCCGTGTCGCCCCCTCCGTCACGGCGGCCTGGGGCCGCCGCGCCACTTCCCCATCTGCGATGGGGAGGAGAAAAGCGCCCACACCGGCCCCTGACTTGCAGGAACAGGCGCAAAGGAGGCCAAAGCCATGGTCTGGAGCGCGATTTCGACCCGAAACGAGACATCCCCCATCGCCCGTGGCGGTTGGCTGGACGCCCTGCGTTTCATTGTGGCCGCGATGATCATCCTGCACCACTTCCAGGCGGCGGGCCCCGTGCCCCTGGCCGAGGCGTGGCATCCGGTGTTCGAGCGGGGCGGCTTCCTGCTGACCAACTTCTTCATCATCGACAGCGGCTATGTGCTGATGCGGGTCTATGCGGCCTCCTTGCAGAGGGGGACGATGTCGCCGGGCGACTTCGTGCTGAAGCGCGTACTGCGGGTCTATCCGGCCCATCTGATCATGGGTCTTTCGCTGGTGGCCCTGGTTCTGGTCAGCTCGGCCCTGGGGGTTGCGCCGCGCAATCCGGAATGGTTCGCCTGGGATCAGCTGCCCGCGCAGCTGGCGCTGGTGCAGTCGTTCGGCATCTATGGCGGACTGGGCTGGAATGCCCCCGCCTGGTCGATCTCGGCCCTGATCGGCTGCTATCTGGCCTTTCCGTGGATCCTGCGCGGCCTGGTCCGGGTCGGGCCCTGGACCGTGCTGGCCCTGGGGGTCGGCCTCTATCTGGTCGCCAATGAGCTGACCTGGGCCCTGCTGGACCTGCCCGTCTATCAGATGCCGATGAAATACGGCTTCATCCGCGCCCTGCCGCTGTTCTTCCTGGGCATGGCCCTGGCCGGGTTCGCCCAGAAAGTCTGGATCAATCCGAAGCTGGCCGGCTGGGCCTTCGTCGCCGCCACGATCGGCCTGGGCGTCGCCCAGTGGTTCGACAAGAATGCGCTGATCTCGCTGGCCTGTATCTCGGTCATCATCCTGGCGGCGGGGGCCATTCCGGTGCTGCGCCCGTCCAAGCTGGTCGAGAAGATCGCCCTGGTGTCCTTTTCGATGTTCATCACCAATGAGGTGGTCCGCATCGCCTGGTTCGGCGTGGCCAACGTCGCCATTGCCCGGCTGAATCTGAGCGAGCCGGTGCAATGGGCCCTGTGGGGCGCGGGCGTCGCGGCGGCCTTCGTCTTCGCCTTTGCCTTCCACTTCCTGATCGACAACCCGATCCAGAACCGCATCAAGGCCTGGATGAAGTCCCGCCGCAAAGGCCGCCCGGCCCCGGCCATCGGACCGGTGGTGTCGCTGGAGGGGTGAAGCGCTACAGGCCTTCGATCAGGTGAAGGAGATTCCCGTCCGGATCCTTGAACCAGGCCAGTTTCACTTCACCCGCCTCATGCACGCCGTCTTTCCATTCCATGTCGGGAAGGTCGTAACGCTCGAACACGACCCCTTTAGCGGTCAGTTCATCGACCACAGCGCGCAAGTCGCCGTCCATGGCGAAGGTCACGGCATTGGCCTGGTTGGTGCCTGCGAATTCCGACCGATAGACGGTCAGGATCGTCGCTCCGGTGCGAAAGACCAGAACACCTTCCATGCCCGCGCTGCCGCCGTCGGCCATTTCCAGTCCCAGCATGTCGCCGTAGAAGCGACGCGCGCGTTCGATATCGGTGACGGCGACGATGGCGGATGAGTTGCGATCTCTCAGCATGTGGTCCTCCGGCTTTCAGGCCAAAGGACGAAAGACGACGATCCGTTCCGACATGGCGGATCAGATCGGCATCCCAATGACCTCCTGATAGGATCACCTGGTCGCGCTCGGCGATCGGAATGTCCCTAAGCCAAGAAATCAACCGCTACAGCGACCTTCATCGGACACCTCGACCCGGCCGCCCTTCATAACGAAGTGGGCGTCCCTCAAAGGGGCCAGGCTCAGGGTTGGATCACCTTCGACGGCTATCAGGTCAGCCCAGGCCCGCGAGCGCACCACGCCCAGGCCATCATCGCCCAGCATTCTACCGGCTTCCCAGGTGGCGGTCTGCAGCGCTTGCGCCGGGGTGAGCCCCGCCTCGACATAGCCGTCCAGCGTAGCTCGCGAGCCTGCCCCCCGACCGGGTCCATAGGGCATGTAGAGGTCGGAGCCCAAAGCGATGGGCACCCCCGCCCGATGCGCGCGCATCAGCCGGTCACGACCGACCTGAAGATGGCGCTCGATCTCTTCCGGTGGCGGACGTTGTGGCCATGTGCTGGTGAACTCGATCGCCATGTCCAGGGAAGGGTCGGTCGGCACCAGCCAGACGCCCTTTTCGGCCATCAACTGCAAAGTGTCGTCCGAGATATCATAGGCGTGCTCGATCGAAGTCACGCCCGCCTCGACCGCCTCGCGAATGGCGGCGTCCGAGGTCGCATGGGCGGCGACGGGAATGCCATGACGCCTTGCCTCCGACACGATCGCCTCCAACTCTGCCACCGACAGCCGAGTACGTTGCGGGGTGGCTTCGGGATAGACCTTGATGACTCTCGCCCCCGCCGCGACGGCTTCACGCACGGCCACCCGCGCATCATCCACGCCGCTGATGATCCGGTATTCACCGGCGACCAGATGATGGGGATCGGCGGGAAGGGGCTCTAGCTGTCCGCCTTGGGGGGCCAAGCCTGGGCCCGAGCCATAGACACGCGGTCCACGAATGACGCCCTCGCCAATGGCAGCGGCCAGCTGCAGGTCCAGAAAGCGCCCCGAGTTGCCGAGGTCGCGCACGGTGGTGAAACCGGCTTCCAGATAGTCCACCGCTCGGCTCGACGCCGAAAGGGCGCGGCGCACGTCGCCCACTACGCCATGGTCACGTGCCGCCACGTCCGACAGCCCCTCGCCCTGGGCCTGCTCGACCAGAACATGCGTATGCCCGTCGATAAGCCCCGGCAGAACCGAGCAGCGCGACAAATTCAGGATTTCCGCCCCGTCCGGCACACTCAGGCCCTGGCCCACTTCGGCGATCCTTCCACCTCGGATCAGAATGTCGCGCGGCCCCACCATTCGGCCTGTCTGCGAGTCGAACAGATTGCCAGCCCGCACCAGGACGACGGATTGCGGAGATCTGTCTTGAGCCTGAGCGGCAACAGGCACACCCACGGCCAGAAGGGCGGCGGCGCAGACAACTGCGGATTTCATGAGGGACTCCCGAACGTCCGCGGCCCGATGCCGCGCAGTCAAGAGGATGCGGATTAGACCGATAGATGCGTCCCGGGTCGTTAAATTCTGTCCATGCGAGGCCTTAGATCGGCATCCGCATGATCTCCTGATAGGCCTGGATCACCTGGTCGCGCACGGCGATCACGGTTTCCAGCGAGGCCTCGGCGGAGCTGACGGCGGTGACCACGTCGATCAGGCTGCCCTGGCCCTGGACGGCCATGTTCATCTGGGTTTCAGCCGCGCGGGTCTGCTGGGTCGTGTCGTTCATGACCGACTGCAGCAGCTCGCCGAAGCCCGGCCCCTGAGCGCCGCCCACGCCGCCGGTCGGCCCGGCCGCGCCTGCACCCTGTATCGCCTGATAGGCCTTGACCGCCGCCATCGGATTCATGGTTCAGACCCTCAGCGTTTCAGGATGTCGAGGGTGCGCTGCTCCATCGCGCGCGCCGTCTCGATCACGTTCAGGTTCGCCTCATAGGCCCGCTGCGCCTCGCGCATGTCCATGGCCTCGATCAGGGTGTCGACATTGGGCCGCATCACATAGCCCTCGGCATTGGCCGCCGGATGCGAAGGGTCGTACTCCATGCGGAAATCCTTCTGGTCCGGGCGGACCTCGGCCAGCACCACCCCGGTCGCGCCGTCGACATTGGCCGACTGGAACACCGGCACCTGCCGACGATAGGGGGTACCGCCCGCCGTCTGGGCGGTGGATTCGGCATTGGCGATGTTCTCGGCGATCACGCGCATGCGCGACTGCTGCGCCTTCAGGCCCGAGGCCGCGACGGCCATGGCGCTGTTTCGGGGGGTGACGGGATCGCTCATCGGGTCAGCCTTCTATCGATCATCGGCCGGGGGGCTTGGCGGCCATCCGCAGCATGGCCAGCGACTTCTGATACAGGCCGATCGCGGCGTCATAGGCCATGCGGCTCTCGGCCATCTTCAGCATCTGTTCCTCGACCACCACGGCATTGCCATCCAGGGTCGTCTCGGAATCGGGCGAGGCTTCGGACGTATAGCGGGTCGCCGCCGGGCCCGCCGACGACAGGTGGCGGGCAGAAGTCCGCGCCATGGTCAGCCCGCCGGCGTTCAGCGTCGAGGCGAAATCGCCGGGGGCTTTCAGGTCGCGGGCGACATAGCCGGGTGTGTCCGCATTGGCCACGTTCTGGGCGATCACCCGCTGGCGCTCGTCCAGCCAGGTCAGGCGGCCGGTGATGGATTTCAGCAGAGGCAGGTCGGCGACGCCCATGTCGGGGTCCTTCCCTAGGATGGCGGTAGGCTGAATTTGCCGCCTGCATGGTTAACAGCCGGTTATTTCAACGACCCGTTAACCACGATGGTTAAGGCTCCGCGCTCGAAGCCTCCGGAATGCCCCCATGAATCTGCTCGATCTCGCCCGCGCGATCTTCGCCCTGGCCTTTACGCTGGGCATCATCGGCCTGGCCGCCTGGGCCGCGCGCCGCTATGCGCCCCAGCTGCTGGCCAAGCTCAGCGCCGAGCGCGGCGAACGTCGCCTGACCGTGGTCGAGACCCTGGTCCTGGATCCGGCGCGCCGCCTGGTCCTGGTGCGTGTCGACGATGAGGAGCGGCTGATCCTGCTGGGCGAAGGCCGCGAGCTGATTGAACCGCGCGGGCCCGCCAAGTCATGACGATCTTCGCCCTGCCCAGCCGCGCGGAACTGATCCGCGCGCTCAAGCTCTCGGCCCTGACCACCCTGCTTTGCCTGATCTGGCCGGTGGCGGCCCTCGCCCAGGATGCCGCCCAGGCCGCCCAGCAGGGCGCCGCCATCAATGTCGATCTGGGCGACGGGGCGGGCCTGACCCAGCGGGTGGTGCAGCTGGTCGGGCTGATGACCGTGCTGTCCCTGGCCCCGTCCATCGTCATCATGACCACAAGTTTCGTGCGGATCGTGGTGGTGCTCAGCCTGCTGCGGACGGCCCTGGGCATGCAGCAGTCGCCGCCGAATGCGGTTCTGGTGTCCCTGGCCCTGTTCCTGTCGGCCATCGTCATGGCTCCGACCTGGCAGGACGCCTATGATTCGGGCATCCGGCCGCTGATGGATCAGCAGATGGAACTGCCCCAGGCGTTCGATGCCGCGGCCGATCCGGTGAAAACCTTCATGCTGGCCCAGGTGGACCCCGGCGACCTGGCCCTGTTCACCCGACTGTCCGAGATCGAGGCCCCGACGGCGGCGGCCGACCTGCCCCTGCGGGTCATCACCCCGGCCTTCATGATCAGCGAGCTGAAGACCGCTTTTGAGATCGGATTTCTTCTTTTTGTTCCGTTCCTTGTGATCGATCTGGTGGTCGCCAGCGTGCTGATGTCCATGGGCATGATGATGCTGCCGCCGGTGGTCATTTCCCTGCCGTTCAAGCTGATCTTCTTCGTGCTGGTCGACGGGTGGAGACTGGTGGCTGGCAGCCTTGTCGAAAGCTTTCAGAGGGCATCCGGCGGGGGATAAATCCCCGCCCTCACTGCGATTCAGCATGGGTGACGCTTGCCAAGCCCCCCGAAAAGCGTGTTGATCCCCCGGTCTTCGCCCTGAATCGGGCGAGTTACCATCGGGAAACGACCCATAATGACCACTCAAGCTGAACTCATCGCCGCTGTCGCCAAGGACGCCGGTGTTTCGCAGGCCGACGCCGGCAAGGTGCTGACCGCGATCGTCGAAAACATCCACGCCAGCCTGAAGTCGGGCGGCGACGTGCGTATCTCGAACCTGGGCGTGTTCGACACGGCTGACCGCGCCGCTCGTGAAGGCCGCAACCCGGCCACCGGCGAGACCATCAAGATCGCCGCCTCCAAGGCTGTCCGCTTCCGGGTGTCCAAGCCCCTGAAGGACGCCGTGAACGGCTAAGGATCCCTCGCCGGTCCACTGGATCGCGAATGATCGAAAGAGGGGCGGGAATCGCGACGCGGTTCCCGCCCTTTTTCAATTCCCCTCCCCACACCGTGGGGAGCTGGCACGGCGGCCGCTCGGCCGCCGTGACGGAGGGGGCGATCCTGGCGAAGACGCTCCAGCGCCGTCCTGCCGATGAAGTCGAGGACATGGGGAAGTTCGTCCCGGACGTCTCGCGCCGCGATGCGCACCACGCGGATGTTACGTGTGGCCAACCAGACCGATCGCCGCCGGTCCAGTTCGGCCCGCTCCGGGTCTTGATGGCTGGCCCCGTCCACCTCGACCGCGAGCATCGCCTCGGCGCAGAAGAAGTCCAGAATGAAGGGGCCGATCGGGTGCTGTCGCCGAAAGCGAAGGCCTTCGAGCCCGCGCCCCCTCAGCGCCACCCACAGACGGGCCTCGGGTGGGGTCAGGGCCTTACGGAAGGTCTTTGCGCGTTCGTAGCTCTTGCCATCCGGCACCGGGTCACCCCCTCCGTCACGGCGCGAAGATGCGCCGCGCCACCTCCCCATGCCAAGTCATGGGGAGGAGAAATCAGGCTCACCTCTCCTCCCCACACTGTGGGGAGGTGGCGCGGCGGCCGCTCGGCCGCCGTGACGGAGGGGGCGACGCGGGCTGCGGAACGGTCAGCCCTTAACCTTCTGGCGGAAGGCATGCAGCAGCGGTTCGGTATAGCCGTTCGGTTGCTCCACCCCCTGGAACACCAGGGCGCGCGCGGCCTGGAAGGCCAGGCTGGCCTCGGGGTTGGGGGCCATGGGCCGATAGAGGGGGTCACCCGCGTTCTGGCCGTCCACCTTGGCCGCCATCCTCAGCAGGGCCGCGTCGACCTGTTCGGGGGTGCAGACCCCGTGCAGTAGCCAGTTGGCCATGTGCTGCGACGAAATCCGCAACGTGGCCCGGTCCTCCATCAGGCCGACGTCATGGATGTCCGGCACCTTGGAACAGCCGACGCCCTGATCGATCCAGCGCACGACATAGCCGAGGATGCCCTGGGCATTGTTGTCCAGCTCATCGGCCACATCCTGTTCGGACCAGTTGGCACCGGTTGCCAGCGGCGGGGTCAGCAGATCGGTCAGACCGGGCACGGGCTGTTTCGCCACCGTCTCGCGCACGGCGAAGACATCGACGGCGTGATAGTGCAGGGCATGCAGGGTCGCCGCCGTCGGCGACGGGGTCCAGGCGGTGTTGGCCCCTGTCTTCGGATGGGCCAGCTTCTGCTCCAGCATATCGGCCATGCGGTCCGGGGCCGCCCACATCCCCTTGCCGATCTGCGCCTTGCCGGACAGGCCGCAGGCCAAGCCGATGGCGACGTTCCGCGCCTCATAGGCGGCGATCCAGGCGCTGCCCTTGACCTCGGCCTTTCGGATCATCGGACCGGCCTGCATGGCCGTGTGAATCTCGTCGCCCGTCCGGTCCAGGAAGCCGGTGTTGATGAAGACGATCCGGTCGCGCACCGCATGGATACAGGCGGCCAGATTGGCGCTGGTCCGGCGCTCCTCGTCCATCACCCCGACCTTGATCGTGTGACGGGCCAGTCCCAGCAGGTCCTCGACCGCATCGAACAGGGCATTGGTCAGGGCCGCCTCGTCCGGCCCGTGCATCTTGGGTTTGACGATATAGATCGAGCCTGCCCGGCTGTTCCGGAACCGGCCGAGACCCTTGAGGTCGTGCAGGCCGATCAGGCTGGTGACGACGGCATCCAGGATTCCCTCGGGCGCTTCGCTGCCGTCAGCTAGCCGGATGGCCGGATTGGTCATCAGATGGCCGACGTTGCGCACGAACAGCAGCGACCGCCCCGGCAGGGTCACGGTCGATCCCTCCGGCGTGGTGAAGACGCGATCCTCTTCCAGCGTGCGGGTCTGGGTCTTGCCGCCCTTGGCAAAGGCTGCCGACAGGTCGCCCTTCATCAGGCCCAGCCAGTTGCGATAGGCCGCCACCTTGTCCTGGGCATCCACCGCCGCGACCGAGTCTTCCAGATCGACGATGGTCGTCAGGGCCGCTTCCAGCACGACATCGGCGATCCCTGCCGGATCGGTCGCTCCGATCGGGTGGCCGGTGTCGAACACGACCTCGATATGCAGGCCGTTGTGACGGAACAGGCGCGAGCGCTCACCCTGGCCGACATATTGTTCCGGGTGCCGCAGGGCGATGCCCTGGCTGACGTCCGACAGATCCGCCCAGGACCCGGCCGCCAGCGGCACCGCCTGATCCAGGAAGGCCTTGGCTCGCGCCACCACGCGCTGGCCCCGCGCCGCGTCATAGGGTCCGGCCGGCGGCAGATCGCCCAGGGCGTCGGTGCCATACAGGGCGTCATAAAGACTGCCCCAGCGCGCATTGGCGGCATTCAGCACGAACCGGGCATTCAGAACCGGCACGACCAGCTGCGGTCCGGCCAGGCGGGCGATCTCGTCATCAACGCCGTCTGTGCCGACCGAGAAGGGCGACGGCTCGGGCACCAGATAGCCGATCTCCGTCAGAAAGGCCTCGGTCGCCGCCGGGTCATGCGGCTGGCCTCGGCGCGCGCGGTACCAGGCGTCGATCCGGCCCTGAAGATCGTCACGCACCGCCAGAAGCCGGCGATTCTCTGGCACGAACCGGTCCAGGATCGCGGCGAACCCATCCCAGAAGGCCGCCGTCTCGATGCCCAGTCCCGGCAGGGCCTCATCCTCGATGAAGGCGGCCAGTTCCTGTTCGACCTGCAACCCGGCCCGCGTCGTCATCATGGCTCATCTCTCCCCAAGCCAGCCCAGAAGCCGACCCCAGGCCGACGCTGTAACATTCCGTGATGACCCGAGGGAAGTCGAGAGGGATTGCGCCTATGTCTGCTGTCTTTGGTCGAAGGCCAGCCGCGCGGCCTCGATCCGTTCCAGATGGGTTTCGGCCCAGGTCCAGACGCCGCAGAAGGCTTCGGCCAGCGTCAGGCCCATATCCGTCAGCTGATAGTCGACCCGGGGCGGGATCACCGGGTGCACGGTCCGGATCACCAGTCCATCGCGCTCCATCTGACGCAGGGTCTGGGTCAGCATCTTCTGACTGATCCCGCCGACTTCCTTGCCCAGGCGGGAAAACCTCAGCGGGCCATGCTCGGTCAGAGCCTCCAGGATCAGCATGGTCCATTTGTCGGCCACCCGGCCGATGACCTGATTGACCAAGGCCTCCACGCGCGGATCGGCTGGCAGGCCGGTGTCGGGATGCGCAATTCGTGCGGGCGAAACAGCCGTCATATCAATATCTCACCAAGCGGTAAGTATGGCAGTTTTCGGCGCCTACTTTCCATAAGAGAGTGGTTCTCATACTTGGCTCTCGGCGCCGATGCACGCGCCGCGAAACAAGGAGAGCCTCATGAACATCACCGGCAACACCGTATTGATCACCGGCGGCGGGACCGGCATCGGCCGGGCCCTGGCCGAGGCCCTGCATGATCGCGGCAATCAGGTCATCATCACCGGCCGCCGCGAAGGCCCTCTGCGCGAGGTCGCGGCCGCCCGCCCCGGCATGGCCTGGGCCACCCTGGATGTGGCAGACCCGCAGGCCATCAAGGATTTCGCCGCCCAGGTCGTTCGCGACCATCCCGGCCTGAACGTCGTCATCAACAATGCCGGCATCATGCTGGTTGAAGACCTGAAGGCCGAACCCTTCGACATGGATGTGGTCGATGCGACGATCACCACCAATCTCTTTGGTCCCATCCGGCTGACAGCGGCCCTGCTGCCCCATCTGCGTGCCCAGCCCAGTTCGACGGTCATGACCGTGACCTCGGGCCTGGCCTTCATCCCGCTGACGATCACGCCGACCTATAATGCGACCAAGGCGGCGATCCATTCCTGGACCGAGTCGCTGCGTCACCAGATGCAGGGCACCTCGGTCGAGGTGCTGGAACTGGCCCCGCCGGCGGTGGCCACCGACCTGATGCCGGGTCACGCGCAGAACCCCAACTCCATGCCCCTGGCCGACTATACCCAGGAGGTCATCGGCCTGATCGAGCGGGGCGATACCCCGCGCGGCGAGATCCTGGTCGAGCGGGTCAAGCCGCTGCGCTTTGCCGAGGTCCAGGGCTATCCGGCGATGTTCGAACGCCTGAACGGCACGCACTAGGTTCAATCGACATTCCATCCGTCATTCCGGGGCTTGGCGTAGCCAAGAACCCGAAACCCAGGGGTCGGTCACAGGCCCCGAAGATGCACGTGACGTTCGCTATGTCCTCCTGGGTTCCGGGTTCGCTCTACGAGCGCCCCTGAATGACGGGATTTGAGAAGAGGGAACGCCCAAGGCGCTGCATGTCGATTGAGGCTGGACGAGCGGCGGAATCCACACGGCGGCGGGCGAGCGCCTGCCGTCGTGCCCGTCCGCCTTGACTTTACCGCATTCGACGCCCATTTGCGCTGCGTCGCACAATTGCGATCCCCGGTGCGCTCCAGCGCGTGTGGGTCTTCCCCTCCCCAGGACGAAGACCTGACTGTAGCAGCGGCCGGCCCTCAAAATCATTACGCTGCCCGGACACGCGGGGTGGCGCCCGATCAAGCCCGCGACCGCCACTCTGGCGATCCGTCGGGATTGGCGGCGCGCGGCCCTTCTGGCGATGAGCCACGGCTGATGCGTGTCGCCGCACGCGAAAGAACACTCCGAGTGAGCAACAAGACATTCGAATCCATGGGCCTGAACAAGGCCCTGCTGCAGGCCCTCGCCACCGAGGGCTATACGACCCCCACCCCGATCCAGGCTCAGGCCATCCCCTCGGTCATGACCGGCAAGGACCTTCTGGGCATCGCCCAGACCGGCACCGGCAAGACGGCGGCCTTCGCCCTGCCGATCCTGCACCGCCTGGCCGAGAACCGCACGGTTCCGGCCCCGCGCACCACCCGCTGCCTGATCCTGTCGCCGACGCGCGAACTGGCCAGCCAGATCGCCGACAGCTTCAAGGCCTATGGCCGCCACCTGGGCTTCAAGGTCGCGGTGGTGTTCGGCGGCGTGAAATACGGCCCCCAGGAACGCGCCCTGCAAAACGGACTGGATGTGCTGGTCGCCACCCCCGGCCGCCTGCTGGACCATCTGCAGCAGAAGACGCTGGACCTGTCCTCGACCGAGATATTCGTGCTCGATGAGGCGGACCAGATGCTGGACCTGGGCTTCGTCAAGCCGATCCGCCAGATCGTCAGCCGCATCCCGGCCAAGCGCCAGAACCTGTTCTTCTCGGCCACCATGCCGACCGAGATCGGCAAGCTGGCGGGCGAACTGCTGAAGGAGCCGGTCAAGGTCCAGGTCACGCCGCAGTCGACCACGGTCGAACGCATCAAACAGTCGGTGATCTGGGTCGAACAGGGCCGCAAGCGCGCCCTGCTGACCGAACTCTTCAGCGACCCCACCTTCACCCGCTGCCTGGTGTTCACCAAGACCAAGCACGGCGCCGACAAGGTCGCGGCCTATCTGGAGGCTGGCGGCGTCGAGGCCGGGGCCATTCACGGCAACAAGAGCCAGTCCCAGCGCGAGCGCGCCCTGGAAGCCTTCAAGAAGGGCAAGCTGCGCGTTCTGGTCGCCACCGATATCGCGGCGCGCGGCATCGACGTGGACGGCGTCTCGCACGTCGTCAACTTCGAACTGCCCTTCGTGCCCGAGGCCTATGTCCACCGCATCGGCCGCACGGCGCGCGCGGGGGCTGACGGCTCGGCCATCAGCTTTGTCGCCGGCGACGAGATGAAGCTGCTGCGCGACATCGAAAAGGTCACCCGTCAGAAGATCCCGGCGATCGACCGCCGCAACGACAAGGCCCTTGGTCTGCTGGATCAGTCGATCATGGCCTCTGGCGTCGCGTCCAAGGCCACCCTGCCCGAGCGTGAGGGCCGGTCTGGAAAAGAGGGCGGACGCGGCGGACGCCGGAATCCGCATCGCGACGGCATCCGTCCCGAGGGCGGCGGCCAGCCGCATCGGCAGCGCAAGTCGGCACCGGGCCGTGAGGCGCGTCCGGCACCGGAGCGGACCTATGACCCCATGGCCGGCGAACGTCCTCGCGTGACCAACAACGACCCGCGCAAGGTCGAGGCCGCCAAGCCCGAGGGCCAGATCGCCCGCCGCCGCCGCCGTCCCTCGAACGGCGGCAAGGGCTTCGCCGCCAAGGCCTGAGGTCAGCGATTGCCGAAGACGATGAAGGCGGGCTCCACCGGGCCCGCCTTTTTTGCGGTCAGTCGATCAAGGCCGCCGCGATTCCCGCCGCCTCCAGGGCCAGCATCAGGTCGGCCACCGCGCCGTTCAGAAGCGCCAAGTCCTGGCCGCGCACCACCAGGTTCGTGCCGATCTCTCCGCTGGTGCCTGCGCCGAACGGATAGCTGCCGAAACTCAGAGCCCGGTTCGCGTCGGCTGCAGCCCGCAGGATGTCGGCCACCGTCCCCTCGCCCACCCCGGTCACCCGGATCGTGCGGGCATGGACCACCGCCCCGGTGCGCAGGCGCGGAGCCACGTCCTCCAGCATGGCGGTCATGATCTTGGGCACGCCGGCCATGACAAAGACATTGCCGATCTGGAAGCCCGGCGCATCGGTCACCGGGTTGGCGATCAGTATGCCGCCCTCGGGTATGCGCGCCATGCGCCGCCGCGCCGCGTTGAACTCGTCGCCATAGCGCCGCTCGAGTATGGCCAGGGCCTGCGGATGTTCCCGCAAAGGCACCCCCATGGCCTCAGCCACGCAGTCGGCGGTGATATCGTCATGCGTCGGGCCGATGCCGCCGGTGGTGAAGACATAGTCGTGGGACGACCGCAGGGCATTCAACGCCTGGGTGATCTGTTCGGGACGATCGCCCACCGTCCGGGCCTCCTCCAGGACGATCCCCAGCGCGCCCAGAAACCGGGCGATGGTGTTCAGATTGGTGTCCTGCGTGCGCCCTGACAGGATTTCATCCCCGATGATCAGGACGGCGGCGGTCGGAGAGGTCTGGGTCATGATCCGCTCCTACATCGGCCCACCGGTTCTCGCCACGGCCCCCGTCGCGCCATCTTGAGGTTTCATGCTAGGCTCGCCATCTGATGCCGAAGGGCGATCCGCCTGCACCTTGAGCCTGTGATGTACGAAACGCCCGACCTTCAGACCGATACCTTGGTTCGCACCAGCGAAATCCGCGTGCATGCGCCCGAGGATTTCGACGGCATGCGCGCCGCCGGTCGCCTGGTGGCCGAGGCGCTGGACATGATCGGCGAGTTCGTCGTGCCGGGCGTCACGACCGGCGAGCTGGACGACCGCATCCGCCAGTTCACCCTGGACCGCGGGGCCCTGCCGGCCTGCCTGGGGTACAAGGGCTATTCAAAGACCATCTGCACCTCGATCAACCATGTCGTCTGCCACGGCATTCCCGGCGACCGGGTGTTGAAGGACGGCGACATCGTCAACATCGACCACACCGTCATCGTCGACGGCTGGCATGGCGACTCCAGCCGCATGTATGCGGTCGGCAACATCAATGCCCGCGCCCGCAAGCTGATCGAGGTCACCTATGACGGGCTGGAGGCGGGCCTGGCGCAGATCAAGCCCGGCAATACCTTTGGCGACATCGGCTATGCCATCCAGCGCGTGGTCGAAGAGGCGCGGATGAGCGTGGTGCGCGACTTCTGCGGTCACGGCATCGGCCGCATCTTCCACGACAGCCCCAACGTTCTGCACTATGGCCGCCGGGGCGAGGGCGCGGTGCTGAAACCGGGCATGTTCTTCACCGTCGAGCCGATGGTGAACCTGGGCAAGCCGCATGTGAAGGTCCTGTCCGACGGCTGGACCGCCGTGACCCGCGACAAGTCCCTGTCCGCCCAGTGCGAGCACTCGGTCGGCGTCACCGAGGACGGCGTCGAACTGTTCTCCGCCAGCCCGGCGGGTCTGTTCAGGCCGAAATTCTAGTTTAACGTCGCCCTGTTCAGGGGGGAGACGAGCGCTGGATCAGCCAGAGACCAAAGCCAGGACGCCCCACCACGCCGGTCATCGCGAACGCCTGCGCGAGCGGGCGCGAGGGGCGGGGATCCATCACCTGCCGGATTATGAACTGCTGGAGCTGTTCCTGTTCCGCAGCCAGCCGCAGGGCGACGTCAAGCCGATCGCCAAGGCCCTCTTGCAGCGGTTCGGCTCGCTGGCCGCCGTCCTGGCCGCCTCGGTCGAGGATCTGATGACGGTCAAGGCCGAGGACAGCCGGGGCCGGGCCAAGGGCATCGGGGCCGAGACCGCCCTGGACATCGCCGCCCTGCACGAGGTCGCTCGCCGCGTGGCCAAGGAAGAGGCCAATAAGCGCACCGTCATCTCGTCCTGGACGGCCCTGCTGGCCTATGTCCGGCTGTCGCTGCAGCACGAGCCACGCGAGCAGTTCCGCGTGCTGTATCTGGACAAGAAGAACCAGCTGATCCTGGACGAGGTTCAGAACCGGGGCACGGTCGACCACGCCCCGGTCTATCCGCGCGAGGTCGTGCGCCGGGCGCTGGAACTGTCGGCCAGCGCCATGATCATCGTGCACAACCATCCGTCCGGCGATCCGACGCCCTCGCGCGCTGACATCGAGATGACGAAACAGGTCGTCCAGGCTGCCCGGTCGCTGAGCCTGGAGGTTCACGACCATCTGATCGTGGGGCGCGAGGGCGTGGCCAGCTTTAAGCAACTGGGCCTGATGTGACCCTGCTGACCACCGACCGGCTGAGCCTGTCGCCTGTCGCTCCGGCCGATTATGACGACCTGTGCGGCCTGTTCGGCGACCCGGCATTCACCCGCCACATCATGGGCCGGGCGCTGAATGGCGAGGAGGTCTGGTCCCGCCTGCTGCGCGACCTGGGCCACTGGCAGGTGCTGAACTTTGGCAACTGGTCGATCCGTTCGCGGAGCGACGGCACCTATGTCGGCCAGGTCGGGGTGCTGGACTATCGCCGCCATATCGACCCGCCGCTGGATTCGCCCGAACTGGGTTGGGGGCTGGCCACTGCCCATCAAGGACACGGCTATGGGCTTGAGGCCGTGTCGGCAGTGCTGGCCTGGACCGATGCCCGCCTGACCGCGCCCCGCACCGTCTGCATGATCGCCCCGGACAATGTGCGCTCAAAGGCTCTGGCCGAGCGTGCCGGCTATCGACCCTTTGCCCACACCGACTATGCCGCTCGCCCGGTCGTCCTGATGGAGCGGCCCCGGCGAGCCCCGCCCGGGCCGTAGCCAGCCATTAAGGTTTACGCGCCACACTGTCCGGTGAAGAAGCCGGAGACCCGACGCCGCCATGCCGATGCCCGCCGATGCCCTGCATGCCTGCCTGGCCGAGGCCTTTCCTGACGCCGAGATCGTGATCGACGATCTGGCCGGCGACGGAGACCACTATCGCGCGCGCATCGTCTCGACCGCCTTCATCGGCCTGAACCGCGTGAAACAGCACCAACTGGTCTATGCCGCGCTCAAGGGGCGGATGGGCGGCGAGCTGCACGCCCTGGCCCTTGAGACCTCCGTTCCTGCTTCGGGAGGCTGATCCCATGCGTTATCGCCCCTTTGGACGCAGCGGTGCGGCCGTCTCGGCGGTCACGCTCAGCCTCAATCTGCAAGCCCTTGCGCGGGGCCCCGATTTCGCACGCGAGCTGATCTATTCGGCCCTGGAAGCGGGCATCAACAGCTATCACCTGGAGACCGCCGATCCGGTTCTGGCCGAAATCGTCGGTGGTGCGCTCAGCCATATCGACCGCAAGCTGGTCTATGTCACCCTGGCCCTGGGGGCCGGTGACGGCCGCCGGGGATCGCAGCGCGATTTCTCGGCTGAGGGCATGACCGGGGCGATCGACCGGGCACTGCATGTGTCGGGCCTGCGCTGGATCGACGTGGCCCTGCTGGACGAGCCGGGCGAGCACGAATTGCCGCAATCCTCGCTGACCGCCTTGAAGGCCCTGCGCGCGACCGAGCGTGTCCGCCTGCTGGGCATCCAGGGCGACAGCGAAGTCATGGACGCCTATGTCTCGACCGGCGCCTTCGATGTCCTGGCCACCAGTTTTCACGTCAACTCGCCCTGGCAGGTCCGTTCGAGAATCCGCACGGCGCGCGAACAGGACATGGCCATCTTCGCGGGCGGCTATTTCCCGGACTCGCTGGACTCCGAACGAAAGGCCGCCGTCGCCCACGTTGAGCCGAAGAAGAAGGGGCTGTTCGGCTTCGTCCGCGACCCGAAGGCCCGTCCCGCATCCGATCCGCTCAGCGGCGCGGGCACCTTCGCCTTCCTGCACCGCACGGCCAACTGGACGGCCGAGCAGATCTGCCTCGCCTACGCCCTGACCGACCCGTCGGTGTCCAGCGTGCTGATCAAGGCCAATGACCCCGAACGGCTGAACCTGCTGGCGATGGTGCCCGAGCGCGACATGCCCCCCGGCGTCTCCGCCCAGCTGGAAATGGCCCGCGTCGCCACCGCTGCGGCCTAGGTCTCAGCCACAGTCATCATTTCGCGCCTTAGTCGTATATCACCGTCATTCCAGGGCGCTCGCAGAGCGAACCCGGAACCCAGGAGTGCACGTCAAACGGCAAATCCGTCATGGGCCCGTGAAAGACCCCTGGGTTCCGGGTTCTTGGCTACGCCAAGCCCCGGAATGACGGAGGGAATGTGATGGTCGGGAAAGACTCGTTCATCGCTGTCTACATGATGGCCAGTCGACGAAACGGCACGATCTACACCGGGGTGACCAGCGCCTTGCCGGCTCGCGTTTGACAACACAGGACCGGCAGCCTGAAGGGCTTCACGACGGAGTATGGCTGCAAGACCCTGGTCTGGTTCGAACAGCACGACACGATGCTGTCTGCCATCATTCGGGAAAAGAGCATCAAGAAGTGGCGTCGCGGCTGGAAGTTGGCCTTGATCGAAGCAGAGAACCCTCAATGGCTTGATCTTGCCGCTGACTGGTTCGAATAACTCGCCGCCGTCATTCCGAGATAACGCAACGGAACCTGAAATGGCGATCGCTCCGAAAGCCGTCACCGTCCACCACCCTTGACCGGGGCCCTCCCCGTCCCTAGCTGACGGCCTGAACGAAAGGCCTCCCCATGACCGACACCGCCGCCGATCCCGTCCAGGCATTCATCGCCGACACCGTGTCCCAGCATGACGTCGTGCTGTTCATGAAGGGCACGCCCGATGCGCCGCGCTGCGGTTTCTCCTCCCTGGCAGTCCAGATCCTGGACCATGTCGGCGCGTCCTTCGTCGGCGTGGACGTGCTGCAGGACGAGGCTCTGCGCGAAGGCGTCAAGCAGTTCACCGACTGGCCGACCATCCCCCAGCTTTATGTGAAGGGTGAGTTCGTCGGCGGCTCCGACATCGTGCGCGAGATGTTCAACGCCGGAGAGCTGCAGGCTCTGATGGCCGAAAAGGGCGTCGCCCTGGGCCAAGTCGACGCCTGATGGCCCGGGCCCAGCTTCAGCCGCGCGAGGATCGCGAGATCTTCGTCCTGCCGCTGGACATCCGGCCCGAGCACATCGACGCGAACGGCCACGTCAACAATGTCGTCTATGTCGGCTGGCTGCAGGATGCTGGCACGGCCCACTGGAATGCGCGCTTCGACGAGGCCACGCGCACCAAATGGTCCTGGGTCGGCGTCCGGCACGAGATCGACTATCTGCGTCCCCTGATGCCCGACGCAACGGGTGTCGTGGCCCGCACCTGGGTCGGCGATCCGCAGGGACCGCGATTCAACCGCTATGTCCGCATCGAGGACGGCGAAGGTCGCCTGTGCGCTCAGGGCGTGACGGAATGGGTCCTGGTCGATGCCCAGACCATGCGTCCCCACCGCATCCCCGCCGACATGCTGCCGACCTTCGCCCGGCGGTGATGTTCCGGCGCCGACCCGCGCGCCGAAGGCCTCAGCCATCCTAGCCATCCCCCACAAAAGTTCAGCCGCGCTGGGCCCTACGACCGATTCCGACGCTTGCTAGGATATATTTCCTATCGTGGCCGACATCATCGAACACGATGGCGGCCTGGATCGATTGAGGGAGCGTTCTGAAGATGACTAAAGCCTATGTCGTGCCGGTGATGGAGGCCGACCGGATCAGGGCCGGGCTGGCCTTGCAGCTGGTGGCCGCCTCGACCGGCATTGCGGCCGAGACGATGACGGGGCGGGACCGGTTGCCCCCCATTGCCTGTCGCGCCCGCTGGCTGGCCATGTATCTGGCGCACATTACCTTTGGCTGGCCGCTGGAGCGGGTCGCCCATGCCTTTGGGGTGAACCGGGCCACCGCCAGCACCGCCTGCCGCTGGATCGAGGACGAACGGGACCGGCCCGTGCTGGACGCCCTGCTGGACCGGCTGGAGGACTGTGTGCGCCTTATCGTCGATGCGGGCGGGCTGGACCTTGATCAGGCGCTGGGCAACCGGGCACCCGCACGGGCAATGGGAGCACGGGCATGACCGGCCGCCTGCAACGGGCGCGGGCCCTGTTGGCCCGGCCGGATGCCTGGATCGGGGCAGAGGCGAGCGGCGGCTATGCCATCCGGCTGGCCCCGACACGCCGGGCGCGGATCAATCTGCTGCTGGATGAAGCCCTGTTCCGCGCCCTGATCGAACAGCCCGGCCTGCGTGCGCGGACCGCAGGCGGCTGGACCCTGCGCCGCGAGCCTGCGTCCGCGAACACCCCGTCGCCCGGCCGGCCCGGCGTTATCGACGGCACCCGCCCCCTGATGCAGCCCGATGGCAGGGTCGCGCTTCACCCCGCCAATCTGGGCGAGACGCCGATCGCCTGGCTGGCGCGCCGCCGCGACGCCCAGGGTCGTCCCTGGCTCACCCCGGCCCAGGTCGCCGCGGGCGAACGGCTGACGCGAGAGGCCGAGGCGGCCCTGTCCGGCCCGTCCCTGACCATGCGCTGGGACGCCCTGCCCCGAGCGGGCGGCGGGTCGTCAGCCCGGGTGGAACCGGGCGACCGCGCCCTGTCCGCAGGCCGCCGCGTCGCCCGCGCCCTGGACGCCTGCGGCCCCCGGCTGCGCGGGATCTTCCAGCAGGTCTGTATCCAGGGTTCGGCCCTCAGCCTGGCCGAGCGCGAACTGGGTCTGGGCCGCCGCCGGGGCAAAATCCTTCTGCAGCAAGGGCTTCAGGCCCTGGCCGACCATTACCGCATCGGGTGAAGGTGCCCGGTGCCTATCCCGCCGCGAGGGCCGCGTCGCGAATGCGGCCGACCATGGCATTCAGGCCGTTGGCTCTCTGGCGGGTCAGGGCTTGGGGCAGGCCCAGCCGGTCCAGGGCCGCGCGCGCGTCAAAGGCCAGGATTTCAGCCGCCGTCCGCCCCGAATACAGCATCAGCAGCAGGGCGACATTGCCCTTTGAAATCGCGCTGTCGCTGTCGGCGGCGAACCACAACCGGTCGCCGGACGGGTGCACGGCCAGCCAGACCTGGGCCGCGCAGCCGGGCACCTTGTTCGCCTCGGTGCGGTCCGCATCGGACAGCGGCGAAAGGCTCTTGCCCAGATCGATGACGTATTCGATCCGCCCTTCCCAGTCGCCCAGCAGGTCGAACTCCTCCTCCAGCTGCGACAGGGTATCTTCAAGGCTCAGGGGCGGCGGCGTCATGAGCGGGGGATAGGCCCCGCCACGCCAGGCAGCAAGTCGGTCGTTTGCCACAGTCGCCTCGCGCGGGAGCGCCCTCGCCCCCTTTCCCCTGCGGCGCTAGGCTGAAAGGCTTCTCTCGAATCTCCCCTACGAGAGGCGCTGTCAGGATTTCGAGCCACGTGACCACGCCTGTGCGTCCAGACCCCATGCCGGAGGCCCGCGATCTGCCGGGCATCGCGGCCTGGCACGCCGGATGGGCCGTGGCCGCGGCCTTGGCGGCGCTGTGCGGGCGCTGGCTGGGTCAGGGGGTCGACGGACCGGTCTTCTTCGGAATTCTGACCATGGCCGTGCCGGGCCTGGGCGGTCTGACCCTGCTGTGGCGTGATGGCGTGGCGCAACGGGCACTGGTGCTGGGCCTGTGGGGACTGGCCGCCATCGTCTGCTCCATGCTGGCGGGCGGCATGACCGGATCCCTGGCCGGGTTCGCCTTCCTGCCGATGGCAGCGGGCCTGGCGTTCGGCACCCATCGACTGATCCAGGGCGGTGTTCTGATGAGCGGCCTGGCCGTTCTGGCCGGACTGATCGCGGTCTGGGTCGCGGGGCCCAGTGAGGGGCATTTCGATCTGGCGGCCCTGTCCGCCCTGATGACTCTGGCTGCCTTTGCCGTCGCGCTTCGCCTGTCATGGCGGGGCCGTGAAAGAACCCTGTCCGAGGCGCAGGGCGCGATGCAGCGGGTCGAGGCCATCCTGTCGTCCCAGCCGGGACTGACCCTGACCATGGATCCGTCGGGGCGCCCTCTGGCCGCCTATGGCACGCCCCCCGCGGCCCTGCCGGTCGATCCCCTGTTCGCCCAGGGCCTGATCGCCGCTGTCCATGCGCCGGACCGCCCCGCCGTCCTGTCGGCGATCGAGCGGGCCCTGTCGGGCACCGATGCCCAGGTCCGCTTCGCACCTCGCACGGCCCTCGACCGCCGCGTCACCCTGATCCTGCGCCGCCTTGATGAGCCGCAGGGCCTGCGTCTGATCGTTCAGGCCTTCGACGCCACGGCGCAATATGCCCGCGAAGTCGCGCTGGACACCGCCCGGGCCGATGCCGTGGCGCGCGAGGCGGGCAAGACCCGGTTCATGGCCAATATGAGCCACGAACTGCGGACCCCTCTGAATGCCGTCCTGGGCTTTGCCGACATCATGCGCCAGCGGCTGTTTGGTCCTCTGCCCGATCGCTATGGCGACTATGCCACCTCGATCCATGAGGCGGGCGGCCATCTGCTGGATCTGATCAACGACGTGCTCGACGTGTCCAAGATCGAGGCCGACCGCTACGACCTGACGTTGGAGCCCTTTGATGCGCGTGAGGTCATTTCGGCGGCCGTGACCTTGGTTCGCCTGTCGGCCGAGGACAAGGGCCTGGCCCTGGCCGGGGTTCTGCCGGCCGAGCCCCTGCCCGTCGTCGCCGACCGCCGCGCCCTGAAGCAGATCACGCTGAACCTGTTGTCCAATGCCGTGAAGTTCACCCCGGCGGGCGGTTCGGTCACGGTCACGGCCGAGGCCATCGGCCCCTATCTGGAGATCGTCGTGGCCGACACCGGCGTCGGCGTGGCGCCCGAGGACCTGAAACGTCTGGGCCGTCCGTTCGAACAGGCCGGCGGCGCCGATCAGCGCGCCATGGGCACTGGCCTTGGTCTGTCGCTGGTCCGGGCTCTTGCCGAACTGCATGGCGGGCGAATGTCCCTGGACAGCACCCTGGGCGAGGGGACCGCCGTCACCGTGCGTCTGCCTGTGGCCCATGTGGCCCGCCCCGCCCCACCCGAGGGCGGGGCCGAGGTCATCGCCCTGCGCGACCCTGCACGCTAGATCGGCCCCATCGCCAGAAAGGCGCGGGCGGCGGCGAAATCACCGACTTCGAACACTGCGCGGGCCACGCTGTCGTCGCGGAACACGAACTCCACGACGAAGGTCTCGCGCGGGTCCAGAGGCTCCAGGGCCTGCGCCAGGGCGGCAGGAAAACGCCAGGTCTCGCCGGCCTTGGCGCCCGGACGCAGCAGGGCCGGATCGGCCGGCGCCTGTCCGCTGGACCAGATGGCCCGGCGAAGCCCGGCAGGCGGCAGGCCACCGTCCCGTCCCACCCAGGCGCGAGGGCTCAGGGCCGGATCACGCATCACGACGCGCACGGCGCGCGGGCGCGGACGACCCACGAAGCTGACGGTGACGCTCGGTCCGGCCTGCGGGCCCGTGGGATAGCCGAAGGTGACGGGCGACGCCCCGGTGATGCCGTCCTGCTTCAGCGCCCATGTGGGGCTGTCATAGACGGATCGGCTGGCCAGCCAGTCGGCGCGCGCGCCTGGAAAGGTCATGCGCGGCATACGCGACCACCCGGCGAAGGCGTGATCTACCCGCCCGCGCACAACGGCCAGATCGGGATCGGCGCAGGACACGGACGCAGCCCGGCTGCGCGCACGGGCGGCCGCCGCCGACAGGTCGCGATCGGACCCGCCACCCCGCAAGGCCGCGCCCCGCGCCTGCCGCGTCGCCGCCGTCAGGGCTGCGGCCACGCCCGGTGTGAACAGCCGGCATTTCTGATGTGCCGCCAGCACGAAGCTGCGCTCGTAAAAGGTCTGGGATGCATCGGCCCAGGCATTGAGCGGCGTCATGGCCAGGGCCAGCGCCGCGACGCAGGCTTTGGCGGTTCTCGAGTTCGGGCCTATCCTCATGAGGCCGACCCTAGAGCCTTCGCCTTGTGGTCCGGTTTCCGAGCAGGGTTACCCATTTGCTTCTGTCGACCGACCTGTGGGTGTCTGCCCTGATCCGCCGTGCCGAGCTGGCGGGAGCCTATGCGACGGTCGTGCGCCGGGGCGATGCCCGCGCAGGCAGTGTCATCGTCAAGGCGTTCGACACCTCCAGCCGCCGCGCCCGCCTCTATGTCGAGGCCACCGGCCCGGACGGCGATCGCCTGTGGATGCAGCCGGTCGAGAGCGAGGCCGAACACGAGCTGGACGCCTATGTCGCCCGTCAGCACGGCTATGACCCCGATCTATGGGTCGTCGAAATCGAAGACCGTCAGGGCCGCCACTTCCTGACCGAGACGGTAGCGGGCGAGTAAGGATTGAGGGCTGATGGCTGCGCTGCGGACCGCCCTAGCTCCCTTGGCCCGGCGCTGCCGCGGCATACTCTCGGTCACCATCACTTAACCCCGTTCGTGAACGCCACTGAAAACCCCCCGCGCTACGGTCCATGGACGGACGAGGTTGCGTTCGGGTTTGGTGAGTGCGTCTCGATGCTGTTTCTTCTCAACGACGTGGTGTTCGACCTGGATGAGACCTGCCCGGTCACACCCGGCGACGCGCGCCGGTTCGAGAAGCTGGGCTTCGACTATGTCCTGGAACTGGGTTGCGAGCTGTTCGCCGAGGACCCGCTGCTGCACCGCACCGACCCAGACCGTGCGCGCCGCCTGGCCTGGCTGATCCACGACCGGGACGGTGACATCAACGCCGCCCTGTTCGCCGCCCCGGCCGTCGGCTGTGCGCCCGAGCTGGTCGAGCCGCGCTTCTGTGCCCTGCCCCCCGCCGTGATCCGCCAGCTGAGCGCCAAGGCCAGCAAGGGCCGCCTCGACGCCGTCACCGCCGACCGCGCCGTCTGGAACCGCATGGCGGCCTGAGGCCGTCGCCTTTCCACAACCACTGGCATCGACTATCAAAGCTCAGGTTGTCCTGGGGGGAGGTCGCGGCCATGGGTTTTCGTGCATCGCGGTTCCGCAGCTTGGCGCTGGCGGTTCTGGCCGTCATTTCATTCAGCACGCTGCTGGGTGTCACCTCAGCGCAGGCCCAATGGCTGAAGGCTGAAAGCCGCAACTTCATCGTCTATTCCGACGGCAACGAGCGGGCACTGCGCGAATACGTCCAGGATCTGGAAACCTTCGACTGGGTGTTGCGCGTCTGGACCGGACGTCCGGTTGAGGAAGCTGCCGCACGCAGGCTGCCCATCTATCTGCTGAGCGGCAGAAGCGACATGCGGCAGGTCTTTCCTACGATCTCGGACACGGTGGCTGGTGTCTATGTTCCCTCAACCGAGGACGTGTTCGCCGTCGCGCTACGCGGCGAGGAGGACGACTATGTTTTTCACGAATATGCCCACCATTTCTTCCTGCAGAATTTCTCGGGCGTAACCTTTCCGAGCTGGCTCAGCGAGGGCCTGGCCGAATACTACATGACCGTCGAAATCCGACCGGGAAGCATCCAGTTGGGCAGTCACAACCCCTGGCGCGCATCGTCCCTGTTCCAGGGTCCATGGCCTCCCCTCGAAGACCTGCTGAGCAAGCGCATGGGCCAGATTCGGAGAGCGGATCATCAGGCCAACTATTATTCGGTTGCCTGGCTCCTGACCCACTGGTTCCTCAGCGACGAGACGCGGCGTCCATGGCTGGACGTCTATCTGGCCGATGTGCGGTCGGGCGGCGACCCGGCCGAGGCGATGGAGCGGGCCACAGGACAGAACCTGAACCAGCTGACCCAGACGTTGCGGACCTACGCCCGGGGCGGCATCCGGTTTTCGCGCATCGACAACATCGCCCCCCAGGTCGAGATCACGGTCACCCGCCTGCCTCGTTCGGCCGACGACCTGCTGCTGCTGGGCCAGCGGATCAAGATCGGTGTGGCCGAGGATCAGATCGACAACACCCTGGCCATGGTACGCCGTGCCGCCGCCCGTCATCCGGGCGATCCCCTCGCGCTGCTGGTGCTGGGCCACGCCGAACTGCACATGGGTGATCCGGTCGAGGGCGAGCGGCTTCTGGTGCAGCTGCTGGAAATCGAGCCCCAGAATGTTGAGGCGCTGCAATTCATGGCCAGTGCCCGGATGATGCAGGCGGAGGAACGGCCCGACGACGCCCGGGTCCTGTTGAACCAGGCGCGCGGTTTCCTGGCGCGGGCCTATGCCGTGGATCCCGACAACTATCTGACGCTCTATCACAATGCCAAGTCGCGCGAGGGTGCTGCCACCTATCCCAACGACAACGATCTGGAGACGTGGATACAGGCCTTTACCCTGGCCCCTCAGTTGCCAGCCGTCCGCCTGGGCTTTGCTGCGGCCCTGATCCAGGCCGATCAGCGCGAGGCCGCCATCGCCCTTCTGACCCCTCTGGCCAATGCGCCCCACGGCGGGGATGCCGCCGACATCGCCCTGGCGCTCATCGAGACCGCCCGCAGCGGGGGTGAGGCTCCCCCGCCCGAAGCGCTGGAAGCGCCCGTCGAACCGGACATGCCACCGCCCGGTCCGAGCGAAGAGCCGGCCTCGCCTGACACACCAACCCCGTAGGCCCGGCTTTTTCTTTCCCTGCCCGTCTGCCCCGGCCATCATCAGGCGTCGTGTCGATGAACCGGAGAGATGCCAATGCAGTATGCCGTGCTTTGCTACGACCGCGAGGACGTGGTCAGCGCCTGGTCCAAGGCCGAGGACGAAGCCGTGATGGCTCGGCTGGGCGCGGTTCAGGAAAGGCTGGCGGCCCAGGGCCGGATGGGGCCCGTTGCGCGGCTGTTGCCGACCACCGCCGCCACGACGGTGCGAAAGGGGGCCGAGCCGCTGATCCTGGACGGACCGTTCGCCGAGACCAAGGAACAGCTGCTGGGCTTCTATATCATCGACTGCGAGGATCTGGAGGCCGCGGTCGCGGTGGCCAAGGACCTGGCGCAGGCCAGTGGCTCGGCCGGCGCCTATGAGCTGCGGCCCGTCGGCTATTTCAGGGACTGGAAGGCGGCGGAGTGACCGATCCGGCCTGGATCGACGCCGCCCTGGTCGCGGCACGGCCCAGGGCGGTCGGGGCCCTGTTGCGCTATTTCCGCGAGCTGGACCTGGCGGAGGAAGCCTTTCAGGACGCCTGTCTGAAGGCGTTGCAGAGCTGGCCGGTCAAGGGTCCGCCCCGCGATCCGGCCGCCTGGCTGATCTTCGTTGGCCGCAATGCCGGGGTCGACGGGCTTCGGCGGCGCGGCCGGCAGACGGCCCTGCCGGACGAGGCAGCCCTGTCCGATCTGGACGATGTCGAGACACCGCTGGCCGAGCGGCTGGACGGGGCCGACTATCGCGACGACGTACTGCGGCTGATGTTCGTCTGCTGCCATCCCGACCTGCCGGCGACCCAGCAGATCGCCCTGGCCTTGAGGATCGTGTCGGGTTTGTCCGTGCGGCGGATCGCCAGGGCGTTTCTGGTCGGAGAGGCGGCGATGGAACAGCGGATCACCCGCGCCAAGGCCCGCGTCGCCGCCGCCGGACTGCCGTTCGATACCCCGGGCCCCCTCGAGCGGGCCGAGCGGCTGGGGGTCGTCCTGGCCATGGTCTATCTGGTCTTCAACGAGGGATATTCGGCCCCCGGCGGCCCCGATGCGGACTGCGACGACCGGGCCGGTCTGGCGGGCGAGGCCATCCGCCTGGGCCGATTGCTGCTGCGCCTGTTCCCGTCAGAGCCGGAGGTGATGGGCCTGACATCCCTGATGCTGTTGCAGCAGGCGAGGGCTGGGGCACGGTTTGCGGACGATGGTGCCGTGATCCTGCTGGACGATCAGGACCGGTCGCGCTGGGACCGCACGGCCATCGCAGAGGGCCTGGCCTTGATGGACAAGGCGCTGCGTCACCTGCGGCCCGGCCCCTATCAGGTTCAGGCCGCCATCGCGGGCCTGCATGCCCGCGCGGCCTCGGCCGAGGCCACCGACTGGACCGGGATCGAGCGGCTTTATGCGACGCTGGAAATCATGCAGCCCTCGCCCGTCGTCACCCTGAACCGTGCCGTGGCGGTGATGAAGGCGCGCGGACCGCAGGAGGCCCTGGCCATGATCGAACCGCTGGGCGATCGCCTCAGCGGCTATTTCTATTTCTTCGGCCTGAAGGGGACGCTGCTGGCACAGCTGGGCCGCGCCAGGGACGCCCGCGCCGCCTACGATCAGGCCATCGCCCTGGCCGACACGCCTGCCCAGGCCGCCCATATCCGCGACCAGATCGACGGACTGCGGGCCGCAGAGCCCTAGATCAAGGCGTTGAAGATGACGTGCACGGCATAGGCGGTGCCGAAGATGAAGGCGAAGCCGGCCGCCAGATAGACGGCGGGATGCAGTTTCCCGCCGCGGCGGGCGGGGGCATGGGGCAGGTGATGCAGCATGGCCATGGGCTTGCTCCTTGTCGTTTCCTCGTGGCGGCCGGCTCGTGTCCGGACGTCTCACACCACCAGACTGTACCCATAACCCTGTGCTGTGAAGGGGTATTCACCAAAGGGTGAGACCGTGACTTTCGACGCCCCGCGCGCTACCTCCCGCCGCCATGTCCAAGCTCACCCTGAACGAGGAGGCCCTGCGCCGCAGGACCTTCGCCATCATCGCCCACCCCGACGCCGGCAAGACGACCCTGACCGAGCATATCCTGCTGGCGGGCGGTGCCATCCGCGCGGCCGGAGCCGTGCGTGCGCGGGGCGAGAACCGGCGCACCCAGTCCGACTGGATGAAGATAGAAAAGGAGCGCGGCATCTCGGTCAGCGCCTCGGTCATGACGTTCGAACACGCCGGGGCCGACGGCGTCGCAAAGATGTTCAACCTTCTGGACACGCCGGGGCACGAGGACTTCTCGGAAGACACCTATCGCACCCTGACGGCCGCCGACTGCGCCATCATGGTCCTGGACGCCGCCAAGGGGATCGAGCCGCAGACACTGAAGCTGTTCGAGGTCTGCCGCCTGCGCGACATTCCGATCATCACCTTCATCAACAAGCTGGACCGCGAGGCCCAGGATCCGATGGCCCTGCTGGACGAGATCGCGTCCAAGCTGCAGCTGGACCCCGCCCCGATCTGGTGGCCGGCCCAGAGCGGCAACCGCCTGCGCGGCATGGTCCAGATGGGCACCGGCCTGTTCCAACCTTATGCCCGCAAGCCCGCCGGGTCGGCAGAGGATGTGCCCCATCCCGACGCCCTACCCCTGTCCGAGGCCCAGAGCTATTTCGAAGAAGGCGAACACGCCGAACTGATGGAGGCGGCCGAGCTGGTCGAGGGCGGCTATCCGGCCTTTGATCGCCAGGCCTTCCTGGAAGGGCATATGACGCCGGTGCTGTGGGGCTCGGCCCTGCGCCATTTCGGTATCGACGAACTGCTGGCCGCCATCGGTGACTGGGCCCCGCCGCCCAAGATCATGAAGGCGCTGAAGGCCGCCCCCGCCGGGACCCGAAACGCCGCCGAGCCCGTGCCCACCACCATCGCCCCCGGCACGGACGAGGTCACCGGCTTCGTCTTCAAGGTCCAGGCCAATATGGACCCCAACCACCGCGACCGCATCGCCATGTTCCGCATGGCCAGCGGGTCGTTCAAGCGCGGCATGAAGCTCAAGGTCCAGAACACCGGCAAGCAGCTCTCGGTGAACGCCCCGATCATGTTCTTCGCCAGCGACCGCGAACTGGCCGAGGACGCCTATGCCGGCGACGTGATCGGCATTCCGAACCACGGCGTGCTGCGGGTCGGCGACAGCCTGTCCGAAAGCGGCATGATCCGCTTCGCGGGCCTGCCGAACTTCGCGCCCGAGATTCTGCAGCGTGTCCGGGTCAAGGATCCGCTGAAGGCCAAACATCTGAAAAAGGCCCTGGACGGCCTGGCCGAAGAGGGCGTGACCCAGCTGTTCCGCCCCGAACTGGGCAGCGACTTCATCGTCGGGGCCGTGGGTCAGCTGCAGTTCGAAGTCATGGCCGACCGCCTGGGCGAGGAATACGGCCTGGAGGTGATCTTCGAGCCCAGCCCCTTCGCCGAGGCCCGCTGGATCGCCCCCACCGCCGACGCGACAAAGGCGGATGTCGAGGACTTCATGTCCAAATACCGCGGCCAGATGGCAACCGACATCGACGACGACCCCGTCTTCCTGGCCAAGTCCAGCTGGGAAACCGGCTACGTCGGCGAACGCTTCCCGAAGGTGGCATTCACGAAGACGAAGGAGCGGGGCTGAGCCCCGCTCCTGAGATCCATCAGGCCTTGGTCTCGGCCAGGGTCGGATAGTCCGTGTAGCCCTTCGCGCCGCCGCCGTAGAAGGTGTCCTTGTCCGGGGCGTTCAGCTCGGCGCCGGTGCGCCAGCGTTCGACCAGGTCGGGGTTGGCCAGGACGGGGACGCCGATGCTGACCAGGTCAGCGCGGCCTTCGGTCATCGCCTTTTCAGCCAGCTCGCGGGTCAGGCCGCCGTTCAGCATCAGCGGGCCGCCGAAGGCCTCGCGCATCTGAGCGGCCAGTTGCGGGGCGCCGCCCTTGATCGACATGGGCGTGCCCGGCTCGCCCTCGATCAGGTGCAGATAGGCCAGGCCGAACGGCTTCAGCGCCGCCGCCACGTGGAGGAAGATGGGTGCGGGGTCGGAGTCCATCGTGTCATTGGCTCCGTTCGAGGGCGACAGGCGGACGCCCACCCGGCCTGCACCCCAGACCTCCACGACGGCGGCGACCACTTCCAGCAGGAAGCGGGCCCGGTTCTCGACCGAACCGCCGTACTGGTCGTCACGCTGGTTGGCACCGTCCTTCAGGAACTGGTCGATCAGATAACCATTGGCCGCATGGACCTCGACCCCGTCGAAGCCGGCCTTCTTCGCCATTTCGGCGGCGTGGACATAGTCGGCGACGACGCCCTGGATTTCATCGACCGTCAGGGCGCGAGGCGTTTCGAACGGGGTCATGCTGAAGTCGGGCTTCATCGCCTCGCCCTTGGCCGCGATGGCCGACGGCGCAACGCCCGGACCGCCGTCGGGCTGATAGGCGGACACCGACACCCGGCCGACGTGCCACAGCTGGGCCACCATCAGACCGCCCTTGGCGTGGACCGCCTCGGTGATCGGTTTCCAGCCCTCGACCTGGGCATCGGTGAAAATGCCGGGCGTAGCGGGATAGCCCTGGCCCTGGCGGCTGATCTGGGTCGCTTCGGAAATGATCAGGCCGGTGGAGGCGCGCTGGCTGTAATATTCGATCGCCAGAGGCGTCGGCACCTCGCCCTCGACCGCGCGGCTGCGGGTCAGGGGGGCCATGACGATCCGGTTCTTGAGCTTGAGGGCACCCAGATCGATGGGCGTGAACAGGGGGGAGGACGTGGTCATATGTAACACTCGCTGTGGCGGGTCGAGCGCCACAGATGGGGACGGCTTGCGCATTCGCTAGCCCCCCAAGTTCTGCTCTGGCTCTGGCGAGGAAATGCGTCGGTCGCTAAACCGTTGCGGATCAGGGGCCCGGGGGTATTCCATGCGTTGTTCGATCATTGCCTTCGCCGGCCTGATGCTGGCCGTGATCGCCGGACCGGCACTGGCCCAGAGCACGGGATCGATCCCGGCGCGCACCGGCACCGCCCCGATTCAGCGCTCGATCAATGTGGGTGAGGTCGAACGGCTGCTGCGGGCGCAGGGCTATGCCGCCGTGGACAAGGTGTCGGAGACCGAGTTCATCGTACTGACCGAGAACGAGCTGAAATTCTCGGTCGCCCTGACCGCCTGCGACGTCCAGGGACAGCCCCCGGGCTGCCTGGGCCTCAGCATCCTGGCGTCCTGGAGCATGGAGCCGGGCGACCGGGCCAAGCTGGTGCCGGTGGTCGAGACGATCAACAGCCAGTACCGGATCGCCAAGGTGATGATGATCGACGAGGCGGTCTTGCTGGAGCGCTATGTCATCACTGACGGTGGGGTCACCTTGGACCATATCGCCGAGGAACTGGGCCAGTTCGAAATCAGCGCCGGGCTGCTGATCGACGCCATGGTCAAAGCCTTGGGCCTGTGACCAAAAGTCCGCAGTCTCTCCTGCGAACCCCCGGCGCGGCGTCGCGTTTGCTTTGACAGGCTCGGGATCGCACTGGCGGTCCCGAAGCGGGACGACCGGAGCGCAGCCGCATGTTCGAGTTCGGCAAGGATCTGAGAAAACTGTTCGCCCAGGCGCGCGAAAGCGACGACCTGGGCTGGCTGGAACTGATCGGGGCCGATCTGGTCCGGGCCGAGGCGCGAGGTCAGGCCATTGATGCCGGGCGCGTTTCCTGTGCCCGGCCTTTCGAGGCGGCGCTGCGGACCTGTGCCCTGTGGCGCGAGCACGCCCGGCGCACCGGCACCGAGGCCAGTCTGGATCAGGCCGACACCGCCGCCCTGGACGCCGCGCGCCGCGCCGCCACCGCCGAACAGCGGGCTCGCGCCGTGGCCGAGGCGGTCGATGTTCTTCTTCTGCGCTATGATCTGGCGGGCGGCCTGCTGCCGCTAGAACGGGCCGAAAGTCTGCTGAGCGGGACCGACGCCGCTGCGGCGTCCCGATCCGGTGCGGCAGCCCAGGCCCTGGCCGCCGCCCATGCCCGGCTGAAGGCACGGCAAGCCCGGCTGGGCGGCTCCACCGCCGACCTCCTGGATGCTGCCGCCCTGCTGGACGCGGCCCTTCACGGCCTGGGCGATACCGCCGCATCACTGCGCGACGAACTGCGGCTGGAACGCGCGGCCTTGGCGCTGGAGGCGGGTGTGACGCAGCGCGATCCCCGTCTGCTGGATCAGGCCGGACGGGACTTGCGACAGCTGGTTCGGGCCGCCTCGCCCGACTATCGGCCGGTTACGCGCGCGCGGGCCCTGGCGCTGTGCGGTGCCGGGACGCGGGCCCTGGCGGCCCTGGCGGGCGACGAGGCGGCCATGGCTCAGGGGGCCGAGATGTTCGACGCCGCCGCCGACCAGTTCACCCCCGATCACAGCCCTCTCGACTGGGTTGGGGTTCAACTTGCCGCCGCCGACGAGACCACGCCTCTGGCCGTGCTGATCCAGGCCGAACGCCTGTGCGGGGACGCCGCCGTCATCCTGGCCACCCTCGCCCGCGAGGCCCGCGTGGCCAAGGAGGTGCGAGATGCCGAGGCACGTGGCGACGTGGCGGCTCTGGATCTTCTGGCGTCTTCGCCCCGCCGCCGGTTGGCGCGCGGCGTGACGCGGCCGCTGGACTGGGCCTCTGACCAGATCGCCCTGGCCCATGTCGGCCTGGCCAAGGATCGGCTGACGGGCGGGGCCCGCGCCGGGATCGGCATGATGCTGGTCGAGGCCGCCGCCGTCGCCGCCGAGGAAGGGGCCCCTGCCCTGGCAGAGCGGGCGCGATGGCTGATGCGTAGCCTGGCCTGACCTAGCCGCCCAGCGCCACGAACGGGCCATTCCAGAAACCCGGCTTGCCATAGGCCAGGGGCTGGCCGTCCTCGGCCAGAACCCGTCCGCCTGCGGCCTCCAGAACCGCATGACCGGCCGCAGTGTCCCATTCGTGGGTGGGGCCGGTGCGGGGATAGGCGTCGAACCGACCCTCTGCGATCAGGCAGAATTTCAGCGAGGAATCGGTGCCCTGCCACTGGGCGCAGCCGTGGCGGGCGGCCAGCCGCGTCGCCTCTTCATCGGTCATGGTGTGGCTGACCACCGCCTGGGGGGCGTCGGGCCGGGGGCGCACACGGACGACCTGCCAGCCCTCGCCAAAGCGGCGGCGCAGCGCCACGGGCGATCCGTCGCGCAAGCCGGACACCCAGGTGGTCGCCGTCGCCGGAGCCGACACGACCCCCGCCACGACACGCCCGCCCTGCACCAGGGCGATGTTGACCGTATAGGCCTCGCCGCCCCGGATGAAGCCGCGCGTGCCATCCAGCGGATCGATGAGCCAGAACAGATCCTGGGTCGCATCCGGCGTGCCGGTCTCGGCCACCGCCTCCTCGGCCACCGCCTGAACGCCGGGATAGCGGGCCTGCAACCGAGCCAGGATCAGGGCCTCGGCCGCGCGGTCCGCCTGGGTCACCGGACTGTCGTCCGCCTTGGTGATGACCTCCGCATCCGCCCGCCAATAGGGCAGGATGACCCGAGCGGCATCCTCGGCCAGATCGGCCAGAACGTCGGCAAGGGCACCGGAGGCGAGGTCATCGGTCAGAGAATGGGTCATCACGCGCCCCATAGACGATCGCGGCGGTTTCCCGAACCGGCAAATCACGTCAGCTTCCGCCCATCTCCGATTCCGACCGAGTGCGCGAGCGATGACTTCCGACCCTGCCGTGACCGACCTGCCCGTGGATCGCGGCGAACTGGCCACCTATATCGCGGCCAAGCTGTGCCATGATTTCATCAGCCCTGCCGGGGCGATTGTGTCGGGCCTGGACCTGCTGAAGGACCCGAGCGCCCAGGACATGCGCGATGACGCCATGGGCCTGATCACCGACAGCGCAGAGAAGCTGGTCGCCATCGTCCATTTCGCACGCGTGGCCTTCGGTGCGGCCACCTCCAGCGAGCGCTTCTCGGGCGAGGAGCTGCGCGGGCTTGTCGCGGGTCTGGTTGACGGCGGGCGGGCCAGCATGAACTGGCAGGTGCAGACGGATGTCTTCGAAAAGCCGGCGGCCCGCGCCCTGGTCAACCTGGCCTATCTGACCATGGCGGCACTCCCGACGGGCGGCACGGCCACGATTTCGACCCGCCAGGAAGACGGCTTTGTGGTTCTGGACGGCTTGGCCGAAGGGGCGCGCGCCCGCCTCAAGCCCGAGGCCGTGACCGGCCTGGCCGGACAGCGCCTGGCCGAAGGTCTGCCCGGCCAGTGGATCCAGCCCTACTGGCTCTGGCTGACCGTCACCGACGCTGGCGGAGCCCTGGAGGTCACAGCGACCGAGGGCCAGGTGCGGCTCACCGCCCGCATGCCGCACTGAGGTTATCCTCCCCGTTTCGCGGCGCTGCTCGGGAGGATCGTGGTAAATGACGGTTTAACGGGCTTTCCCAACCCCTCGTTAACCGGCTTCCGGCGATCATGGGCGCAGAGCCAACGTGCGATCTTCGCACGGATGGGGCACGGGACATTCCATTGAGCACGCGTACCTGTCTGATCGTCGATGACAGTCGGATCATCCGCAAGGTCGCCCGGCGCATCGTCGAGGCCTTCGGCATGGAGGTCGACGAGGCCGCCGACGGTGCCGAGGCCCTGGCCCTGTGCACTGGCGCGATGCCCCAGACCATCCTGCTGGATTGGAATATGCCGGTGATGGACGGCCTGACCTTCCTTCGCCGCCTGCGCGCCCTGCCCGGCGGCATGTCGCCCAAGGTCCTGTTCTGCACCATCGAGACGCGCGCCGAGCGGATCGCCGAAGCCCTGTCGGCAGGGGCCGATGACTATGTGATGAAGCCGTTCGACGGTGTCATCCTGCAATCCAAACTGTCCGGGGTGGGAGCGGTCTGACCGTCATGACGCCCGAGGATTTCGATCGTCTGCAGTCGCTGCTGGCCACCCGGGCCGGCTATCGGCTGACGCGCGAGCGGATCCATCTGGCCGAACACCGCCTGGGGCCCGTGGCCCGGCGCGAGGGTTTCGACAGCGTCGATGAGCTTCTGAGGACCCTTTGGTCTCAACCCGTGGCCTCTTTGGGCTGGTCGGTGATCGAGGCCCTGCTGAACCCCGAGACCTGGTTCCGCCGTGACGCCGCCGCCTTCGACGTCTTCGGCAAGGAGCTTCTGCCCGCCCTGTCCCGCGCACGGCCCGGTGGCCGGGTTCGCGTCTGGTCCGCCGGATGCTCGACCGGCCAGGAAGCCTACGGCCTGGCCATGGCGGCGCTCGAAGCGGACGCCTCGGTCGCCATCACGGCCACCGATCTGAACCAGCGTGCGCTGGAAAAGGCCCGCTCGGGCGCCTATTCGGGGTTTGAAATCCAGCGCGGCCTGACCGCCCACACCATGCTGCGGTGGTTCGATCAGGCCGAGGATGCCTGGGTCGCACGCCCGGAGCTGGGGGCCGTGATCCGCTTCGTACGCGCCAATCTGCTGGATGTACCACCCACCGCCCTGAGCGACGAAAGCCGGTTCGATGTCATCTTCTGTCGGCATGTGATCGCCGACATGGAACCGGCACGCCGGGCTGCGGTACTGGATGGGCTGGAGCGACGCCTCGTCGACGACGGCTGTCTGTTCCTGGGCCCCGACGAACGGCCAGAGGCGGACACCCTGGCCTTCCGTCCCGTCAGCGGCCGCCAGGGACTGTATGTGAAAGCCCCCGCCGCACTCCGCCGCGCCGCCTGATACCGGCCTGGAGGTTTCCCCTCCGCCGCCGAAGGCTCTAGGATCGTCTCACGGCATCGGGGGGGATCGTCATGCGGCTGCTGTGGTTGTTCGGGTCGTTGGCGCTAGCGCTATGCCTGGCCGTCTGGTCCAGCCAGTCGCCGCAGCCGGTCGGTGCCGATGCCCCGGCCACGGCCTTTTCGTCCGCCCGGGCCATGGCCGATGTGCGTGACCTGGCCCGCGCCCCCCATCCGCTGGGCTCGGCCGAGCATGGCCGCGTGCGCGCGCGTCTGATCCAGCGGCTGGGCACGGACCTGGGCCTGTCCGTCACGACCCAGGCCGGACCCTTGTCGCCCGGATCGATCCGGCGGCTGGAAGCCTGGGACATAGACCCGGCCACGGCGAACTATCAGGCGGTCAATGTCGTCGGCGTTCTGGCCGGGACCGACCCGTCCCTGCCCGCCGTCATGCTGATGGCCCATTACGACACCGTGCCGGGGTCGCCGGGTGCCGCCGATGACACCACCGGGGTCGCGGCCATTTTGGAGACGGTGCGGGCCATCCGCGCGCGCGGCCCTGCCCCGCGCACCCTGGTGGTCCTGCTGACCGATGCCGAGGAACTGGGCCTGGACGGTGCGCGCGTCTTCTTTGGCGGCCATCCCCTGCGTGACCGGATCGGCGCGGTGATCAATCTGGAGGCGCGCGGCGGAGGCGGCCGGGCCATGATGTTCGAGACGGGCCGCGACAGTGCCGGGATCGTCGCGTTGTTCGCCGGAGTGGTGCCGCAGGTGCCGGGCGGCGTGACGTCCAACTCCCTGGCGGCCCTGGTCTATGAATCCATGCCGAACGGCACCGACTTCACCATCCCCAAGGATCGCGGCATCGCCGGTCTGAACTTCGCCTTCATCGGTCGGGCGGACCAGTATCACGACCCCGCCTCCACCCCGGCCAGCCTGGACCAGGGCAGTGTCCAGCATATCGGGACCCAGGCGCTGGAGACGGCGGATGCCCTGGTCCGTGCGCGTGTCCTGCCCACCCCCGGACCCAACCGGGCCTATGCCGATGTCTTCGGCCGGGCGATCCTGCAGCATCCGGTGGCCGTCGGCTGGATACTACTGGGCCTGACGGGGCTGGGCTTTGCCGTCGCGGGGCTGAAGACCCGCGTCGCGGCGCTCGAGGTGGGACGCGGCGTGCTGGACGGTCTGTGGCTGGTTTCCACCGGTTTGGTCCTGACCCAGGCGGTGCGTCTGCTGGCCGGGCCGATGGCGGCGCGAGCCGAAACGGCCGAGACCTATTACACCCTGCTTCGGCGGCTGCCCTGGATGCAGGCGGGCGCTGCCCTGACGGTGCTGGCCGTGGCGCTGGTGATGGTTGCCGGTCGAGGGCGAATGGACCGGCGGGTCCTGGCCGGGCTGGCCGTGGTGGCCACGGCGGCTGTGCAGGTGTTCGGCGGCTTCAATCCACTGATCCTGGGGGCCGGAGTGGTTTCGGTGCTGCTGTCGCTGCTGCCGGGCACGGCGCCCCGCACGGTCTGGGGCGGATGGCTGGGCCTGATTGCCCTGGTCGGCGCTCTGGGCACGGCGGTGCAGATCCTGGCCCCGACGGCGGCCTATCTGTTCATCTGGATCGGCTTGCTGGCAGCGGCGGCCGCCGCCGTCACCGCCCTGGCCGACCCCGGCCTGACGCGGTCCCGCATCGCCCTGCCCGCCGCCCTGGTCACGATCGTCGCGGGAGGCTGGCTGATGGCCATGGCCCATCCGGTTTTCCTGGGCATCGGCATGGATATGCCGGGCGTCCTGGCCCTGATCGGCCTGTTGATCCTGACCCTGGCCCGACCCATGGGGCCCCAGGGTGTGGGCCAGCGCGGCGGTCAGGCGGCCCTGGGCATGGCGGCGGCGGTGCTGATCCTGGCCTGTGCCGCATCGCTGGTGGCCGTTTACCGCGCGCCCGAGCCGACGGCGGTCGTCACGACGTAACGATCCGACCGGCGGCATCGAACATCCCTGGGATCGTTTCAGGGGAAGTCCACGATGTCCGTCGCTCGTCTGGGTCTGCTGCTTTTCGCCGTCGTGAGCATGGGAGTGGCCGTGGCCGCCTTCGTCGCGCGCGGCACCATGACCTCGGCTCCCGGTCCTGTGCCGCGGCTGATCGACGACCTGGTCGTGGTGGAGCTGTTCACCAGCCAGGGGTGCAATGCCTGCCCGCCCGCCAATGAGAACCTGGCCGCCCTCGCCCGCCGGGCCGACATCCTGGCCCTCAGCTGGGGGGTCACATACTGGGATCAGCTCGGCTGGCGCGATACCTTTGCCGATCCGGCCTATACCCGGCGCCAGCGCGACTATCAGCGCGGGCTGGGCACGGCCAATGTCTGGACGCCCCAGATCGTCGTCGACGGGCGCGACCATGTCGTGGGCCAGCGGATGGCCGAGATCGAACGGCTGCTGCGGGCCCATCGGCCGGGAACCGGCCCTGTGATCCGCTTCGATGCCCGGGGTCAGGCGGTCGGTCTGGCCGGTGGCTCAAGCCCCGAGCGGCCTGCCGACGTCTGGCTGGTGCGTTATGATCCGCGCACCGTCGAGGTGCCGGTTCGACGCGGCGAGAATGGCGGTCGCACGCTTCCCCATGCCCATGTGGTTCGCCAGTTGGTGCGGCTGGGGCCCTGGACCGGTCAGACCGTCGGCTATCGCCTGCCGCCCGGTGCCGACGGCCTGCACACGGCGATCCTGGTCCAGGGGCCGAACGGCGGTCCGATCCTGTCGGCGGCCAAGGGTCAGGGCACCCGCCGCACGGCCCGGATGCTGACCGCGCCATAGACAGCGAACAGGGCAGCCGCTCCGAAGACCAGTCGCAGGTCGCCGCCCGCCAGCGCCAGGGTGGCCAGCCCGACCAACGGCGCCACCACCTGGGCCGAAGTGATGGCGATGTTCATGACGCCCAGATCGCGCCCGGCATTGCCTCGGCTGGGCAGGACTTCGGCGATCAGAGCATTGTCGACGATGCCGTAGAGACCGGCTCCCATGCCGAACAGGATCTGACCGGCCAGTGGGCCGGGCCAGGTCGGAAACAGCGCCATGGTCAGAGCGCCCGCCGCGACGGTCAGTCCGCCGATCAGAACGAAGATCCGCCGCCGCGCCAGCCGGTCCGACAGATAGCCGCCGATCAGCCCCGTGATGATCGAGGTGCCTGTCGATGCCGTGATCAGCCAGCCCAGCACCGCCTCGGGCCTCTGGTCCGGCCAGACGGTGGCAATGGCGGTCTCCTGCTGCAGAAAGAACAGTAGATACAGCACATTCATCGCCACGGCCGTCTGCACCGAGAACCGCGACAGAAAGGCAACCAGGAAGTCGCGGTCCCGCAAGGCCACCATGGACCACACCCGCTCGACGGGGGGCAGGGTGACGGCGACGCGCCGCCGGCGTCCGGCCATGACGATAAAGGGCGTGATCAACAGGCTCATGCCCGCAGCGACGGCCCACAGGCGGCTTTCCTCGGTCTGCAGCCAGACCCCCAGGATCAGGGCTCCGAACAATGTGGCCAGCGGATAGGCGAGGCCGGTGAACCCCGACACCAATCCCTTCTGGCTGGAGGGAATATGGTCGGCCAGCACGGCCATCAGCGGATTGATCATCAGGTTCAGGCTGAGCTGAAGCAGGATCACCGCCACCAGCAGTCCGGTCGGGCTGTCGGCACGATAGATCAGGCCATAGCAGACCAGGCTGGCCACCAGTCCCGCCAGGATCCAGGGCCAGCGTCCTCCCATCCTGCGACGCGTCAGGTCGGATGCCGCGCCCACGGCGATATTCGACAGGCCGGCGGCGACCGAGCCCCACAGAGCGACCTGGCCCAGAAGCGCGGCCTTGCCCGCCGGATCGATCGCTTCGGCCTTCAGCGGCAGAAGCAGGGTCAACAGCGGGATGAAGGCGATAAAGGCCCCGATCTGGGCCCCGGTGTAACTCAGAATAAAGGGCGCAGAGGCCCGTGCCAGCACTGGATCGTCGGAGGCGGTCGGGGGGGCGCTGGACATCGACCCGACACTGGCGCCTTGGCGGCCTCCTGTCATCGGCAGAAAAAGAAACGCCGCCCCGGTGAGGGGCGGCGCAAGGGGGGGTCGTCTATAGGGAAGTGAGGATCAGAACTGGTAACGCACGCGTGCGCCAAAGGTTCTGGGCCGGGTGAAAAAGCGCGTGTTGTCGAACTGGGTGATGATGATCGCGGCCTCGTGCACCTCATCGGTGACGTTGTTCACATAGGCCTCGAAACGCAGGCGGTCGTTGATCGGCGGGGTCCAGCCGGCACCCGCGTCAAAGGTCCAATAACCCCCCACTTCATCATCCAGCCGCAGGCGCGGGTTGTTCTGCTGCTGATAGTCCTGGCCATTGAAGATGGTCATGTACTGGGACGACCGGTAGCCCGCCGAGATGACGTAGTCGAACAGCCCGTAGCGCTCGGTCGGGACCGCCTGGCTGAAACTCATGTTGAACTGCCACTCGGGCGAACGGGGCAGCGTCTTGCCGTCGATCGACTGGAACACCGCCTCGGTCGGGGCCACGTCGGCCTGGAAGCGGAAGTCCTGAATCTCTTCGGCGTCGATCACCTCAGCCTTCAGATACAGCAGGCTGAAGTCCAGTCCGATGTTGTACGGCAGGTCGAAACCGCCATCCAGCTGCGCACCATAGATGCGCGAGTCGGCCGCGTTGTAGGAGTAGGAGATGACCAGGGCCAGCGAGGTGTCGTTGGGGATCGGCACCGAACCGGGTCCGCCCAGGAAGTCCACGATCTGGGCCACCGACAGCAGCGACGTCAGAACCTGGTCCTTGTAGTCGTTATAGAAGATCGAGCCGTTCAGCCGGGTCTTCACCCCGCCCCACCAGAACTCGTTCTTGGACCCGACCTCGTACAGGGTGACCGTCTCGGGATCATAGGTCGGCGCGATGCCGGCATTGCCGATGTTGTCGTTGAACCCGCCCGACTTGTTGCCGGTCGCGATCAGGCCATAGACCAGGTTGTCGGGCGTCACGTCGTATTCGGCCCGGATACGCCAGTCGACGAAGTCGGCCTGCATGTCGCCGACCTGCTGGAAGATCTGGCCGGTAAACGGCACGGCATAGGTCAGGCGGCCGTCCGGCGGACAGTTCCAGAAGTCACCGGTGACGGTGTCCAGACAGGCCGGCGGATTGGCGGCACCGCCCGGCACGGGGCCGTTGGCGAAGATGTCGTCGATGTTGTCGCGCGCCCCGAACTGCGACACGCCGTTGAAGTAGAAGGTGACGATCTCGGCTTCGCTGATGCTGCCGTCGCCATTGGTGTCGGGGTTGATGATGGTCCGGTCGCGCCCGGCGAACTCAAAGCCTTCGGTACCGACGCGCACCCCGCCGCAGCAGGCGAAGCCGTCGCCGCCGATCGCGAAGCCATAGCGGGCCGCCACGCCCCGGCGGCTCTTTTCGTCCTCGGTATAGCGGGCCCCGACGGTCATCCGGAACCGGTCGGTGAAGTCATAGGTCGCGTCGGCGTACAGCGCCCAGGATTCGGTATCCACGTCGGGCATGTTGAACTCGACGCCCTGGAAGAACAGGCCGCGGTCGCCGGTCGAGCCCAGGAAGGAGTACTGGTCTTCCTTCATATAGAAGGCCCCCGCGCTCCAGATCAGCGGCCCTTCGTTGTCGTAGAAGCGCAGTTCGTGGGTGCGCGACTGGCTGTCCGTGATCGACTGGAAGCGCGAGAAATTGTCCAGCGTCTCGTTCAGACCGCCCGGCCCGGTCAGATTGTCCAGCACCCCTTCATAGAACGGCGAAAGGGGCGTCGCCGCCTGATAGTTATAGACCAGGTCGCGATAGCTGGCCGTGTATTCGATATCGAACAGGTCGCCGTCATAGTTGACCGTCGCCTTGGCCCCCCAGTGGCGGGTGTCCAGGTCCGGGGTAAAGGCGCGGCCGATCACCCGGCGCGGGTCTCGGATGTCGTCGGGATTGATGCCCTCGCCCAGCGGGTTGGCATAGTTGGTGCCGGTGTAGCCGGTGCCGGTCTCGTTGATCCAGTCGGCCGCCAGCAGGACGCTGAGCCGCTCGGTCGGCTGATACAGCAGTTGCACGCGCGCGGCATTGTTGTCTTCGGCTTCGGCACCGCCGACGCCCGCCGGACCCACGTCCTCGTAATAGGCGTCGTGCTCCAGGTGATAGCCGGCGATGCGGATCGCGGCCTTGTCGCCGATGGGGAAGTTGACCATCCCCTGGATCATCCGCTGGTCATAGTTGCCGACCTCGGCCTCGACCGAGCTGTCGACGATGCCCAGGCCCGGACGCCACGGGACGATGTTCACCGTGCCTGCCGTGGCGTTGCGGCCGCGCAGTGTGCCTTGCGGGCCGATGTTCACCTCGACGCGCTGAATGTCGAAGAAGGCCGAACCGATGCCCGCCGGACGCGGCAGATAGACGCCGTCGAAATGGGTCGCCGCCGCCGGATCGCCCAGCTCGGTGTTGTTGGAGGAGCCGACGCCGCGGATCCAGACCTCGATATTGCCGCCGTTGTTGGCGACCGACAGACCAGGCACGCGCCCTTCCAGGTCGGTCAGGTCCTGAACGCCTACCGCGCTGAGATCCAGTCCGCTGAGCACCACGGCCGTGCCGGCATAATCCTGCAGATCCTGCTCGCGGCGTTCGGCGGTGACGATGACCACATCGACGTCGGTGGCCTCGGGCTCATTGGCCGGGTCCTGGCTGGTCGCATTGGCGTTCTGGGCCAGAACGGGCGTGGCCAGCGCCATGGCGACGCCGCACAGCAGTGCGGTTCTCAGCTTTCTCATCCTGATGTTCCTTCCCTATGCGGCTGCTTGTGATCGCCGCTTGCCTTACATCCGCCACCGTTTGACAACGTTGTCAAGACCGGATGAAACTGTGCCCGATCACAGCGGATCGCAGGCCCCATGGCCGCCTGACTTTCCGAACAACGAGAATCGCCGACAAGGGCAGGCATGACAAAGGTCACAATCCGGCACGTCGCCGAAGAGGCAGGCGTCGCGGTCAAGACGGTTTCCCGCGTCGTCAATGGCGAACCGAACGTCACCCGGGACCTGCGCGACCGGGTCGAACGGGCTGTCGAGAAGCTGGGCTATGTCCCCAGTATGGCGGCACGGCGCATGGGCGGATCGCGGTCCTATATGCTGGTCGCCCTGAACGACCGGCGAAACACCATCAACAACTGGCAGAGCGGGCGCGGCAACGACTGGATCGACCAGATGCTGCACGGGGCTATGCTGATGTGCGAGAGCCACGGCTATCGCATGCTGTTCGAACTGGTGGACGCGGCCTCGCAGGATCTGGACCGGCGCGTCGTCGCCATCCTGTCGGCGCTGCAGCCCGACGGGCTGATCCTGACCCCGCCGCATTCCCAGAACGAGGCCCTGGTGCAGATGCTGCTGCGCCGAAATGTGCCGGTGGTGCGGATGGGCGTGCCCGGACATGGCCTGGGTGTCGGCGTTCACATGGACGACCGGGCTGCGGCCTTCGAGGCAACCTGTCACCTGATCGATCTGGGCCATCGCCGGATCGGCTTCATCGCCGGCAGTGAGCGGTTTGCCGCCAGTGAGGCGCGGCGGCGGGGCTATCTGGACGCCCTGGCTCAAGGCGGGCTGGCGCGCGACGAAAGTCTGGAAGCCCCCGGCGACTTCACCTTTGAAAGCGGGCTGGAGGCGGCCTCGACGCTGTTGAGCCGGGACACTCCCCCGACCGCCATCCTGGCCAGCAACGACGAAATGGCCCTGGCCGTCCTTCATGCCGCCCCGCGATTTGGCAAGACGGTGCCCGGCGATCTATCGGTGATCAGTTTCGACGACACGCCCGGCATCCGGCTCAGCGTCCCGGCCCTGACCAGCATCCGCCAGCCGATCTCGGAGATGGCGTCACGCGCCGCAGAACTGCTGATCGCCGCCAGCCGCGACGGACCGGTCGAGGCGAAGGATCACATCCTGCCCTTTGGCCTGATCGTGCGGGGTTCGACCGCCCCGCCCGCCGCATGAGCCCGCTGCCTTTCACCGCAGACCCGCCCCGTCCCCGGACATTGACAGCGTTGTCTAACGGGGATTGCCTTACCGTCCGACCCGACTTCAGACCGACGCTGGCACCGTCTGATCGGACGACAGCCGCCGCACAGAGGAAACACGCATGATGATCCGATCGCTCGCCGTCGCCGCCCTGTCGGCTTTCAGCCTCGCCGTCCCCGCCTCTGCCCTGGCCCAGGCCGTCGACGACGGTCTGTCGGGTTATCGGCTGGTCTGGTCCGACGAGTTCAATACCGACGGCCTGCCCGACCCGGCCAAATGGACCTATGACACCGACCGCAATGCGGCGGGCTGGTACAACAACGAGCGCCAGTATTACGCCGCCAACCGTCCCGAGAACGCCCGCGTCGAGAACGGCGTGCTGATCATCGAGGCGCGGCGAGAGCGTCTGGACCGCACCACCTTCCCGGACTGGGGCAATCAGGAATACACCTCTGCCCGCCTGGTCACGCGGGGCCTGGGCGAATGGACCTATGGCTTCTACGAAGTGCGGGCCAAGGTGCCGTGCGGGCGAGGCACCTGGCCGGCCGCCTGGCTGTTGCCGGCCGGAAACTTCAACTGGCCGGCGGGTGGCGAGATCGACATCCTGGAACACGTCGGCCACGATCCGGGTCAGGTCCACGGCACTGTCCACACCACCCGCTACAACCACTCGCGCGGGACCGAGCGTGGCGGCGACATGCGGGTGCGCGATGCCTGCGACGCCTTCCACCGGTATCAGGTGCTGTGGACGCCCGAGGCGATCAATTTCGGCGTCGACGACGTGGGCTTCTACTCATTCCGCAACGACGGGCGCGGCAATCCCGACACTTGGCCCTTCGACCACCCCTTCTACATGATCCTGAACATCGCGGTCGGCGGCGTCTGGGGCGGGGCCGAGGGCATCGACAACAACGCCTTTCCCCAGCGCATGGAGGTCGACTACGTCCGCGTCTTCCAGCGCCCGGCCGACTGATACGTCAGAAACGGACGCACCCCTCGGTCATCACCGCCCCTCACAGACGAGAACATATTGCGAACCAGAACAAACCATGCACATAGTCAGTCTCACTGAGGGAGCGGGTCCATGGCGGGTCTCTCCCGTAACCAGATGGGAATCATGGCAAGGGAGAGCGGCAAGGTGGCATCGCAGGCGGCATTGAAATTGGTCGGCAAGGAAGACGGCGACAAGCAGCGCGCGCTGGAGGCGGCGATCGCACAGATCGACCGGGCCTTCGGCAAGGGCTCGGTCATGAAGCTGGGCAAGAACGGCGTGACGGAGGCCATTCCTTCGGTCTCGACCGGCTCGCTAGGCCTGGACATGGCGCTCGGCATCGGCGGCCTGCCTCGCGGACGGGTGATCGAGGTGTTCGGTCCCGAAAGCTCGGGCAAGACCACCCTGGCCCTGCACACTGTGGCCGAAATTCAAAAGGCGGGCGGCGTCGCGGCCTTCGTTGATGCCGAACACGCCCTGGACCCCACCTATGCCCAGAAGCTGGGCGTCAACCTGGACGACCTGCTGGTCAGCCAGCCGGACACCGGTGAACAGGCCCTGGAGATTGTCGACACCCTGGTGCGCTCCGGTGCCGTGGACATTGTGGTGGTCGATTCCGTCGCGGCCCTGACGCCGCGCGCCGAGATCGAGGGCGAGATGGGCGACAGCCTGCCCGGCCTTCAGGCCCGTCTGATGAGCCAGGCCCTGCGCAAGCTGACCGCCTCGATCAACAAGAGCCAGTGCATTGTCCTGTTCATCAACCAGATCCGGCACAAGATCGGCGTGATGTATGGATCGCCCGAGACCACCACGGGCGGCAATGCACTGAAATTCTATGCTTCGGTCCGTCTCGACATCCGCCGCACCGGCGCGATCAAGAACCGGGACGAGGTCGTGGGCAACACCACCCGGGTCAAGGTGGTCAAGAACAAGGTCGCCCCTCCGTTCCGCGAGGTCATCTTCGACATCATGTATGGCGAGGGCATCTCCAAACTGGGCGAGATCATCGACCTGGGGGTCAAGGCTGGCGTCATCGAGAAGTCGGGCAGCTGGTTCAGCTATGACTCCACCCGCATCGGTCAGGGCCGCGAGAATGTGCGCGAGTTCCTGAAGACCAATCCCGACATCGCCGCCTCGATCGAAAAGGCCGTGCGCGCCTCGACCAACAAGATTGCCGAGGAACTGCTGGGCACCCCCGAACCCGACGAGGGCCAGGACCTGGAAGGCTAGTCCGACCGCAAGGGTCGTCATTTCAGATCTTCTCCGGCCGGGTCCCCGACCCGCCACCGACCCCGTGGGGCCGGGCCGGACGAAGCGGGCCGTCCGGTGAAAACCGGGCGGCCCTTTTCTCATGGCCGCTGGCGCCGGGCCTCCCACCGCGTCAGCCCGCGTTGCAGGCGGGGCCGCACTTTCAGGAAGACCAGGTACAGCCGCTCCAGAACGCGCAGGATCACCCGGTTGCGCGCCATCAGGCCCAGCGGCCGCAGCAGGGGGATGGCCCGCCACATGGCGGCAAAGGCCGCCGCCCCCGACAGCATCCGCCCGTCCTCCTGCGCATGGAACCGGGCCAGCAGGCTGGCCGCGTCGATCGGACACGATATGGCCCCGCCTGCGGCATCGACGCCCGACACATCGACAAAGGCGATCGCCCCGCGCCGGTCCAGACGCCGCATCACCGCAATCTCGCGGCGACACAGCGGGCATTGCCCATCGAACCAGACGGTGACCTGTGGCATTCCCTGTCCTTAGGCCCGCGCCGGGCTGTTCGTCACCCCCTGGAAAGCCCCATGACCGACGCCGTCGAAACCCTGTCCCTGTTCAACCTGGCCGAGACCGACGACGGCTATCTGCTGGAAATCGGCGGCAGCGGCGGCAGCACCCTGACCGTGGCCGCCAGCCCCGAACAGATCGACGCCATCATCGAAGCCCTCGACGCCCTCCTCTCCGACGACGACGACGCCATCGAGGACTGATGGCACACGTCTCCTCCCTATTGCCGCTTGGCAATGGGGAGGTGGCGCGGCGCTTGCGCCGTGACGGAGGGGTTTCTTAAAACCAAGCATGGTGCGCGGCCAAGATCCCCTCCACCGCTCCGCGGTCCCCCTCCCCATCGCCAAACGGCGATAGGGAGGAGAAACGGCACCGCAACGCAGTGATGCGCCCGGCGGCAAACCCCTATATGACGCCCTTCCCTGTTCCGATCGCCCGAACCGAAGCCGAAGACCACAGCCGCCATGTCCAGCCTGAACCAGATCCGCTCGACCTATCTCGACTTCTTCGCGGCCGATGGTCACCAGAAGATCCACTCGGCCCCCCTGGTGCCGCAGAACGATCCGACGCTGCTGTTCGTCAATGCGGGCATGGTGCCGTTCAAGGACTATTTCACCGGCGCGGCCAAGCCGCCGACCCTGCGCGCCACCAGCAGCCAGAAATGCGTCCGCGCGGGCGGCAAGCACAATGACCTGGACAATGTCGGTTATACGGCCCGGCACCTGACTTTCTTTGAAATGCTGGGCAATTTCAGCTTCGGCGACTATTTCAAGGACCACGCGATCGAGCGTGCCTGGACCCTGGTCACCCAGGATTTCGGCCTGGATCCCAAACGTCTGCTGGTCACGGTCTATATCGATGACGACGAGGCCGCCGCCATCTGGAAGAAGGTCACCGGTTTCGGCGACGACAAGATCATCCGCATCGCCGGCTCGGACAATTTCTGGGCCATGGGCGACAGTGGCCCCTGCGGTCCCTGCACCGAGATCTTCTGGGATTACGGCGACCACGTCCCCGGCGGCCCTCCCGGCAGCCCGGACGAGGATGGCGACCGCTATGTGGAGATCTGGAACAACGTCTTCATGCAGTTCGAGAAGGAGAACGACCAGATCGTTCGCGACCTGCCCAAGCCCTCGGTCGACACCGGCATGGGGCTGGAGCGCATCGCCTCGGTGCTGCAGGGCAAGAATTCGGTCTTCGACACCGACCTGTTCCAGAACCTGATCGCGGCCAGCGCCGAGGCCACCTCCACCCATGCGAACGGCGAGATGGCCCCCAGCCACCGCGTCATTGCCGACCACCTGCGCTCCTCGTCCTTCCTGATCGCGGACGGGGTCACGCCGTCGAACGAGGGACGCGGCTATGTGCTGCGCCGGATCATGCGCCGGGCCATGCGCCACGCCCACCTGCTGGGGGCCGCCGATCCCCTGATGCACCGTCTGGTCCCGGCCCTGGTCGACCAGATGGGCGAGGCCTATCCGGAGCTGAAGCGCGCTCAGGCCAGCATCGAGGACACGCTGAAACAGGAGGAGATCCGTTTCCGCACCACGCTGGGTCGCGGCATGGGCCTGCTGGAAGACGCCACGGCCGATCTGGCCGAGGGCGGCGTCATCCCCGGTCGCACGGCCTTCACCCTGTATGACACCTATGGCTTCCCGCTGGACCTGACCCAGGACGAGGCGCGCCGTCGTGGCTTCACCGTCGATACCGAGGGCTTCGACGCGGCCATGGAAGAGCAGAAGACCCGCGGCAAGGCCAACTGGAAGGGGTCGGGCCAGGCCGCCTCGACCAACGAATGGCTGGCGCTGAAGGACCGCCTGGGTCCGACCGTTTTCACCGGCTATGACGCCGTCGACGGCTCGGGCGAGGTGCTGGCCATCCTCAAGGACGGCACCGCCGCCGACACGGTCCAGGCAGGCGAAACCGCCGAGGTCCTGTTCGACCAGACCCCCTTCTATGGCGAGGGCGGTGGCCAGGCTGGCGATCGCGGCGAGATCGAGTGGCAGGGTGGCTCGGCCCGCGTGCTGGACGTGCAGAAGCCCACGGGCGACCTCTATGCCCATACGATCGAGGTGACCTCCGGTACCCTGGCCATCGGCACCCGCGCCCAGTTGCGCGCCGGGGCCGACGCCCGCCTGACCACCCGCGCCAACCATTCGGCGGCCCACCTGCTGCATGCGGCGCTGAAGAATGTGCTGGGCCCGCACGTGACGCAGAAGGGTCAGATGGTCGATGCCGCGCGCATGCGCTTCGACTTCAGCCACAATGCGCCGGTCACCGAGGACGAACTGGCCCGGATGGAGGATGAGGTGAACGCCGTCATCCGCCAGAACCTGCCGGCCGAGACCAAGCTGATGGCCCCTCAGGCGGCGATCGAAGCCGGCGCCGTGGCTCTGTTCGGCGAGAAATACGGCGAGGAGGTTCGCGTCCTGACGCTGGGTCGCAGCCTGACCGAGGACAAGCCCTATTCGGTCGAGCTGTGCGGCGGCACCCATGTCGCCCGCACCGGCGACATCGCCCTGTTCAAGATCGTGTCCGAGACGGGCGTTGCCGCCGGCATTCGCCGGATCGAGGCCCTGACCGGCGAGGCTGCCCGCCAGTATCTGCTGTCGCAGGCCGGGGTGGCCAAGGCGCTGGCCCAGACCTTCAAGGTCCAGCCCCTGGACGTCCCCGCCCGCGTCGAGGCCCTGTCCGCAGAGCGCAAGACGCTGGAGAAGCAGGTCGCCGAGCTGAAGAAGCAGCTGGCCCTCGGCGGCGGCGGTTCCGCCTCTGCCGCGCCGGAACAGGTCAACGGCATCGCCCTGATGGCGCGCGTCCTGGACGGCGTGGACGGCAAGGGTCTGCGCGGCGTGGCCGAGGACTTCCGCAAACAGCTCGGCTCGGGCGTCGTCGCCCTGATCGGGGTTACCGAGGGCAAGGCTGCCGTCACCGTGGCCGTGACCAGCGACCTGACCGGCTCGATCAACGCCGCCGAACTGGCCCGCGCCGCCGTCATCGCCATGGGCGGCCAGGGGGCGGGCGGCAAACCCGACTTCGCCCAGGGCGGTGCCCCCGACGGCACCCAGGCCGAAGCCGGCCTGGCCGCCATCCGCGCGGCCGTGGCGGGGTAGGCGGGCCCAAGAGTCCCCTCCGTCACGGCGCGAAGCCGCGCCGCGCCACCTCCCCATCGCTCCGCGACAGGGAGGAGACAGGATGGGCACGTCTCCTCCCCATCTTCAATGGGGAGGGGGACCACGAAGTGGTGGAGGGGTTGCTTAGGTCCCACCGCCATTGACGGCCTGCCCCGATTGCGCCCGAATGGCTCTCTCACAGGGGTCGCCTCATGAATCGTATCGCCACCGCCGGGCTTGCCGCCCTGCTGCTCGCCACCACGGCCTTCTCTGGGCCTGTCCCGGGCGCGACCCAGGTGGTGACGCCGGCCCCTGACCCGGCCCTGGCCAGTCTGCTGAACGATTACGAGGCCTTCCTGAAGGCCAACGACCCGATCAGCGCGGGATTCGAGGGCGATGCCGAGGCAAAGCGGCGCCTGCCCGATGTGTCGCGTGCGGCAGAGTTGGCCCGCCAGGGGCCGCTGGAGGCCTTCCTGGCCCGCGCCCGCGCCATACCGGCCGATGGCCTGTCCGCCCAGGACCGGCTGAACCGGGACTTTCTGATCTGGGTGCTGGAGCGCTCCATTCAGGCCATCGCCTTTGACAGCAGTCGCCTGGCCTTTGATTCCGAAGGGGGCATTGGCCAGTTGGCCAGCTATCTGGCCAGCAGCACCCGCATCAGCAACCGCGACGATGCCGAGGCCTGGCTGGCGCGACTGGCCGCCCTGCCCCGACTTTATCGCGACGGTCTGGACAATGCCCAGCGCGGGCTGGCCACCGGCTTTACCCAGCCCCGGTCCGTGGTCGAAAGCGCCCTGGTCATCATGGGCAATGAGGCGGCCTTCACGCCTGAAAACGATCCGCTGCTGAAGCCCCTCGCCAACCTGCCAGCCAGCATTCCGGCGGCAGAACAGGCCGAGCTGCGTGCCCGGGCGGCCCGTATCGTCGCCGATGAGATCGTGCCGCTTCGCCAGACTTGGCTGGCCTTCGTCCGGGACGAATACCTGCCCGCCGCGGACGCCCGCGTTGGCATCGGCCTGCGACCCGGCGGACGCGAATACTACGCCTTCCAGGCGCGCAGCTATACGACCACCGATCTGACGCCGGACCAGATTCATCAGATCGGCCTGGACGAGGTTGCCCGTATCCGTGCCCGGATGGAGGTCGAGATGCGGGCCTCGGGCTGGACCGGCGATTTCGCCGGCTTCCTGGCCTTCCTGCGCACCGATCCACAGTTCTATGCCACCTCGCGCGAGGACCTGCTGGAAAAGGCCTCGGAAATGGCCAAGCGCGCGGACGGCGGCCTGCCGGCCCTGTTCCGCACCCTGCCGCGACTGCCCTACAACGTCCGCCCCGTCCCGCTCGAGATCGAGGCCAACTATACCACCGGGCGCTACAATGGCGGCTCGCTGAGTGAGGGCGTGCCCGGCGGCTATATCGTCAATACCGGCCAGTTGGATCAGCGGCCCCTATACGAGCTGCCCGCCCTGACTCTGCATGAGGCGGTGCCCGGCCACCACCTGCAGATCGCCCTGCAACAGGAGGCCGCCGAGGGACCCTATTTCCGGCGTCAGGTGGACGTCACCGCCTTCACCGAGGGCTGGGGCCTGTATGCCGAGTTCCTGGGCGAGGAGATGGGGTTTTATCGCACGCCCTACGAGCGGTTCGGACGGCTGTCCTATGAGATGTGGCGCGCCTGCCGCCTGGTGGCCGACACCGGTATGCACTGGATGGGATGGACCATCGAGGAGGCCCGCGTCTGCTTCACCGAGAACTCTGCCCTGTCGCCGCACAATATCGAGACGGAGCTGCAGCGTTACATCGGCTGGCCGGGCCAGGCCCTGGCCTACAAGATCGGCGAGATCCGGCTGCGCGACATCCGCACACGGGCCGAGGCGGCGCTGGGCGACCGGTTCAACGTGCGGGATTTCCACGACGCGCTTCTGACCGACGGCCCCCTGCCCCTGGCCCTGCTGGACCAGCGCATGGAAGCCTGGATCGCCGCCCAATAGGCCGCGTCAGTTGTCAGGCGTCAGATCGATGCCCGACAGCTTCCAGTCGAACAGGCCGCGACGATCCAGGATCAGGACCAGGGGCTGATCGGGACGCTCCGGGTCCGTCAGGGTCAGGGCAAAGGTGTTCAGGTCGCGATAGGCGAAGGACTGGCGGATATCGCCCTCGCCGTCCGACTCGGCCGTCGGTGCCGTCGGCTCGGTCTCGCGGACGCGATCGGCGGGATTGGGCGTGCGGGCACTGCGGACCATGCTGCCCACGGCCTCGGGCGTAACCAGCACATCGATCAGGCCGGACGCGATCGCGGGGGCCAGCACCATGCCCAGGCCGGACAGGGCCGCATCGGCCATGGCCCCGTCGACCCGCATCTCGGCGATCATCCGGGCGCGCAGTTCGTCCTTGGCGCTGGCCCGCAGAGCCGGGAAATCGACCAGCCGGGTCAGCTCGGCCTCGTCCCCCGTCTTCGCCGCCTTGGTCAGGGCCTTCACCGCCAGCAGCGGCGAGGCGAAATAGGCGATCACGAATGCGGCGACGGCAGCGATGACGATGCCGGTCAGTATCTTGCGGTTCATGGGTCCTCCAGCCCGTTCAACGCGCCGGTACGGTCACGGTTGCCCCGCGATCCGTCGGCCTCAGTCTCGGTTCAGCCGCCCTTGCGGCCGCTCTGCCCCACCATAGGCGCCGGTGCGGTGCCTTCGGGCAGGCCGATATGGACCAGTTTCCACTCGAACGGTCCCTTGCGCTCAAAGGTGAAGATCGTCTGCGAACCGCCCTCGTCGCTGACCGACATCCGGGCCCGATTGATGCCCCAGAAGACCGGCCGGGGCATCGGTCCACCCGTCTCGGCCGGCTGGGCCGTCGCCGATCGCTGGGCCGCATACCGGCCTTCCCCGCGCGTCAGGGCCGCCAGGGCCGCGGGCGTCAGATAGGCGTCCACGTCCGGTCCGCCGATCGGAGCCTGTTCGAACTGACGCCGTACCGCGCCGATCGGATCTTCCAGGAACGACGGCGCCGGGGCCATGGCTTCGGGGCGACCGTTCAGCTGGGGCCGCAGCGACTGGCGCACGGCATTGAAGTCGATCAGCCGCGACAGCCCGGCCGCATCATTCGCCTCTGCCGCCGAGCGGATACCGAAAAAGCCCACGGCCGGGGCGGCGAAAAAGGCGATGACCGCCACCAGTACCGCCAGGCCCAGAAGATTGGCAAACGCCCCGCCCGCGCCCTGACCCTTGCGTTTGCGGGCCCATACGGGCTGGCCGGCGGTGTCGGACGAACTCATGACGGTGTTCCTCTGGGCGGCGACGGAAGAGGCCGCAGCAATGCACGCCATGGCGCGCGGCTCAAGAGAAAGCCCGCCGGAGGCGATCCGGCGGGCTTTGTTAGGCGCTACGGTATCGCCTGATTCAGGCGGCGATTTCCGGCATGGCCTTGGTCAGGTTCTCGGCGACCTTGTCCAGGAAGCCTTCGGTCGTCAGCCAGCCCTGCTGATCGCCGACCAGCAGCGCCAGGTCCTTGGTCATGAAACCGGCCTCGACGGTCTGGACCACGACCTCTTCCAGGGTGGTGGCAAACTTGGCCAGCTCCTCGTTGCCGTCCAGCTTGGCCCGGTGCGAGAAGCCGCGCGTCCAGGCATAGATCGAGGCGATCGAGTTGGTCGAGGTCGCCTCGCCCTTCTGGTGCTGGCGATAGTGGCGGGTCACGGTGCCGTGGGCGGCCTCGGATTCCAGCACCTTGCCGTCCGGCGTCATCAGAACCGAGGTCATCAGGCCCAGCGAGCCGAAGCCCTGAGCCACCACGTCCGACTGCACGTCGCCGTCATAGTTTTTGCACGCCCAGACGAAGCCGCCCGACCACTTGATGGCAGCGGCCACCATGTCGTCGATCAGACGGTGCTCATAGGTCAGGCCCGCCGCCTTGAACTTGTCGGCATATTCCTCGTCGAACACCTTCTGGAAGATGTCCTTGAAGCGACCGTCATAGGCTTTGAGGATGGTGTTCTTGGTCGACAGATAGACCGGGAATCCACGGCCAAGGCCGAAGGCGAAGCTGGCGCGCGCGAACTCGGTGATCGAATCGTCGAGGTTGTACATGCCCATGGCCACACCGGCCGACGGCGACTTGAACACCTCGTGCTCGATCACCTGGCCATCTTCACCGACGAATTTGATCGACAGGGTTCCGGCTCCCGGCATCAGGAAGTCGGTGGCCTTGTACTGGTCGCCGAAGGCATGGCGGCCGACCACGATCGGCTGGGTCCAGCCCGGCACCAGGCGCGGCACGTTGGAGCAGATGATCGGCTCGCGGAAGACCACGCCGCCCAGGATGTTGCGGATGGTGCCGTTCGGCGACTTCCACATCTTCTTCAGCCCGAACTCGGCCACGCGGGCCTCGTCCGGCGTGATGGTGGCGCATTTCACGCCGACGCCGTGCTTCTGGATGGCGTGGGCCGCATCGATCGTCACCTGGTCGTCGGTGGCGTCGCGGTTCTCCATCGACAGGTCGTAATAGTCGAGCTCAAGGTCCAGGAACGGAAAGACCAGCTTGTCCTTGATCATCTGCCAGATGATGCGGGTCATTTCGTCGCCGTCGATGTCCACAATGGGATTGGCGACCTTGATCTTGGCCATGAGTGCTCTCGTGCTGGGAGGGGGACAATGGGGTTGGCGGCGGTATAGCCGGGCCAGGCTTGCGGCGCAAAGGGCGACCTTCGGCGCATTAACCCTGCCTCGAAAATACCATGTCCGGTCAAGCTGAACCCGCCGCTTCGTCCTGCATTCGGTCAGGTCGCAACATTCGGGGATTGCATGGATGACGAAACGAAAGACCTGGTGGATCGCTGGATCCGGACCTTCTGCGAGGCCCCTGTCCTGATCGACCCGGAACTGATGCGGCGCGTGCTCGCTGATTGGGAAGGCAGGCAGGAAGGATCGCGATGACGAACAAATCCCTCAAACCCGGCGATACGGTCAGTTGGGCCCACAGCCAGGGCCGTTCCACCGGCAAGGTGGTGCGCAAGCTGACGAAGCCGACCCATATCAAGGGTCACGAGGTTGCGGCCTCGCCCGATAACCCGGAGTATCTGGTCAAGAGCAGCAAGACCGGGGCCGAGGCGGCGCACAAGCCGTCCGCCCTCACCAAGCGCTGAGGTTCGAGAGGCCGGCTGATGTCTACCCGACGGGTTTCCACCGTGACCGTGGCCCTGGTCCTGTTCACAGCTGGCTGCAGCGACCCGTCTGGACAGGGCGAAACGCCCGCTGATGCGCCGGCCGCCACCCCCAACGTCGAGCCCGGCGGTGCCGAGCCCGCGGCGACCCCGGCGGCGGCGCGCTCCGAGACTCGACGCTTCCGGGACTGGATCGTCACCTGCGACAATGGCAACGACTGCGTTGCCCTGTCCGCGGCGGGCAATGGTGAGGGCTGGATCAGGATCGCCATGGCCGCAGGGCCGGACGCACGGCCCGATCTGAGCGGCGGCCTGCTGTCAGACGGGGGCACGGCGACACCGGGTCTGATGATGACGGTCGACGGCACCCGCTATGCCCTGTCGGGACCGGGGCGGGCCGCCCTGCCCCGCGATTCCCGGGTCGCACTGGCCGCCATGGCGACCGGGACGAGCGCCAGCCTGGCCACCCGCTCGCAAAGCCAGACCCTGTCCCTTTCGGGCGTCTCAGCCGCCCTGCTGTGGATCGACGAGCGGCAAGGACGGCTGGATACGACCACCGCCCTGTTGCGGCGTGGCGATGGCCCGGCATCGCGCGTGCCGGCTCCGCCGCCGCTGCCCCGTGTCCGGGCGGCATCCGCCGTCGATCAGGCGGGATACGGCGAGGGAAATGCCGTCCTGCCCGCCACCGTCGAGGCCTTGCCGGAAATCCAGACCTGCCGCGCAGACACCGATTTCAGCCCCGAGTTCCAGAGGGCGGTCCAGTCCGCGCGCCTGAACGCCACGACCGAGCTGTGGGGCGTGCCCTGTTTCTCCGGCGCCTACAATGTCGGCTATCGCTATGTCATCAGCGGGCCGGGCGGGCAGTCGCCCCGCGCCATCACCCTGCCCACCACCGCCGAACCGGCTGAGACGCCCATCAACGCCGAATACGATCCCGCCACCCGCATCCTGACCGCCTTTGCCAAGGGGCGGGGCGTCGGCGACTGCGGTTTCACCAACACCTGGACCTGGACCGGCCGCGACTTCGCCCTGACGTCCGAGACACGGATGGAAGAATGCTGGAGTCTGCCCGCCGACCTGTGGCCCATCACATGGCGCAGCCAATGACCCATGAGCCCGAAGTCCTGGTTGTCGGAGCCGGTCCGGCCGGGCTGACGGCCGCCACCTATCTGGGGCGGTTCCGGCGGCGTGTCCTGGTGGCGGACGGCGGCGCCCCGCGGGCCTGCTGGATTCCGGTCAGCCACAATATGCCGGGCTTTCCCAGGGGGATCACCGGCGATGCCATCCTGGCCCGGATGCGCGATCAGGCGGTGGAATATGATGCGGTCATCGAGCCTGGCCGGGTGGAAGCGCTGGCGCGCGACGGCGACGGCTTTGTGGCCAGGCTGAACGGCCGCGACATCCGGATTCGCGCGGTGCTGCTGGCCACAGGGGTGGTCGATCACCACCCGGACCTGCCCGGCGTTCAGGATGCCGTGAAGCGATCCCTCGTCCGCATCTGTCCGATCTGCGACGCCTATGAGGCGATCGACAAGCGCGTGGCCATCATCGGCAAGGACGACCTGGGCGTGCGCGAGGCCGCCTTCATGCGGACCTATACCGATCAGGTCACCCTGATCCACATCGGCCCGGCCGAAGCCCTGACCGAACGCGCAGCGCTGGACCGGCTGGGCGTCACCCTGGTTGAGGGATCGATCGACGATGTGGAGTTGCAGGACGACTACGTCCGCGCCCTGTGCTGGGGCGGACAGGTCCATGCCTTCGACATGATCTATTCCGCCCTCGGAACCACGCCCAATGCCGAATTGGCCGAGGCTCTTCGCGCCGAGACGACCGATGACGACCTGATGAAGACCGACGCCCATCAGGCGACGCGGATTCCGGGCCTCTATGCTGCCGGAGACGTCGTCCTGGGCCTCAACCAGATTGCGGTGGCCACCGCCGAAGCGGCCCTGGCC